>NZ_CP081150.1:1293699-1617124 GCF_019665765.1 Deefgea tanakiae
ATCCGTACGCACCGAAATTGCCTTTGTTGGCAGTGATACAAGAATTGCGCAACTTGCGTCCGAGCCGAATCGATGTTTTCACCATGCAAATCGAGCTCAGCTTCGGCTTGCCAGTCGCCACGCTTAAGTTTACGTAGTGTGTCGAGCTTTTGACCTGGCTTCATATGCATCAATTGTTCGCCTGCTTCCAGCTCATCCCAAGGCCAAAAATCGCTCATGGAGTCATTTAAGACGGGGCTTTCCACGTACAAGCCTTTCGGCCATGGGCTTGGTGCGGGCGGAATGTGGCTGATTTTTTCTGAATTCTTGAGTGGCGCAACATCTTTCATTGCCGCTAAAAACAGGGCGTGATGGTCAGGCTCAGCAGGCTTTTCGCGAATGACAGGCTTGTAGCGCTGATTTTCTTGCGCTTCACGCAGTTGTTTGCGTAGCTTTTTAAGTTGTTGTGTGGTGTTTTTATCCATACCGGCGCATTCTGATCGTCGTAGAATGCTATTTTAACAGCGGAATGCGTTGCGACATGCAAGATAAAGTGCGTTTAGATAAATGGCTGTGGGCGGCGCGTTTTTTTAAAACACGCTCGTGTGCCGCCAAGGCCATTGAGGCAGGCCATGTGCATCATCAAGGTCAGCGCGCCAAGTGCGCCACCGCACCAAAAGTGGGCGACATGCTCAAAATCCAAGCTCCACATGGTGTTTTTGAAGTGCAGGTGGTTTTGTTGGCAAGTCAACGTAGTTCGGCAGAGGTGGCTCGCACTTTGTATCAAGAAACGCCAGAGAGTGTAGTGCGGCGTGAGCGTGATTTGTTTGCGCAAAAAATGCAGCCGCACTTCGATCATCCTGATATTAAAGGCCGGCCGACTAAAAAATGGCGGAGACAGTTGAATCAGGCGGTGGGTTTTATTGAAGAGTAGGTATGAGTTGTGCGTCTGAGCTCAAAGCATCATGCCAATATTGTCGACCATGTCTTCAAACTCTTCGAGCTTAAAAGCAAGGTGATTGAGTAGCACAGGTTCAATGCCGCGCCATTCAATATGCTCAAACTGTTTTACGTTCATTTTTAAAATGTGCTCAGCCAAGCTGGCAATGGCAATCAAGGTGCATATATGATGCCATTCTGCATCTTCACCATGTTCAAATAAGCTGTAGTCGTGGTGATTTAAGATCGCCAGCTGCGTGTCTTCCGGCAAGTACCAAGTTCGGCCCAGCAAATAGCCAACCACATTGTGGCTGGTTTGATGGCGGCGATTTTCGAGCTCGATGAACTCTTGTCGAGACATGCGCTCGCCGCGTTCTAGCGTTTCCATGTAATTAGGAAAACGCCCCGACATTAAAACTTGCCCGCAATTATGAAATAACCCAAAGGTATAGGCTTCTGCGCTATCAATGCCATGCACGTTTTCGCTGAGTGCCGCTGCAATCATCGCCATTCGATTGGCGCTATCCCAGAAATAATCCATCTGATTGTTATTGCCACTTAAAACTTGTCGCAACACGACACCTTCGGTGATGTTGCAAATATTGCGTAAGCCTAATAGTTTTAAGGCCTCATCGACTGAGTTGATGCGTTTGTTGAGTTGGTAAAATGGTGAGTTCACTGTTTTAAGCATGGCGGCCGACAGCGTGAGGTCTGAATTAATCAGGCGAGCAATTTCATCAAAGTCAGGATCTTCGGCCTCTTGCGCCTTTTTGATTGCCGTTAAAACATCTGGACGAGTTGGGATCACCATGCTTTTGAATAGCGTTTCAGATTCGGTAGGAGAAATGTCGCGCAACATAGTGTGCCGGCTTTTGTTAGAGAAGATGATTTAGTGTAGGCGATGGCAAAAAAAAATACGGCGATTAAGCCGTATTTTTTCTTATTTATTACCGAAGTATTTGGTGTGAATTTTTTGATAAGTACCATCCGCCTTGATGCCAGCTAGACCTGTATTAATCTCATCAAGGAGCTTTTTGTTGCCTTTACGTACGGCGATGCCGTATTGCTCAACAGCAAAGCTTGAGTCGTCAATGAGGCGGAATTTTTGCCCTGGATTGTTGATTAAATAGTTTTTAACCACCGCATTATCGGCAACCACAGCGCTGACGCCGCTATTGGAGAGTTCTGCGAGTGCGAGGGTGATGTTTTCGTAGCGGCGAATATCTGGGCTAGTTTTGCCAAATTGTTTTTGAACGACCGTGTCGCCCGTGGTGCCATTTTGTACGCCGACTTTTTTGCCTTTTAAATCGCTTAGTTGCTTAATTGGGCTGCCTTCCTTCACAACGATGAGCTGTTTGGCATCAAAGTAGGGGGCTGAAAAATCCATGCTTTTTTGGCGCTCTGGCGTGATGGTTACGGCCGCAATGACAATGTCGCGCTCGCCATTGTTGAGACTGGCAAACAAGCCTTCCCATGGCGTATTGTTTAGCTTAACTTTGAAGCCTTGTTTTTTTGCGATGGCATTGATGATGTCAGCATCAAATCCAACGATTTCTCTGTTTTTATTGAGCGACTCGAACGGCGCAAAAGTAGCATCGGTTGCTGCTGTGTACGTTTTTTCTGCCATTGCAGAGCAAGAAATAAAACCGATGGCGAGGGAGAGGGCTAGCTTTTTGAACATAAAAAGACTCCAGTTGACTGAGTGATGCCAGTCAGAATGCGCCCCACAGATTGCTCGGTCAATGCGAGAAATCCCGCAGTAAGCTTACATGTTGCTGTGTTGTTTGATGTGCGTCACGATGGCTTTGAGCCCATTGCCACGGCTTGCGGAAAGGAAACGCTGTAAACCTAATTCATTGAGCCAAGCGGTGAAGTCAAAGTTTTGGATGTCTGTTGCACTTTTGTCGTGATAGGCCGCCAATATCAGTGTGAGCAACCCCTTAATTACTTTTGAGTCGCTATCCGCAGCGAGTAGATAGCAGTCGTCTTTTCGCTCCAGCCAAAGCCAAACCTGACTTTCGCAGCCGCTGACTCGATGTTCATTGTCGCGCATCTCAACTGGAAACTCGGGTAACTCGCGAGCCAGTTGTACTAAAAGTCGGTTTTTTGCCTCCCAGCCTTGCGCTTGGGAGAGCCGATTGCTTAAATCGCTTAAGCTAATTTCGGTGCCAAATGGGTGGTGGGGTAAATTACTCATTAGCCTAATATCTCAAGAGTTTCGTGAAGTGCGACTAGAAATGCATCAACGTCGCTACTCGTGTTGTAAGCTGCGAATGAGGCGCGTAGCGTCCCGCTGACGCCTAGGCTTTGTAGCAAAGGTTGCGCGCAGTGGTGGCCCACCCGTACGGCAATGCCTTTGTGATCTAAAAACTGTGCCACATCATAAGGATGGGCGCCAGCAAAAGTCATTGAAGTCAGTGCTGCTTTGTCAGGGCTTTGACCGTGAATGGAGATGCCAGTCATTTGAATTAGGCCTTCTTCAAGCTGTTGCCGTAATTGCTGCTCGTGATTCAGTAGCGCAGCTCGGTCTAGGGCGCTTATCCAAGTGAGTGCTGCACTAAGGCCAACGGCTTGGGCAATGGCTGGTGTTCCGGCTTCAAATCGATACGGTGCAGCGGCATAGGTGCTTCCACTGAATGAAACGGCTGCAATCATCTCGCCACCGCCTTGCCATGGCGACATTGAGTTAAGGGTATTGCTCTCTACCCAAAGAGCGCCAATGCCCGTGGGGCCATACACCTTGTGGCCGGAGAAGGCGTAAAAATCAGCGCCGAGTTCTTGTACATCAATATTTAAATGTGCAACAGCTTGGGCGCCATCGACCAAGACCTTGGCACCTGCGTGGTGTGCTGCCTCGCAAATTAATTGAATTGGCTGAATGCTCCCAATCGCATTCGAGACGTGGCTAATGGCCACTAATTTGGTTTTGTTGCTTAATAAAGAAGAAAAATGTGCAAGATCAACCGCACCATGCTCATCCAACTTAATGATTTTTATAATGACGCCTCGGCGCTCTGCCAGCATTTGCCATGGCACGATGTTTGCGTGATGCTCTAGCGTCGACAAAATGATTTCGTCGCCAGTATTGAGAGAGTTGCCCCAGCTATTCGCAACTAAATTGATCGCCTCAGTGGTTCCGCGAGTGAAAATAATCTCTTCGTGACTTGGCGCATTAATAAACTGCGCGACAACATGCCGTGCGCCCTCGTAGGCATCAGTTGCTGCAGTCGCTAAGCGATGCGCGCCGCGGTGCACGTTGGCGTTGTGATTCTCGTAATAAAACCGCTCCGCGTCGAGTACGCACAAAGGCTTTTGCATCGTCGCAGCGTTATCTAAATAAATGAGGTCAGGGTGGTTGCTGAAAATTGGGAACTGTTTTTTGAGTTCAATTGCATCAAACATGAGATTTAGTATCAAAGAAGAGCTGGCAGCATGGACTTGCAATTGTATAATGCGTCATGCCCTATAAACAGCCTATTTCTATATTACTCGTTATCCATACGTCCGATTTGCAGGTATTGCTGCTCGAACGGTCTGATTTTGCCGGTGCTTGGCAATCCGTCACCGGCAGCAGTGAGGCGAATGAAGTCTTGATTGATACTGCTCGCCGCGAGTTATTTGAAGAAACTGGCTTGGTGGTGAGCAATGACGACATCGTTGATTGGCAACAATCGACCGATTTTGAAATTTTTGAGCGCTGGCGCCACCGTTACGCCCCCGGTGTAACCCATAACACCGAGCATGTATTCAGCGTGCAAGTGCCTATCGACAGTATCATCACCATCGCGCCACGTGAACATACACAATATTGCTGGACCAATATTGATGACGCGATAGACAAAGTCTTTTCACCTTCGAATGCCGAGGCTTTACGCCAACTTCCTGAAAAAGTATAGTTTTTAGCGCGCCAATATCTTTTTGGCCGCTACATCGCCCCACCATGCGGCCTCTTCAAAAATCGATATGCCACTCAAATCGCTATGTGCGAATTGAATACGGCTGTTTTGTTGTAATAGACTTTCCACTCCCGTATTGTTCAAAAATCCCACCGTAGGGCTGCTCATCGCGTGGCCGCGCAGGGTGATTTCTACCTGTTGCACCGATTCTCGTGCTTTGAATTGACTGCCCCAGCCATAAGCAGCGTCTAGATCTTGCGCTGCGATGGCATACAGCTCGTCGCCAGTAGCGCGCTCAAGTCGCTGCCGGACAATTTTGGGGTCTTCGTTCGCGTAAGCGTGGTAGGCCGTCATCACGCTGTATTCGGGCTTTGCGGTGCGGATCAATTGATGCGTGCCATTGACGAAACCCAGGCTGCGACTGCCATACACGACATTATCCCAAGCCAGCGGATGATGTTCGGGCTCGGTGGGGAAGCGGTTGATTAAGAAGTTACTGACCTGCCATGGCGCGTGGTGCGTGCCGTGCTGTTTAAGATCGAACCCTAGTCCTTGAATCTCGGGAATGATATGCGCCGCGACATGCAAGGGCATCGCGCAGATGACATGATCGGCAATGAGTCTAGTTGCCGTTTTAGTGCTGGGGTCTAAAACATCGATCGATACGGTTTGACCTTGCTCTTGAACCCGTGTCGCAACGCCCGTCATGCGCTGATTGGCAGTGAGCTTTGATGTCATGTGTCGTATAAGTGGATTGAGCCCGTCTGGCCACGTGAGCACTGCGCCTTCATGGGCGTTGCTGGCTGTTTTGCTATGTTTTGCGCCGGCGCGGCTTGAATGTTCTATTTCTTCGCCTCGCCTCGAGTCGTTGGTTTGCTCGCCTCTGCTCGCAAAGTAATGCAGTCCAGCCCATGCCGATGTTTGTGCTAGGCCAATGCCGTAATCGTCGCGGCAGGCGTAGTCGAGATACCAAAGTAGACTCGGGGCTGTGTATTGATGGCGTTTTAACCAGTCGGCAAAACTGATGTCATCCAGTTTGCGCCATGCAGTGTCTTGGCTTGAATGTGCCATAGGTACACAAAATGGCCGTTTTCCATCGCTGCCTTTTTGCTGCTTGATTTGCTCGATGTATTGAAAAAAACGTTTCTGCTCAGCGATTTCTGCAGCAGGAATGCCTTGTTGCGGAATAAGTCCCTCTTGCCACTGTCCGTTAATCAAAAGCCGATCTTCGGGGGCGTGCACCAATACGCGCTCGTCAAATAGGGGATTGGGCATAAAAGCATTGGCTTCAATCACGCCCATATCGAGCAATAGCTCGCGAATGTGCGTTGATTCCATCGATGGCAAGGGCAGGTAATGTGCGCCGCGTGGATAGTGGATGTTTGAGTTGGTATTAGGCGAAAATTGCCCATTGGCGCAATTGCCGCCCCATTCAGGGCCTTCAACCAGCACAAAATCTGTAAATCCATCTTGCACTAAGCGCCACGCAGCAAATAGGCCCGCCGCGCCCGAGCCCAAAATCGCCACTTTGACGCGTCGTTCACTGCTCGGTTGAATGGGTGATGTATTGTCTCTTAGACTATGTCCAGCTTCTATTCCCGGTAAATACACCGTAATGGGTAAGCCCCAAGAAGTGAATTTTGTACAGGCAGGAAGTGTGGTCGCTAAACCGAGTGCCGCGCTGCGCTGTAAAAACTGGCGACGGTTGAGCTGCCACATCAGCGAATCACCTTCGCCCAGTCTTGCTCAAAATAATTCACCAGCGATTGATTATTCAGCTGATTGATTTCAACTTTGACTGGCTGCATATCGGGCGGGAAGAAAAACATTTGCCGCGTGGTTTCTGCATCGAGGAATTTCGTTGCTACGCGATAACTTGTCGGTGGCGTGTAGCCCGTTTTCTTGCTGGCCAGAATAAAACCCCATTCGCCAAAAGAGGGGACAAAGGCATGATATGGGGATGTATGTAGTCCTACGCTTTGTAGAGTGGCGTTAATGCACCAATACGAGTAGGGGGCATGTAGCGGTGAGGTCGATTGCACCACCATCAGGCCGTTCTCGCTCAAGTGTTTCATCACCAAGCGGTACATCGGTACCGAGTACAGTTTGCCGAGCGCAAAGTTAGAGGGGTCTGGAAAATCAATGATGATGGCGTCAAACACGCCTTGGTCGTTTTCTAGCCATTGCCCCGCATCGGCATTGATGACTTTGACTTTTGGATTACTGAGTGAACGTTGATTAAAGCCAGTCAGTTTTGGATTGTGCGTAAAGAGGTCGGTCATCGCAGGATCGAGATCGACCAAGGTGACGTGTTCGATTTGCGGGTATTTTAAGATTTCTCGCACCGCCAATCCATCGCCACCACCCAGCACCAGCACACGGCGCGCTTGCGGCAGTTTTTCCAAGACGGGATGCACCAATGCTTCGTGATATCGGTATTCGTCGCGGCTAGAAAATTGTAGATTGCCATTGATGTAGAGGCGAGTATCGTTTTTCCACTGGGTAATTAAGAGGCGTTGATAGGGTGTGGTTTGGGCGTGGATGATTTCATCGCCATACAGAGCTTTTTCACTCCAACGCGTGAGGTGATCGGAGGCGAACATCGCACCGACCAAAACAATCAGTGCGATACCCGCCCGCATCAGTTGAATACTGGGTGAAGCCAGTTGCTGGCGAAAAATATGGATGGTTAAAAGTGCAATGCCCACATTGATAATGCCAAATAAGATCGCCGAGCGCGCCAAGCCTAAATGCGGTGCCAAGATCAACGGAAACACCAGCGAAACGGCCAGCGCGCCCATATAGTCGAAAGTCAGAACGCGGCTGACGATTTCATTGAATGAAGTTTGCCGCTGATTCAGTACCCGCATCACCAGTGGCACTTCCATCCCCACCAAAATGCCTGTGATAAATACCAGCGCATACAGCACGGAGCGAAACGGTGTACTCGCCCAAGCGAATACGACAAATAAAAGTGTGGCAGACAAACCGCCAATCAGGCCGACCAAGAGTTCGACTTCAATAAACGTATCGAGCGTACGTTCTTCTTTCACATATTTAGAGAAGTGCGAGCCAATCCCCATGGCAAATAAGTAACAGCCAATAATCGATGAAAACTGCAGGATGGAATCGCCCATCAGGTAGCTGGCGAGCGCAGCGGCAATCAATTCGTAAGCGAGTCCGCAGCTAGCTACAACAAAAACCGAAAGGATCAGCAGTTTATCTCGCATGGATATTTCGAATGTTTTGGGTCAGAATGACAGCATTATGCCTGAGCAGAGTAAGGAATGAATGATGTTAGCCAGTTATTTGCCCCCCTTGATTGGATATTTCAGTTACCTCGCGTCGGCTCTTGCGATGCTGATTGTGTTTGCAGTGTTGTACATCAAAGTCACGCCGTTTGATGAACTTGCCTTGATCCGTGATGGCTGCACCGCAGCGGCGCTGTCGTTTGGCGGGGCGTTGGTCGGCTTTTCGTTGGCGCTGGCCTCCAGCGCATTGCATCTCAATCGCTTGGAGTATTTCATTATCTGGGGTGCATTGGCCGGTGTCATTCAGATTCTGGTTTATGTGTGCCTTACACGCTGCATCAAAGAAATGCCGCAGGCGATTATGGAAAACAATGTTGCAGTGGGCGCGCTAGCAGGGAGCGTTTCCTTGGCGGTCGGCGTGATTAATGCGGGTTGTTTGTCTTAAATTTTAGGGTTTTGAAAGAAATGAATGCATCGCTTTTTCGTTACACACTGGTCGTTCTTGCATTTTTACTGGCGGGGCTAGAGGCTTATCAGTTTACGCAAACCTTTGCATGGAGCGACGCGCTGATTGCCCTTGGTTTTTTGTTGATGGGGATTTCGATGTGGAGTAACCCGAGTTTGGTGTGGCCTTATGAAGTGGCGAAACCGAACGAGATGGCACGAATTACGCCACAAGTTTCGCATGCGATGTATTCGATTGCGCGCATTTTGGTTGCGGGCGGTGTCGTGATCAAGGTTTTTCAAGCTTTTGCGGTGTGAGTTGTGCTGTGGATTTATGAATTGAGTCATTCTGACTCAATTGTTGTTTCCTAATCGTGATTTTGGAGCTTGGACTATGGCATTCGGTAATGTGGCAGTGGATGGGAGAAAGGTGGTTGATGGTTTTCAAGTCGGCAATCTTCATATTCTTGCTGGCGGCGTTTTGCGAGTGAATGGCTTTGTGATTGGAAATTTGATTGTTGAAGCTGGCTCAAAAACGGTGATTTCTGGGTTCTTGATCGGGAATCTTGTTCGTCGCGGCGGCGAACTTGAAGTGGGTGGTTTTCATGTTGGTAATGTGATTGATCAGTCCAAAGCCTTGGAACAAAAGTTTTTAAAACCAGTCGCGCCAAAACGCGTTCATCAATTGAAGTAATCAGTCTATCAATTTGGAGATCGTCATGAGTCTCGGTTCATTTATTAAAAAGCAATTTATCGACATTCTGCAGTGGAATGAAGACAGCGATGGCGTGTTGGCTTATCGCTTTCCAATGGCTGATTTTGAAATTCAGTACGGTGGCAGCCTCACGGTGCGCGAATCGCAAATGGCGGTGTTTTTGAATGAAGGCCAAGTTGCTGATGTATTTGGCGCTGGCATGTACAAGCTCACCACGCAAACGCTGCCAGTACTGACTTACCTGAAAAACTGGGACAAGCTGTTTGAGTCGCCATTCAAATCGGATGTGTATTTCTTTAGCACCCGCCTGCAGCTTGGCCGTAAATGGGGTACCCCGCAACCAATTACGATTCGCGATGCTGATTTTGGTATGGTGCGAATGCGTGCGTTTGGTGTTTATTCGTATAAATTGGTCGATCCCAAATTATTCTTTACCGAAATCAGCGGTACGCGTGAAGTCTATACCCGCGACGATTTAGAGCTGCAATTGCGTAATTTGGTGATCTCAACGATGACCAGCGCCCTTGGCGGATCAGGCGTGCCATTCCTTGATATGGCGGGTAATCAAGGCTTGATGGGACAAAAAATCAGCGAAGCGCTGGTTCCTGTGTTCGCCAAATACGGTTTGGAACTCGACAACTTCGCCGTTGAAAACATCAGCTTGCCGGAAGAACTACAAAAAGCCATTGATACGCGGATTTCGATGGGCATGATTGGCGATATGGCCAGATTCACCCAATACCAAACCGCCACTGCGATTCCTCTTGCCGCACAAAACGAAGGCGGCATGGCCGGAATCGGCGCAAGTATGGCGGCGGGTGTGGGTATGGGTCAGATGATGGCGAACGCCATGAATACAGCCATGAACCCAAATGCTCAAGCAGCGCCGCAAGCGGGCGTTGGTGTCGGCATGGGAGTTGATGGTGGTATGGGTGTAGGACTATTTGCTAATGCAGGACAGCAAGCAATACCCGCAGCAGCATCGCCAGCACCTAGTGCGCCACAAGCAGTCGCTATTGATCCAAATAGCCCTCAGGCCAAACTCGGTCAACTCAAAGGCTTGCTCGACCAAGGCTTAATTTCGCAAGCGGATTACGATGGAGCGAAAGCGGAAGTGTTGAAAAAGTTAATTGGCTAAAAGAAAAGGAAATTGAAGTGGAGTCAATATTTTTTGGCGTGGTCATTATTGCTGGGCTGATATTACTGAATCGGTTTTTCCCATTTATGCCTTGGACTACGCTTGAGTGGCAATCTTTGCCAACGGAATCAGAGTATCGGCAATTACATCCTAGCGCTGTAAAAAATGATATTAGCCATTGTGTGTATTGCGATAGCGTTCAACAGTTTGATTTTCCTGCATTTAATCCGGGCGTGGTCCATCGCAAGGTTTTATGTGCGAAGTGCAAAAAGCCACTTTGGCGGGTGACCTTGGAATAACTTTTTTATGTCTTTTATTGGAATCCTGATGAATACGATAACCATGTTGTTAGGTTTATTGGGTGCGATTTGCATGATGTGGGCCTGCTGGGCTTTCGATCGTTATTACGATGAGTCTGATAAGAAAAATCTGAATCACAATCAGGGTAATGAATAATGAGCTTTCGAGGGTCTTGTGCTTGCAAAACAATCTCTTATGAGGTTGATGAGTTAGCTGGCGGTATTTCGCATTGCCATTGCGTGACTTGCCGTAAAACCCATGCTGCCGCGTTTAATTCTGCTGCGGGCGTGAAGCCCGAGTCGTTTCGCTGGTTGGCTGGCGAAGATCAGCTTAGTCAGTTTGAGTCGTCGCCGGGTAAGGTGCGCTATTTTTGCTCGAAGTGCGGTAGTCATTTATTGGCGAAAAAAGAAGGGCGTCCTTTGTGGGTGTTACGAGTAGCAACTTTGGACAATGATCCACATGTGCGGCCCGAGCAGCATATTTGGACTTCGCATAATGTGGATTGGTTGGATTATGAAGAAATACCGAAATACCTTGAATGGCAACCCAATAGAGTTTGATTTTGAATAAAGTTACTGAGTTGTTACTTGTATTTATTTTGAGCATTTTAGTAGGTGGCCTACTTACGACTTTGTACCTGTTTGAAGGCGCTGCGCCGAAAGGTTTGCTCAGTGCTTTGAATTGGGCTATGACATTTTGCGGAATGGTGTTTTTTATTTCGCTTTGTGGCTGCTTGTTTGTAAGCGAACAAACTCGGCGGCGTCGCTTTGGCTTATGGATGGGAGCATTGGGTTGCTTTGGTGTATTTAAGGTTTTGAGTGATTGGTTAAAACCAGGTGAAGATATTGATTGTGGCGGGCGCTTGTTAGATTACTCGACTTGCTTTGTTATAAGCCACTTGCCTATGAGCTTACAAGGCCCTGCATGGTTTGTGATTTTGTTGTTGCTGCTGCTTGGGCTTTCCTTTTTCACGGCGTTAGGTTGGAAAATGTATGTTGATGAACGTTGAAACTGGCTTTGCCAGCTTAATGGGGCTTTAAATGTTCCGTTCCGCCTGTCCCTCGTGTGGCGCTGAAGTTTTATTTCGATCTACTATTTCGGCAGTCGCTATTTGCGAGTATTGCCAGAGTACCGTGCTGCGCAGTGCCGATGAGGTTAAAGACTTCGGCAAAATCGGTAAGGTGCTCGAAGACTATTCGCCGATTCAAATTGGTACGTCGGGCGTGTTTGCTGGGCGTGCGTTTACGGTGCTGGGGCGGATTCAGTTGCGGTATGAGGCTGGATTGTGGAACGAGTGGTATGTGTCCTTCGATGACGGTCAGCAAGGCTGGCTGGCTGATACATCGGGGCAGTTTATGTTTACACTGCCGTTATCAGAAACGACTGCGGCTACGAGTTCGCCTGCGTTCGATGCCTTTACGCCTGAAATGCGTTACGAGCACGGCGGACGCGTATATGTTGTAACGGATGTACGTACTGCGCAGTGTATTGGCGGGCAGGGTGAGTTGCCGTTTGCGCTTGGGCAGGGTTATGAGGCCAAAGTGGTCGACTGCCGCAGTGCGGATCGCTTTCTGACGGTTGATTTTTCCGATGTTACGCTGTTTAAGCCTAATCCCACGCTGTACATCGGCGAGGCGGTTGAGTTAAAAAACTTGCAATTGCAGCTGTTGCGAGACGCCGAAACCATTTTGGCGAGTGCTGGACGCCTAAAAGGCACGGGTGCCGTACTCGATTGCCCGAGCTGCGGTAGCCCGTTGAAATATCAAGCGGGGGTGGCGACGCAGATTGTGTGTAAAGCGTGTGCGTCCGTCGTTGATTGCTCGGGTGATAAAGCGCTGGTGCTGGAAAAACACACCGCCGCTGCTCAATACCACGCTACGCTGGATGTCGGCGATAGTGCGGCAATTGATGGTGTTAATTGGAAAATTATTGGTCTGATTGAAATGGAAGAGACCAATGATGCTGATTCAAGCTGGACTGAATATCTACTGTATAACGCGCAGCAAGGGTTTTTCTGGTTAGTCGAATCGAATGATGGCTGGTATCAAGTTGAGGTTCTGAATCGTTTACCTGATAGTTGGACCAATGAATCCGCCGTACTAGATGGTGTGCGTTATCGCCGGCCATTTGAGTTATATAGCGCCAAAGTGACGTATGCGGCTGGTGCGTTTAACTGGCGGGTGAGTGTGGGTGACCAAGTGAGCTGCGCTGAGTATGAGCATAACGGTGAGCGGCTTTGTAAAGAGAAAAGTCAGACCGAAGTGATCTGGTCAAAATCAAAACGTATCCCCAATCAATTGGTCGAACAATGGTTTGGAAAAGGTAAGATCATTACGCCGATAAGTAATTCGGGTGTGGATTCGGCGAGTAATCGACATTTGTCGATGCTATTTATTGTCGGATTGCTGGTGCTGAATATTCCATTGGCCTTTGCGGGTTCTAATTTAATTGGCAGTTTGTTTTGGACTGGCTTGGCCGTGTGGTTAATCCGCTTGCCACTCAAGTCGGGTGAGGATGAAGAATGAATAGCGGCTTATATCGCTTGTATTGCATCGCGATTGTCACCATCTGTAGTTTGATCAATTTGTCTTCGTGTAGTTCGTCGAGCTCAAATAGCAGTTCGCGCGGCTGGGGAAGTGGATATTCGTCGGGCGGCAGTTATTCTGGCGGCGGTCATAAATAATGCATGTTTCCATTTCTCCCCCCAAGGGGCAGCATGTATTGGCCGATTTGTACGGCTGTGACGCGCAGCAATTGGCCAATCCTGAATGGATTGCTGATTGCTTATTGCTTGCAGCTCAGGCAGCTGGGGCGACGGTGCTCAATTCCCATTTTCATCACTTTGGTGAGCAGCAAGGTGTGACGGGGGTGCTGCTCTTGATGGAGTCTCACATCAGCATTCACACTTGGCCTGAGCATGGTTACGCCGCGATTGATTTGTTTATGTGTGGTCAGGCACAAGTGGATGCGGCACTTTGTTCCTTGATATCAAAAATTACGAGTAAAGAGCAATCGATTCAATTGATTGAGCGTGGCTTTTAATGGGTATGTGCACCTAGCTATTGTCTAGAAATGGCTGCGTGTATATACATTGATGTATTTTGTTGGCTTGCTGGGAGGCAAAGAATGAGTCAAATTCTTAAAATTGCCTCGTACAATATCCATAAAGGCATGTCGCCACTGAATCAAAATTTTGTCTTGCATGGTGTACGGCAAGCTTTAAAAACGCTCGATCCTGATTTGGTTTTCCTGCAAGAAGTGCAGGGAGCGCATCATAGCTTGGCTAAAAAAATCCCGACATGGCCCAGTGACGCGCAGCATGAGTATTTGGCGGGCGACGTGTTGTTTTCGGCTTATGGCAGTAATGCGCATTATCAATTGGGTCACCATGGTAATGCGCTGTTGTCGCGGTTCCCTATTTTGCACCGAAGCAATCATGACTTAACGCTGCATCGTTTTGAGCAACGTGGCTTATTGTATTGCCAATTGGATTTGCCATCTTGGCAGCAGCCTTTGCATGCGTTTTGCGTTCATTTGAATTTGCGTGCCAGTGATCGTCGTAAGCAGTTGCAACTGATGGTCAAGGCGATTGGCGAGCAAGTTCCTGTGGATGAGCCGCTGGTGCTGGCGGGGGATTTTAACGATTGGCGTGGTGAAGTGAGTGCCATTTTGCAGGGCGAACTCGGCATGAACGAGGCTTTTCAAGCGTTGCATGGCACTCACGCTCGCAGCTTTCCGGCGCGGATGCCGTTTTTCTCTCTGGACCGAATCTATACGCGCGGTTTTGAAATTCAGACTGCCGAAGTTTTGATGGGCGCGCCATGGCGTAGTCTGTCTGATCACGCGCCGCTGTATGCCACGATGGCTCGAGATTTGTCAGGGGTGCATAAAAAGTGATGGTTCATTCTGGCTGGCGAACGGGCAATAAATTGACCTTGCTTCGCAATGGGGCTGAATTTTTTCCTGCACTTTTGTTTGCGATTGAGACGGCACAGTTTGAAATACGCTTGGAAACCTATATTTTCGAAGCCGATGAAGTGGGTTTAAATATCGCGAACGCTTTAATGCATGCAGCCCAGCGCGGTGTGAATGTCGGTTTGTTAATTGATGGTTTTGGCGCTAAAAACTTCCCTGCTGATTTACGGCAGCGCCTACAGACGGCTGGCGTATATTTTTTATTTTTTCGCCCTGAAGTTAGCCCGTTTTCTGTCAAAAAGACGCGACTTCGTCGTTTGCATCGCAAATTATCGTGCTTTGACGGGCGCGTAGCCTTTGTTGGTGGCATCAATATTTTGTCTGATGATGACGGTGAAGGTCTTGCTCCGCGCTATGACTATGCCGTTCAGGTTGAAGGCCCCGTTGTTTCTGATATTCAGCAGGCATTGGCAAGGCAGTGGCGTTATACCTCGTGGGTGCAGCTTAAAAAACAGTTGTTTAAGTCATTTTTACGCGTACAACCACCTGTGGTGGGAGACTCATTGGCGCGTTTGCTAGTCAGGGACAATGCCCGCAATCGGCGCACTATTGAGAAGTCTTATATTGATGCGATTCAAGCTGCGAGTAGTGAAGTTTTGATTGCGAATGCTTATTTCTTGCCCGGACGACGTATGCGGCAGGCTTTGATAAAGGCCGCCAAGCGCGGGGTCAATGTGGTTTTGTTGCTGCAAGATGAGCGTGATCATGCCTTGCTGCAATATGCCAGCTGGGCATTTTATCGTCAGTTTCTTGACGCCGGCATTGACATCTTTCAGTATAAAAGTGGCTTTATGCACGCCAAAGTCGCCGTGATTGATGGGCAATGGGCTACCGTGGGGTCGAGCAATATTGATCCATTTAGTTTGTTGCTTGCTCGCGAAGCAGACTTGGTGGTGCAAGATGAGTCTTTTGCCAAGCAATTGCGCTACGATATTCGCTTGCATCTGCAGCAAGATGCAACGCAAGTCGTGCCAGAGCACATTAAAAATGCGGGTTTTGCTTTGCGTTGGCTCGTTTGGGCGTGTTATGGTTTGGTACGATTACTGTTGGGTATTACTGGCTATGGTGGCCGCAAGTACTTGGAATAACGCGAAGCGGCCATAACTAAAGTAGCCAAACCATCTACGCCATATCGCCCGTGTAGATCGATGGCATCATTGGGTTGCCTGAGCGCTGCAGTGTAGCTACTTTCTTTAGTAGCTTAATTAAAATCATCACATTTTTTTGAAACGAGCTTTTTATGATCACTTTGTACAATACCCTCGCCCGCGAAAAGCAGGAATTTAAACCCATCACACCAGGCGTGGTGAATATGTATGTCTGCGGGATGACGGTGTACGACTACTGTCATATTGGGCATGCGCGCATGGTGGTGGTGTTTGATGTGATCGCTCGTTGGTTTCGTGAATCTAATTACAAAGTCAATTATGTTCGCAATATCACTGATATTGACGACAAAATCATTAAGCGTGCCGCCGAAAATGGCGAGTCTATCGGTACATTAACTGAGCGATTTATCGCAGCAATGAACGAGGATTTCGCTGCGCTTGGTATTGTCCGCCCTGATCACGAGCCACGCGCAACGGATCATGTTGGTGGCATGCAAGAGATTATCGCTAAGCTTTTTGATCGCGGTTTAGCCTATTCTGCGCCTAATGGCGATGTGTATTATTCAGTGCGAAAATTTCAGGGCTACGGCAAGTTATCTCGTAAGAATTTGGATGATCAGCGTGCGGGTGAGCGGGTTGAAGTTGATGTAAATAAACAGGATGCTGCTGATTTTGTTTTGTGGAAAAGCGCTAAAGAAGATGAGCCCGCAGAAGTAAAATGGGATTCAAAGTGGGGTTCGGGTCGCCCAGGTTGGCATATCGAATGCTCTGCGATGAGTTGCCATCATTTGGGCGAGCACTTTGATATTCATGGTGGCGGTGAAGATTTGCAATTTCCGCACCACGAAAATGAGATTGCCCAATCCGAAGGTGCGCACGGCCATCAATATGTGAATTACTGGCTTCATAATGGGTTTATCAATGTCGACAATGAAAAAATGTCGAAAAGCCTTGGCAACTTCTTCATCATTCGCGAAGTGTTGGCTAAGTACGATGCGGAAGTGCTGCGTTTCTTTATTTTGCGTGCGCATTACCGTAGCCCACTCAATTACAGTGATGTGCATTTGGATGACGCCAAAAACGCACTGACCCGTCTTTATACAACGCTGAAATCAGTTCCCGCTGCAGAGGTTCAAATCGACTGGGCTGAGCCACACGCAGCGCGCTTTAAAGCGGCGATGGACGACGATTTTGCAACCACAGAAGCGGTAGCCGTTCTGTTCGAGTTGGCATTGCACGCGAATAAACATGCGGGTACAGCGGAAGGAGTCCAAGCTGCTGGCCTACTTAAGGCTTTGGCTAAAGTGTTGGGTTTATTGCAGCGTGATCCGTCTACGTATTTGCAAGCTGGTGCTAGTGATAGTGAATGGACTAGCGAAAAGATCGAAGCGGCTATTATTACCCGTAAAGAAGCTCGCGCAGCGAAAAACTGGGCAGAGTCTGACCGCGTTCGTGATGAACTTACTGCCGCTGGTATTGTGCTCGAAGATACGGCACAGGGTACAACTTGGCGTAGAGTGTGAAATCGGCGCTGCTGAGCAATTTAAAGCCATCTTTTGATGGCTTTTTTAGTATTTAGGATTGCCAGTCATTTTGAATCCTTTAACTCAGTGGCATTAAGCTCTATGCTGTGTGAATCTAGATTGAATTGACTTACTGTAGAGATATTAATGAATTCATCTGCAATGCCAATGGTGTACTTTGTCGCCCCTAATGCCGAACATTTTGACGATATTCAGTCGCAACTGAGTTTGTTTGGGTTTGATTGTCAGGTTTTTACACGCAATAGCGCAATTTTGGCGGCGATGCATACGCAGCCGCCATTTGCGGTGGTTGTTGATGAGTTGGGCTTGTCTGATGCAAATTCAAAAAAGTGTGTGCCGCTGATTAGCAGATTATCAAAAGGGCCAGTTATTTTTCTCTCTAACGCCCATAGCATTGCTGAGCAAATCGACTTGATGCGCAATGGTGTTACTGATTTTTTGCCTAAGCCATTTAATCCTCAGCAATTGATTGATCGCTTGGATTCTTTGCAAGAGCAAGCAAGACCCGATCCATTTCGTGTGTTGATTGTTGATGATTCTGAGGCTGTGGCGCGTTGGACGTGTGGTGTTTTGTCTGACGCAGGAATGCTTTCCAAACATATACAAAATCCACTTGAAGTTATTTTGCTAATCGAGCGCATGAAGCCAGATATCATTTTGATGGATGTTTATATGCCTGAATGTTCGGGTGATGAAATTGCCAAGATCATTCGTCAAAATAAACAGTACGATTCAATCCCTATCGTGTTTCTCTCAACGGAAACGCATCGCGGTAAGCAGCTAATGGCGCGAAGCATGGGTGGTGATGATTTTCTCGTGAAAAATATGGAGCCTGAAGAGCTAGTGGCTTCGATTACGATCACTGCCGAGCGTTATCGACAGTTACGGCGTTGGATGACGCGGGATAGCTTAACTGCGCTCTTAAATCACACCAATATCATTGAAGAGTTAACACGAGAGGTCGCTCGGGCGCATAAAGAGTGTCGACAGTTGTCCTATGCCATGGTTGATATTGACCATTTCAAGTTGATAAATGATCGACATGGCCATATGGTCGGTGATCGGGTAATTAAATCTTTGTCTCGCTTGCTACGCGGTGGCATGGGTAAACCTAATTCAGTTGGGCGTTATGGTGGCGAGGAGTTTGCCGTAATTTTGTCTGATCAAACGATGATGCGTGCAGCTCAAAAGTTAGATGAACTTAGACAAAGTTTTTCTCAATTAACGCAAATTAGCACTGATTCTGGCGAGTTTCATTCAACTGTGAGTATTGGTGTCGCTCAACTACAAGATGGTCAGACTGCGCAGCAATTAATTGATGCCGCAGATCGTGCTCTCTATCAAGCCAAAGCCGCAGGCCGAAACCAGGTTGGGCTGGCAACTTAATACTTATTCTTGAAGATTTATGACTATTCACTACAAAATTTCTCCGTACGATTCGGCTGCACATCTTTTCTTAATCGATTTAACGATTTCATCACCAAATCCAGATGGACAGTTGGTGTATTTGCCCACCTGGATACCCGGTAGTTATTTGATTCGTGAGTTTGCCAAAAATATTGTATCTATTGAAGCTATGTCTCAAGGTGAGCCTGTTGCATTAAGGAAAATGGATAAGGCAAGTTGGCAAGCTGCGGCGGTTTCAGCGCCTTTAACGATTTCTTGTATTGTCTATGCCAATGATCTGTCGGTGCGAGGTGCGTATCTCGATAGTGAACGTGGTTTCTTTAATGGCACCAGTGTATTTTTAGCTGTTAAAGGTCAAGAACAGGATACTTGCAGTGTTGAAATCATTGCCCCTGCGCAGATCAAGTGGCGTTTAGCGACAACGCTAGGTGCGGTTCAGGTCGATGACTCTGCTTTTGGATTGTATCAGGCCAAAAATTATGACGAGTTAATTGATCATCCCGTCGAGATGGCTGACTTTGCGGAAGTCGCATTCCAAGCTTGTGGCGTACCGCATCGATTGGTGATTTCTGGTCGCCATCAGGCAGATTTATCGCGCCTTGCGCGAGATCTTCAACGGATTTGTGAGTATCAAATCCAATTTTTTGGTACACCTGCACCATTCAAAGAATATGTATTTCTCACGTTGGCGGTTGGTGATGGATACGGTGGTTTGGAGCATCGTTCATCAACGGCATTGATTTGCAAACGCAATGATTTGCCTTTGGCGCATGAAACGGAAATAAAGCCAGGGTATTTACAGTTTTTAGGTTTGTGTAGTCATGAGTACTTTCACAGTTGGAATGTGAAACGTATTAAACCAGCGGCTTACGCGCCCTATGATTTGCAGCAAGAGAGTTATTCTCGCTTGCTTTGGGCATTTGAAGGTATTACTTCGTATTACGATGATTTAACCTTGGTGCGAACGGGTTTAATCACTCAGCAAACTTATTTAGATTTATTGTCGCAATCAATCACGAATGTTGAGCGCGGGCAGGGACGTCTTGTTCAAAACCTTGAAGATGCAAGCTTTGATGCATGGGTGAAATACTATCGACAGGATGAAAATAGCCCGAATGCATTAGTGAGTTACTACACCAAAGGTGCGTTGTTTGCGTTGTGCTTAGATTTGACAATTAGACAGAAGACTTTAGGAGCGAAATCGCTGGATGACGTGATGCGCGCACTGTGGCAGCGTTTTGGTGTGTGTTTTGAACAAAATGAGCAAGGCGTGACCGAAGAAGAGTGGGAATGTGTCGCGCAACAAACCACGGGTGTTGATTTGTCAAGTTTGTTTAATTTGGGTTTGCGAACGACTACTGAGTTACCGTTGCGTGAGCTGCTGGCCGATGTGGGGGTTGAGTGGCAGCAGCGTGTTGCTGTGTCGAGTGCTGATAAAGGTGGTTGGCAAGAAGCGCCTAAGCATAATGCGCCTAGCTTGGGGGGCAAAACAGCAGCAGAAACGGGGGGCGTTAAGTTAACGCAGGTATTTACCGATGGCGCTGCACAACTAGCAGGGCTTTCTGCGGGCGATGTGTTGTTTGCATGGAATGGCTTGCGATTAACGATCGCAAATTTAGAGCAGTTTTTAAGTTCAGCGCAGCTTGGTGAAAAGGTGAGAATTCATGCCTTCCGTCGTGATGAATTAATGGTGTTTGATTTGTCTGTTCAAGCTGCGCTACTGGATACGGTTGGTTTGAAAGTAGTTTTCGGTCTTGACGTGGGCTTTTTGAATGCCTGACCTTTGTTTCTTTGTTCTCGCAATGTAAATTCTTTCTTGGCGCAGTGCAGCAATTCAGACTATGAATGAATTGCATCGGCGCTTTTGACTTCAAAGGAGGTTACATTGCATCTGTTTCAGCAACTCACTAGCAAATTTCAAGGAGCAAGGACTAAGGTTCTTGTTGTGCTCTGCGTGCTTAATTTGTTGGTGTCAGCATCATTGTCTATGGGCTTGTATTTTTTACTAAATGGCGCGTTGATGTCTGAGCTCGATGGCCGTCTGCATACGGCTGCACGAGCGATTCCTTTTGTTTTACCAGAAAAATATATCGCTAATGCATTGCAAGGCAAGGGTGTAGAGCCGAGTGAGTACCTGAAAAATTTAAATTTGCTCAATCAATATGCGAAGAAAATTGGCGTTGAGCATTTGTATGTTTTAAATAAACGTGGGAAGGATGTGGTTTACCTAGCAGGTAGTGAGGCGCCAAGTGAAGTCCGCGCAGAGCAATATGGACATTATTTGCAAACTTATTCCGATCGTTTTCAACTGGTTCGCTTGGCAATTGAAAGTGGGCAGTCTTATTTTGGCGACGTTCAAGATCAATATGGTGATTTTCGTTCAATTGCTATGCCTGTGGCTTATGGTGCGGGACGCTATTACATACTGGGTGCAGATATCGCAAAGACCGATGTCCTAGCACGGCAAAGTGAAATCCGTTTTCGCGTTTTTTGCTTTGGTTTGTTTATTTTTGCTTTTGGTGTTGTGGTTTCGTGGTTGCTGGCTAGTCAGATGACGGCCCCCTTGAGGCGTTTTTCATCTGCGGTACATCGATTTGCTGCTGGTGAATTTGATGTGCGAATGCCTATGCACCGACATGATGAGCTGGGTAATCTTGCTTCAGCTTTTAATGCAATGGGTGATGCCATTTCGGCTCGTGAGCACCTAATGCGGCAATTGGCTTTTTCGGATCGTTTAACCGGTTTGCCCAATCGCGTGAAGTTTGCTGAGTTGCTGTCCGTATGTTTGAGCAAAGGGCCGCCATGGCTTGCGGTTGTCATGATTGATCTTGCTGATTTTCGTTACATTAATGATGCATTTGGTTTTGATGCGGGTGATCGGGTGCTCTGTACGATGTCGGATCGATTAAGTCAAATGCAGCCAGAGCAGCTTAAAATTGTAAGTAGAATCTCAGGGAATTCTTTTGTTTTACTCTTGAGTGCATGTGATGAGCAGCAAACGTATGCGCAAATTGAATCTATTGAGGCTACCTTATCTGAGTCACTATTGCTGGGTGAGCAAAAAGTGAATGTGGCAATTCGTTCTGGTATTGCGATTTATCCCCTGCACGCAGATGATGCAGAAGGGTTGCTCAGGCATGCTGAAGTGGCGATGTTTTTTGCCAAGCGTGACCGGGAAAGCTCCGTGTTATATGACCCTAGTCGAGAAGAGAATCGCTTGAGCCAATTTACGCTACTGGGTGATCTGCGCGAAGCTTTAAGCGAGAATCATTTGGTTGTTTATTATCAGCCTAAGATTAATGTATCAACTGGTTTGGTGGGGGCGGCCGAGGCGTTGGTGCGCTGGCAGCATCCGAGCCGTGGGTGGATCTCCCCTGGTTTGTTTATCCCTTTTGCGGAAAAAACGGGGAAGCTTAGAGGAATTACTGAATGGGTCTTGTGTGAGGTTTTAAGGCAGCAAGTTGAATGGCAAAAAATAAATGTCAATTTACGGATATCAGTGAATGTGGGCGTTAGTGATGTAGAGGATGCCCAATTTGTAGATTTTGTTGAGGAGCAGTTGAGCAAGGCGGGTTCTGCCGCAAATTTGTGCTTAGAAATTACTGAAACTGGTGTGATGCATAAACCCGATGCGATGTTGCAAAATCTGGCTCGTTTGCGTCGATTAGGGGTTAAATTATCGATTGATGATTTTGGCACTGGATACTCTTCATTTGCATACCTTGCAAAGATGCCCGTGAATGAGTTGAAGATCGATCAGGTTTTTGTGATGTCAATGAATAGTACATTTGAGAGTGTTTCTATCGTTCGATCGATGATTGAGATTGGTCATATTTTGGGCTTGAAGGTCGTTGCAGAGGGGGTAGAAACCATCGGGATTTGGCAAGCACTAGCTGTAATGGGGTGTGATGAAGTTCAGGGGTACTTGATTGCTAAGCCGATGGCATCGCAAGTCTTGCTTGACTGGCTGGCTGAGGGGCCACATCAACCTGCCGAGTTAACACCGCCTAGCATGTCTAACTTTTGACCTGTCCTGACAGCCAAATCAAAATGGCATACCAATGAAGTTAGAAAACAAAAAAGCCCTGAATAGTCAGGGCTTTAGTGTAAATTCGTGGCGGAGAGAGGGGGATTCGAACCCCCGATAGGCTATTAACCTATACACGCTTTCCAGGCGTGCGACTTAAGCCACTCATCCATCTCTCCGCATGAGGAGGTCGAATCATACCGAAGCACACTCCTCATGGCAAGCGAATGCCGGATCAACTTAAATTAGCAATGCCAATCCGCTTTGGCTGCCTAAACGCTAGTGACTGGGATTTTGCCAATTTTGGCTTGCCACTCTTTTGGAGCAATCGCATGAACTGAGGTACCGTTTGAGTCTACCGCTACGGTTACCGGCATATCCACGACATCAAATTCATAAATGGCTTCCATTCCTAAGTCTTCAAAGCCTACCACACGACTCGCCTTAATGGCTTTTGACACTAGGTAGGCTGCGCCCCCCACTGCCATTAAATATACGGATTTGTGCTTTTTAATGGCATCTAACCCAGCAGGGCCACGCTCAGCCTTACCAATCATACCCAGTAAACCCGTTTCGGCCAGCACTTGCTCAGTAAATTTATCCATGCGTGTCGCCGTAGTTGGCCCTGCTGGACCTACGATTTCATCACGCACTGGATCAACTGGGCCTACGTAATAAATAAAGCGACCTTTAAAATCGACAGGTAGTTTTTCACCATTATTGAGCATTTCGACCATGCGCTTATGCGCAGCGTCGCGGCCGGTAAGCATTTTTCCGTTCAATAGCAAGGTTTGACCCGGAGTCCAGCTTGCAACCTCTTCGGGCGTGACTGTATTTAAATCAACACGAACCGAAGCGGCTGACGGTGTCCACGTCACATCAGGCCAATCTTCTAGTTTTGGCACCTCCAACTCCGCGGGACCAGAGCCATCCAGAGTAAAGTGTACGTGACGCGTTGCCGCACAATTTGGAATCATCGCCACTGGCAAGCTCGCTGCGTGCGTTGGGTAATCTTTGATTTTTACGTCAAGCACCGTGGCTAAACCACCCAAACCTTGCGCACCAATACCCAGTGCATTCACTTTCTCATACAATTCAACGCGTAACTCTTCGACGCGATTTTGCGGGCCACGTGCGATCAGCTCATGAATGTCGATTTCTTCCATCAAAGCTTCTTTAGCCATCACCATCGCTTTTTCAGCGGTTCCACCAATGCCAATACCCAACATGCCTGGCGGACACCATCCAGCGCCCATCAACGGTACCGTTTTCAAAACCCAATCGACAATCGAATCGGAAGGATTCAGCATCACAAATTTAGATTTATTTTCTGAGCCGCCGCCTTTGGCTGCGATATCGATATCGACCGTACAGCCTGGTACGATTTCGTAATGAATCACTGCTGGTGTATTGTCTTTGGTGTTCTTACGACCGCCCGCGGGATCCATCAAGATCGATGCACGTAATTTATTGTCGGGGTGCAAGTAAGCACGGCGAACACCTTCATTGATCATGTCGCTAACGCTCATCGTTGCAGCTTCCCACTGTACATCCATGCCCACACGCACAAATACCGTTACAATACCAGTGTCTTGGCAAATGGGGCGATGTCCTTCAGCGCACATACGGCTATTGGTTAAAATTTGTGCGATGGCATCTTTGGCTGCAGGGCTTTCTTCTAGCTCGTAAGCTTTGCCCAAGGCTTGAATGTAATCCTTAGGGTGGTAGTAACTAATGTATTGCAAACTATCGGCGATGCTAGTGATGAGGTCGTCTTGGCGAATTTTGCTCATAATTGTGTTCTCCGCAAATCAAAATTTTACCGGCGAATTGTAGCGCATCCTGCTCAACTACAGATAACGATCGATATGAAAAAAACCAGCATTTTTCGGGCTCTTGAATTACAGGCCCGTACTCAAATTGAAGACTATCTTGCCAGCCAACCTCAGTTCTCGGTTAAGGGGCTAACTCCGTTATTCATCAACGGGCATCAATATGGTTGGCTTGAAAGTTGCACTGCAGCTAAGTTATTACATTTTTCTGAGCGGTGGATTAAGCAGGATGGAAAGGTTGAGCTTCAAGGTAAAGATATAGCAGACGAGTTACAGCAGGCCGCACGCTATCTCCAGCAGGAGGGATTAATTGGAGGGTGGCGCAATGAAAGCTATGGCGTTTATGCGGAAGATGAACATGGACAGTTTGATTTCACAAATTCACTCTGTTCGCTTGAACGTGCAAGCTTTCGCCGCTATGGATTTCTAAGTCGTGCAGTTCACATTAATGCATATTACCCAGATGGCACTCTTAGTCTTGGAAGACGGGCTAGCACTAAGAGTATTGACCCCAACTTACTTGATAATATGGCCGCTGGCGGTATACCTATGGGTGAGCTTGTTCTGGATTGTGCTATCCGTGAGCTTAAAGAAGAAGCGGGCGTTACTCGTGATGTCGCCAAGCGCATTGAATTTGTAGAAACAATTCATATTCAGCGTAATGAATCAGATGGCACTCACAATGAAATCTTATATTGCTTTGATTTAGCGTTGCCTGAGGATTTTGTACCTTGCAATCAAGATGGTGAAGTTGCTACGTTTTATCGGCTTGATCAAATGGATGCTATTAATAGCTTAGAGTTAATGACTTGGGATGCGGGCAGGACTAGTGCATCCTTTTTATTACGCAAAGGGAGATTGTCATTATAAAAGGTGCTTCAGTTTTTTTAGTTATCTTCAGGGCGAGTTGGAAATAATTTTGTTTTAGCGTTGTGCTAATAGTTGCGTAATTTAAGTTGTTTATATAAAAATAGCCCGAACATGGTTGGGGCTATTTTTATATTTAATAATCCTTAAAATTAAGCAGATCCAATCTAAATTGGATGCCGATTAAAGAGCTGGCTTTTCCCAACCACCACCGATTGCTTTAATGAACTCAACTTGTACTTTGAGTTGGTTTCTTTGTGCCGCAACTAAGCTTAACTGTGTATTAAATAAACTCCTTTGCGCATCTAAAACCTCTAAGTAGCTCGAGTAGCCATTGTCGTAACGAAGTGTGGCCAACCTGAGTTGCACTTTCAACGCATTGACTTGCACCAATTCATATTCGATCTTTTTCTGAACGGTTTGATTTGCAATTAGGGTTGACCTTGTTTCAGAAAAGGCTTTTTGAATGGCCTCTTGATACTGAGCAACCGCTTGCCTTTCTTGTGCTTTGGCTTGGTCTACTTGAGCTGCTGTTAGGCCACTATTAAATAAAGGCATTGCCAAGTCGCCAGCATAAGACCAAATATTTGAGTTGGCGGAAAACAGATTATTCAGGTTGCCACTCTCCACGCCAAGTAAGCCAGTAAGGGAAATTCGTGGGAAGTAGGCGGCTCGAGCAACTTGTATTCGAGCCCGCGAGGCCAGCAAGTTGGCTTCGGCCTGTGCAATGTCGGGCCTTTGCAATAAGAGCTCCGAGCTAAGTTGGGCTGGAATCGTCGTATTGACTTGTAAGTCTGAAATTGACTTACCACGTGAAATATTCTCTGTCATCATCACACGAGCGGACTGCCCTAAAAGCACGCTTAAAGCACTTTCTTGCCGTGCGATTGATTCTTGGAAGTCAGGGATATTGCTTTGCGCGTTACCAAGCTCAACTTCGGACTGCTTAACGTCAAGTTCAGAGGTAACACCTCCCCGAAATCGTTTCTGCTGAAGTTCGTTAGATTCACTACGTGATTTAACAGTGTTTTGAGTGATTTCTAACTGCGCATCAAGTGCGCGCAAATTAAAGTAGCCTTGTGCAACTTCGGTTGTGAGTGCTAATTGAGCTGCGTCGCGATTATATTCCACAGCCATTAAATCTTGCTTGGCTGCTGCAGTTGAGTTGCGAACACGTCCCCATAGATCTAATTCCCATGAGGCTTGTGCTGCTAATTTGTAGTCACTACTGATTTGCGAGTCTTTACCTGTTTGGTTTTTTGACACTTCAGCGCGGCGTGCGCCTCCCGTCAGATCAATTCTGGGCAGAGCCTCAGATGAGGTAATCCCTAGCTTGGCACGTGATTCATCTACTTTTGCTGTTACAAAGGCGAGGTTTTGATTGTTTTCTAGCGCGGCTTCAATCAATTGGTTCAGTACCGGATCATTGAAATATTTCCACCAATCTTTTTGGATACTGACTTTGGCTTCAGCCACGGGTAGTTGTGTTGTTGGTAAAATATTATCTGGCGTAAAAGCGCAGCCAGTAAATATGAGCGCAACACTGAGTGAAAGAACGGTCTTAAGCATGGTTCTCTCCTTGAGTATTTACTGTTTCAACTTTTTTCTCAGACATTTTCATGATGAGTCGGAAGAAGAGTGGGATAAAGAAAATGGCAATAAAGGTTGCTGCTAACATCCCGCCAATAACTGGCACTCCCAGTGCAAAGCGACTGCCTGAGCCTGCTCCGCTGGATAAGACAAGCGGCAAGCAACCCAAAATAAACGCAAGTGAGGTCATTACGATAGGGCGGAAGCGTAAACGTGCAGCTTCTAATGCGGCATCAAGTAGTGTTTCACCTTCTTCGTACTTCATGATTGCAAACTCAACAATCAAAATGGCATTTTTGGCAGCAAGACCCACCAAGGTAATCAATCCCACTTGGAAGTAGACATTGTTGGTGAGACCAGTGAGGAACACAGCTAGCAATGCACCAAACAACGCAAAGGGTACCGCGGTAATGACTGCAAACGGTAGACTCCAGCGCTCGTACTGTGCAGCCAAAATCAAGAACACCATCAAAATACCCATCAAGAACGCCATGGCAGCAGCGCCACCAGCTTCTTTCTCTTGGAAGGCAGAGCCCGTCCATTGAAGCTTGTAGTCTTTTAGGCCCATTTCTGCTTCCACTTCTTCAAGTGCTTGAATAGCTTGGCCGGAACTCACACCATTGGCAGGTGTCGCCATGATTTTGGCTGCTTGGAACACGTTAAAGCGCTCAACCAATTCCGGACCAACCGAGTTTTTTACAGTTACTAAGCTCGTTAGCGGGATCATCGTGCCATTTGCTGATCGAACATAGACATTGCGAATGTCTTCAGGGTTGGCGCGATAATCTGCCTCTGACTGCAATTGAACTCGGTAAGTGCGGCCAAACTGATTAAAGTCATTGACATAGACTTGCCCGAATGTGGCGGACATGGCGTCAAACACTTGGTTGATATTCACACCTAGCGCTTTTGCTTTTTCTCGATCCAGATCTAAGTAAATTTGCGGAATATTCGCGCGGAATGTCGTCGAAACACTGGCAAATTCTGGACGTTTTTTGGCTTCTTCAACAAAAGCATTCACTGCCTTTGAGAATTCTGCCGTATTGCCCGTGCCTCGATTTTGGTAATAGCCTTCGATGCCGCCAGTGGTTGACATGCCGCTAATTGGAGGGGGGTTGAAGGTGGCAGCAAAGCCATCTTTAAGTCCCATGAAGGCCATGCCTTGGAAAGTGCCAGCTAGATCATAAGAGCTATCACCCTTGCCTTGACGCTCTTTCCAGTCTTTGAGCGTCACAAAAGAAATGCCGCTATTACTAATGACCGCGCCAGATAAAAGATCAAAGCCCGTGAACGAGACTACATTTTCTACGTTCTTATTGGACATCAACATTTTATCAAACTGTGCACTAGTCGCCTCTGTACGATTTAGAGAGGCCGCATCAGGTAGCATTACTGCACTTAATAGATAACCTTGATCTTCATCGGGCACGAGTGCTGTGGGTACGTGTTTTAGCAGCACAACCATAGCAACTAAAATGGCACCAAAAATCATGAAAGCAATGCCAACTCGACGGTTTAGGAAGGCAACGCCACCAACGTAACCATTTGTGAGTTTTTCGAAGCCATTGTTAAATGCCTTGAAAAAACGGTTCGGTTCATGATGACCAGGTTTTAATAAAATGGCGCATAGGGCGGGGGTTAAAGTGAGTGCAACAATACCGGAAATAATGACGGAAATGGCAATGGTGACCGCAAATTGCTGATACATCACGCCGGTCATGCCGCCCATAAATGCTACGGGTAAGAATACGGCGCAGAGCACTAATACAATCGCGACGACAGGGCCTGACACTTCTTCCATCGCCTTAATGGCGGCTTCTTTGGCTGAGCATTTAGTTTCACTCATAATGCGCTCGACGTTTTCGAGCACAACAATTGCATCGTCAACGACGATACCAATCGCTAACACTAGTCCGAACAAGGTGAGTAGATTGATAGAAAAGCCAAACGCCAACATACCGGCAAACGTACCAATCAATGAAATAGGTACGGCGATACAAGGAATCAGTGTCGCTCTAAAGTTTTGTAAGAACAAATAAACAACTAAGAATACTAAAACAATGGCTTCAAGCAGTGTGTGGACGACTTCCTCGATGGAAATCTTAACAAAGGTGGTCGTGTCGTAAGGGATCGAGTACTCAATATCTTGCGGGAAGCGCGTTTTGAGTTCTTCCATTTTTGCAGTAATTGCATCCGCAACACCAATCGCATTAGCACCAGGTTGCAAGTAAATACCCATTGCAACAGCTGATTTGCCGTTGATTTTGGCTTTTAGGTCGTAGTCTTTACCACCGATTTCAACGCGAGCAACGTCTTTCAGGCGAATTTTTGCGCCTTCTGGTGTGGAGCGAACGATGATTTCGTTAAATTCTTCAACTGATTTAAGGCGTCCTTGGGCATTAACGGTATACGTAAAGTCAATGGCTTCGGTTGTAGGTTGGGCACCTATTTTACCGGCTGAGAATTGCGCATTTTGCTCACGAATAGCATTGATAACATCTGTTGGCGTGAGGCCTAGTTGAGCAACTCGGTCGGGACGCAGCCAAACACGCATTGCGTAATCCGTACCGCCAAACATTGTTAAATCACCTACGCCGGGAATGCGTTTAAGCTCATCAACAATATTGAGTAGGGCGTAGTTCGACAAAAACGTTGTGTCATATCGTCCATTGGGGGAGTTGATAGCAATCACGTTTAGGATAGATGTCGATTTCTTTTTAACCGTAACGCCTTGGCGTTTTACTTCTTCCGGTAGCTGCGCCATGGCAGCAGAAACGCGATTGTTTACGTTAATTGTTGCTTGGTCAGGGTCGGTGCCGATTGCAAAGTAGACGTTCAGGCTCATTTGGCCATTCGAGGCAGATCCTGACTGAACATAGAGCATGTGTTCAACGCCATTGATCTGCTGTTCGAGTGGTGCCGCTACCGTTTGAGCGATAACTTCAGGGGTTGCGCCAGGGAAAAATGCGGTAACCGATACAACGGGCGGAGTAATGCCAGGATATTGCTCGACCGGAAGGGATTTCATCCCTACCAAACCTAAAATAACAATAACAATAGAGATAACGCTGGCAAAAATTGGGCGTTCAATAAAGAATTTAGAAAACATAGAGGCTCCTGCTTATTTGCTTGCTGCAGGAGCGCTAGCAATGATTGGTTTTACAGTTGAGCCCGGAGGTGCTTTCATTTGCCCTTCGGTGATGACTTTGTCACCAGCATTCAAGCCTGTTTTCACAATAACTTGCCCATTTTCGCTCGGGCGAATGGTAACGGGTTTGGGTACCACTTTATTGTCTTTATCAACGGTCATTACAATAAAGTCTGCCTGTGATTGAACTACGGCTCTCGCCGGAATTGAGATCGCATTTTTCAAAGTGCCGATGTCTAAAGTTACACGTACAAATTGACCTGGCAATAATTGACCATCTTCATTTTTAAAGATGGCGCGGGCACGGATGGTGCCGGTGTTTGGATCTACTCGGTTATCCGAAAAGTTAACTTGACCGATTTCCGAATATTGACTGCCATCAGCAAGTCGGAGCTGCGCAGTAAATTTGCTTGGGTGATTAAGAGTGATGCCACCGCTGCGTTTCGCTGAGTCAAGCTCTTGTTTGTCTTGTTCTGAATAAGAAAAATTAACGTAAAGTGGATTGTATTGAGAAATCGTTGTTAATTTGCCTGATTCTCCGGAGGCTGAGATTAAACTGCCTTCAGATTGTGCCAGTTTGCTGGTGGTGCCAGAAATCGGCGCAGTGACTTTAGTGTATTCGAGATTGAGTTCTGCCTGCCTTAAGCTGGCTTGCGCTGAGGTATGACTTGCAACTGCAGAATTAAATGCGGCATTTGCATCGTCAAAATCTTTTCGGCTGACTGCATTTTCTTTGAATAGTGGTGTGATTCGATCACGATCAGCGCGTGCTTTGTCTAGATTCGACGCTGCTTGGGAAAGAACACCTTTTGCTTGATCTAAAATTGCTTTATATGGTTCTGGGTCGATTTCAAATAAAACTTGACCGGCTTGGACATTTTGACCTTCAACATAAGTGCGCTTTAGTAGAATGCCATTTACACGAGAGCGAACTTCTACATCACGATAACCCGCTGTTTCGCCGATCATTTCTTTTGATAAAGGAACGTCGGCGGGTTTAACTTCAATAACAGTAACCGGTGCGGGCGGGCGTACTTTCTTTTCTGGAACCTTGTTGCATGCAGCCATTGTCGATAAAACAAAGATACCTGCTGATATTGAACATATGGTTTTCGTGGTGTTGTGCATGCAGCTTGCTCCAAATGTATTTGGCAATGTTTTTGAGGTGATTAAATTGTATGCGAATTGAGTACGAATGAAAATTTGGAGTGTAGTTTAGCAGCTTAGACGAAGCTGGCTAAGACTTAATTGCTTGTAATAATGCACATAGTTTGTAGTTTGTGTTTTGTATTGTTGTTGTTGCCGAGATTTGCGACTAAAAAATAAAAAACCGACCAAAAGGTCGGTTTTTTTGGGGGGTAATTTGTTTGCTAGCAGGTATGTTGGCCCCCATTAATTGCAAGGTTTGCACCAGTCATAAACCCGGCCAGGTCAGACGCTAAGTAGCTGATCAATCCTGCGATTTCTTCAGGCTTGCCTAAACGAGCCACTGGGATGTGAGAAATGATTTTGTTACGTACGTCTTCTGGGACTGCCATCACCATATCAGTAGCAATATAACCAGGTGATACCGTGTTCACAGTGACGCCTTTTTTTGCCACTTCTTGAGCTAACGCCATGCTAAAGCCGTGCATGCCTGCTTTTGCCGCAGAATAATTGGTTTGACCAAATTGACCTTTTTGGCCGTTGATTGAAGAGATGTTAATTACACGCCCCCAGCCACGATCGGCCATGCCGTCGACAAATTGTTTTGAAACATTAAACACCGAGTTTAGGTTGGTGCCAATAACGACATCCCAGTCTGTTTTGCTTAGTTTTTTGAAGGAGGCGTCACGGGTAATTCCGGCGTTATTAACCAAGACGTCAACATGGCCAACTTCGCTAGAAATTTTATCTGCCAAGGCGATGCATGCATCAAAGTCAGTTACGTCACATTCATAGGCGTGAAAGCTATAGCCTGCTGCTTTATTGTCTTCTAGCCAAGCTAATTCTTTGCCTGGTTTTGAGTAAGTCGTCACAACATGAAAGCCATCGTCTGCAAGTTTGCGGCAAATTGCCGTTCCAATACCACCCATACCACCTGTTACTAATGCAACTTTTGCCATGCTGTTTGTATTCCTAATGAGATAATGAATATTTGTGCGCTAATTCAGGTTAGCTGTATTTATGTTGTCGAAGATACTAGCACTAGGATTATATTCGCGTAAGTAAGTGTTATTGATAAATGGTGAAAAATGACTATTTTGAGACAAAATTTAGGGTATTTACCTATTGTGGTGGTGAGCGGGTGCTCAAGTGGGATTGGTTTTTGTGTTGCGAATGGATTGCGTGAGATCGGTTGGCGAGTTTTTGCAACAGCTAGGGATGAAAAATCAGTAAGCGAGTTGATGACGCAGGGGTTTGAGGCCTTGCAATTAGATGTTGCTGACTCGAACTCTATTAAGTCATGCGTTGCCGAAGTTTTGGCGCGGACAGACGGAAGAATTGATGCACTCTTTAATAATGCGGGGTTCGGTGTGCCTGGTGCGGTTGAGGACTTGAGTCGAGACGCTATGCGGCATCAGTTTGAAACTAATGTATTTGGTGCTATTGAGTTAACTAATGCAGTGCTGCCTGCGATGCGTTTACAAGGATATGGTACGATTTTGTTCAATAGCTCAGTCCTTGGGTTTGCGGCAATGCCTTATCGAGGCGCATACAATGCAAGTAAATTTGCGCTGGAGGGCTTTGTTGATACGTTGCGGCAAGAATTGTATGGCACAAAAATTGACGCCTGCTTAATTGAACCAGGTCCAATTACAAGTCAGTTTCGGGCAAATGCTGCTAAGCAATTCTATCGATGGATCGATATTGGAAATAGCTTCCACACAAAATCATATCAAAAAATGCAGCAGCGACTTGAAAAGGCAGGGCCTGCAGCCCCGTTTACCTTGCCAGAGTCCGCCGTATTGGATGTTGTGAAAAAAGCGCTTACAGCAAAAAAGCCAAAGATACGCTATCGTGTCACAACACCTACCAAAGTATTTTGGTGTCTAAAAAGACTTTTGCCATCAAGGTGTTTGGATCGTATCTTGCTGGCAGCCTCTGGTGATGAGCCCGGCCCCAGTTATGGTCGGAAGTAGGGTGTTTGTATCCGAGACATAGTTTTTTGTTGCTGTCCAGAATTGAGGATGCGCTGTTGTTCAGGTAGAATAGGGGATTCAAACTTGTGCGCACTAACATGACCAAGTATATATTCGTAACTGGCGGCGTTGTTTCTTCCTTAGGCAAGGGCATCGCAGCTGCGTCTCTCGCGTCGATTTTAGAATCACGCGGTCTTAAAGTCACTATGATGAAGCTGGATCCATACATTAACGTGGATCCAGGTACCATGAGCCCAATGCAGCATGGCGAGGTTTTTGTTACTGAAGACGGTGCAGAAACTGACCTAGACTTGGGTCACTATGAGCGCTTCATTACCGCCAAAATGAAGAAGTGCAATAACTTCACTACTGGCCAAATCTACGATTCTGTGATCAAAAAAGAACGTCGTGGAGAGTATCTTGGCAAGACTGTTCAAGTTATTCCTCATATCACTGATGAAATCCGTAATTTCATTGCCTTAGGTGGTGGCGATGCAGATATCGCCGTGATCGAAGTAGGCGGCACGGTGGGTGATATTGAGTCTCTGCCTTTTCTTGAGGCAATTCGTCAGATGGGTGTGTTGCTAGGCCGTGAAAGAACTTGCTTTGTTCATTTATCTTACGTGCCATATATTGCGGCGGCTGGTGAAATTAAAACCAAGCCAACTCAACACAGTGTTAAAGAGTTGCGTCAAATCGGCATCATGCCCGACGTACTGATTTGTCGTGGGGATCGCGTTGTTCCTGATGAAGAGCGCCGCAAAATTGCATTGTTTACCAATGTCGCTGAGCAGGCGGTCATTTCATGCCCAGACTTGGATTCAATTTACAAGATTCCACGAGTGCTGTCTGAGCAAGGCATTGACGATATTATCTGTAAACAATTTGCTTTAGATTTGCCAAAAGCTGACTTATCTGTGTGGGATAAGATTGTTGAAGCATCACAAAATCCTCAGCAAACAGTCAACATTGCAATGGTCGGTAAGTACGTTGACTTGACTGAGTCATACAAGTCATTAATCGAAGCTTTGCGTCATGCGGGTATCCATACGCGCTCAGAAGTGAAAATTCACTTTGTAGATTCGGAGTCATTAGAGACCGAAGGCGCTGAGTGCCTGCGTGATATGGATGCGATTTTGGTCCCGGGTGGGTTTGGTAAACGCGGTGTTGAGGGCAAAATCGTTGCAGTACGCTTTGCCCGTGAAAACAACATCCCTTACATGGGGATTTGCTTGGGCATGCAAATTGCGCTGATTGAATTCGCTCGCGACATGGCCAATATGCCGGGCGCAAACTCGACCGAGTTTGACTTGGATACGGATTATCCGGTCGTTGCGCTGATTGACGAATGGGTTAATCACGACGGCAAAGTCGAAAAGCGTGATGAGAATTCAGACATGGGCGGCACAATGCGCCTTGGTGCACAAGAGTGTCGCTTGGAAGCCGGCTCATTGGCTGCGAAAATTTATGGCGGCGAATCTGCCACCGAGCGTCATCGTCATCGTTACGAGGTGAATAATTACTATTTGGATCGATTGCAAGCTGCAGGCTTAAAAATTAGCGGAAAATCAATGGGTGCGGAAGCGCTAGTTGAAACGATTGAATTACCAGGACATCGTTGGTTCTTTGCTTGCCAGTTCCATCCAGAGTTTACTTCTACGCCGCGTGATGGGCACCCACTGTTTATTTCTTATATTCAAGAAGCCATTGCCTACGCTAAAGAGCATGATCGCGAAGGTTTAAGCTGCTAATGCAATGAGTATGGGCTTGCAGCCCATACTCATTGATCTCTATATTCATATACGTACAAGGGGAATGGTGTGAAGTTATGTGGTTTTGAAGTTGGCATTGATCAGCCCTTTTTCCTCATCGCTGGCCCGTGTGTAATTGAAAGTGAGCAATTAGCAATTGATACTGCTGGTCTGCTAAAAGAAATAACGGCTGAACTTAGTATTCCGTTCATCTATAAATCTAGTTTTGACAAAGCCAATCGCTCCTCTGGTAAATCATTTCGTGGCTTAGGGATTGATAAAGGCTTAAAAATTCTGGACGAAGTACGCCGCCAATTGGGCGTTCCTGTTTTGACAGATATTCATACCGAGGCTGAAGCTGCAATTGCAGCCCAAGTTGTTGATGTTCTGCAAACGCCCGCATTTTTAGCGCGCCAAACTGATTTTATTCATGCGGTCTGCGCCACTGGCAAGCCAGTCAATATCAAAAAAGGCCAGTTTATGGCGCCTTGGGATATGAAAAATGTTGTTGAAAAAGCCAAAGAAGCCAATGGTGGGATCGACAATATTATGGTTTGTGATCGTGGTACATCATTTGGCTATAACACTTTGGTTAGCGATATGCGTGGCCTAGCCATCATGCGTGAAACCAACTGCCCTGTAGTGTTTGACGCTACGCATTCGGTACAACAGCCAGGCGGCTTGGGTGATAAATCGGGTGGGCAACGTGAATTTGTACCCGTGTTGGCGCGTGCAGCAATTGCTTCTGGTGTGGCGGGTGTGTTTATGGAAACACATCCGAATCCTGCCGAAGCAAAATCGGACGGCCCTAATGTGATGCCGATCGCACGAATGAAAGAAATGCTGACCGTACTCAAAGACATCGACCGTGTAGTTAAGGCACACTCGTTCATTGAACATTCATTGTAATCATTGTCGTGTAAAAGTTGTATGGCAAGCTGTTGAAGCCGCAGGCAGTATATTGAGTACGACAAGGTGAGACAACGTAGCAAGACAACTTTTGCTTTAACTACTTAATTTTATCGCAGTACTAATTCAACCGTTATAAGGGGTATAGAACCGATGAGCGCAATCGTTGAAGTGATCGCACGTGAAATTTTGGATTCACGTGGCAATCCAACTGTAGAAGCTGATGTACTTTTAGAATCAGGTGTAATGGGTCGTGCCGCTGTACCATCTGGCGCATCGACTGGCGAACGTGAAGCACTTGAATTGCGTGATGGCGATAAATCTCGCTATTTGGGCAAAGGCGTTTTGAAAGCCGTAGAAAACATCAATACAGAAATTTGCGAAGCCATCATTGGTCTTGATGCGGCGGATCAAACGTTTATCGATCAAACCATGCTGGATTTGGATGGTACAGAAGATAAATCAAAACTTGGTGCAAACGCGATCTTGGCGGTGTCAATGGCTGTAGCTAAAGCTGCTGCTGAAGAAGCTGGCTTACCATTGTATCGTTACATTGGTGGCTCAGGCCCTATGGCCTTGCCAGTACCAATGATGAACGTCATCAACGGTGGTGAGCACGCATCAAACAGCTTGGATTTCCAAGAATTGATGATTGTTCCAGTTGGCGCACCAACATTCCGTGAAGCATTGCGTTACGGTGCTGAAGTATTCCACAACTTGAAAAAAATCATGCACGACAAAGGCATGCCAACTCAAGTGGGTGACGAAGGTGGTTTTGCACCTGACGTTGCGGGTCCAGAAGAAGCACTTGACTTGATCATGGCTGCAATTGAAAAAGCAGGCTACAAAGCGGGTACTGATTTCCGTATTGCTTTGGATTGCGCAGCATCTGAATACTTTGATAAAGCCACTGGCAACTACGTATTCAAAAAATCAGGCGGCCGTACTTTCACCTCAGTTGAAATGGTTGATTACCTAGAAAGCTTGGTTAACAAATTCCCAATTATCTCCATTGAAGATGGTATGGGTGAGCGCGATTGGGATGGCTGGAAAGTACTGACTGATCGTTTGGGTAAAAAAGTACAGTTGGTTGGCGACGACTTGTTTGTTACTAACACCAAAATCTTGGCTGAAGGTATCAAAAAAGGCATTTGCAACTCGATCTTGATTAAAGTTAACCAAATTGGTTCTTTGACTGAGACTTTGGCTGCGGTTGAGTTGGCAAAACGCAGTGGCTACACTTCTGTGATGAGCCACCGCTCAGGTGAAACTGAAGACTCAACAATTGCAGATTTGGCAGTTGCAACAAACTGCATGCAAATCAAAACAGGTTCATTGAGCCGTTCTGATCGTATCGCTAAATACAACCAAATCTTGCGTATCGAAGAAGAATTGGGTGATGCAGCGGTTTACCCAGGTATCGACGCGTTTTATCAATTGAAAGGCTAATGTTGTTTTCTATGTTGCTGCGATTGCCTTGCATGCAACCTAGTTAACGTCTGTAGTAAGATATAAAACCGGGGCTTGCTCCGGTTTTATTTTATTGTTTGGAATGGTATGCGAATACTTGCGATTTTTTTGGCGGCAGTGATTGTTGCTTTACAGTGGCCATTATGGGTCGGCAAAGGAAGTTGGCTGCGCGTTTGGCAGCTTGATACGCAACTGAGCGAGCATCGTTCAGCAAACGCCAAATTAAAAGAACGTAATGATGCACTTGAAGCTGAGGTGCGTGACTTAAAAACGGGAACAGACGCGATTGAAGAGCGCGCTAGAAACGAGCTAGGTATGATTCGACACGAAGAAGTCTTTTTTCAGGTTTTGGATCACACGCCGTTAGCAGCCAGTCGGCCTACGCTGGCAGCCAGCACAGCTGCAGTTGCGGAAAAAAATTCAAAAAATTGATACGGTACAATTTTTTATAAATATTTAATTTTCAAATCTGTTTATTTGATTCGGACTCGGCTATAGTTTTCACTTGGCATAGAGGTCACTTAAATGGCAGATTTAGTTAGCTCAGAAAATCATCGCAAAAAGTCAGATACGCTGTATTACCAATTGGCCGAAGAGCTTGCACAGGCGATTCAAGCAGGTATTTTGCGCTCAGGTGAAAAGCTCCCTTCGATTCGCAGGCTTTCCTCGGAAAGACAGCTCAGTTTGTCGACCATCATGGAAGCCTACCGCGAGCTTGAAGATCGCGGTTTGGTGGAGGCAAGGCCACAGTCTGGATTTTATGTGCGTGCCATACGCCATTTGGCGTCGCCTGAGCTCACCAAGCCACCACAACGCCCCTCACAGGTGGTGATTGACCCCTTGCTAACGCCTAGTGCCTTATCGCACATTAACGATGTCAAAGTCGATTTTGGTTTGGCGATTCTATCGCCCAAGCTATTTCCAAATCAGCAGATCCAAAGAATCCTATCCCAAGTTACCCGGAACGATCCTGATATTATTGCCAACTACGGTGAGTCGCACGGTGACATTGAATTGCGTCGTCAAATAGCGAGGCGCTCTTTAACTTGGGGTGGGCAAGTCGAAGCTGACGATGTATTGATTACGCACGGAGCAATCGAAGGGCTTAATTTGTGCCTGCGCGCGGTGACCAAGCCGGGTGATGTGGTCGCAATTGAATCGCCAGCATATTTTGGACTCTTGCAGATTTTAGAAAGTTTTAAGCTGAAAGCGCTTGAGTTGCCGACGCACCCAAAAACCGGTATTTCTATTGAAGCGCTAGAGTTGGCTTCGCGCAATGGTGATATTAAAGCCTGTGTGTTGCTACCCAACTATTCGAATCCTTGCGGTAGTTTAATGCCCGATGACAACAAGCGACGTTTGGTTGAGTTGCTTGATAAGCGAAATATTCCACTGATTGAAGATGACATCTATGGTGAGTTTTATTATCAAGGTGACCGCCCAAGGCCTGCGAAAGCGTACGATCAAACGGGCAATGTGATGCTCATTGCTTCGTTTACAAAATTATTAGCCCCCGCATTTCGGATTGGTTGGGTGCTAGGTGGGCGTTGGCAAAAAGAAATAGAACAGCTCAAATTTATTAATACTTTTTCAACCTCTTTGGTTCTTCAGCGCACTATCGCGCACTTTTTAGAAAGCGGTGGCTACGATCATCATCTGCGTCGCTTGAGGAAAAATTGCGCCGAACAAGTGAATGATGCAGTCGATGCAATCCAGAGGTTTTTTCCTGCCGACACAAGGCTCACTGTGCCGCAGGGTGGCTATGTGCTTTGGGTGGAGCTCAATACCCAGATTGAGACGCTGCAATTGTTGCAGTTGGCTTTGGCTGAAGGCATTAGCTTCACCCCCGGCGTCATGTTTTCGCCTAGCCGCAGCTACCACAATTGTTTGCGAATTTGCTGTGGTGAGCCATGGACTGTTCGTCACGAAAAGGCGATTGAGCGTCTCGGCCTGCTTGCTCAGCAGTTGCTACAACAGTCGCAAACAAGCAGCATGGCAGAAATTACTTAACACTCACCGCATCGGTTGGCTGCAGCTGCCCAGACTCTACCGAAAGTGCCTGCACTTGCTGGATGCAGCTTTGCGGGCCATTGCCTTGAGCTTCAACGCAACCTGCCGAATAGGCCATAACGCACGGCGGCATTTGCTCTGTCTCATCAACCCAAAGTACGATCATGCGCTGGCCGCATAAGCTACCAAGGATGTCGTTCACATTGAGCAGGCCATCGATAAGCTCTGCGTGAGCAGCGCTAGGCATCATAAAGCCAGCGGCAATAAGGCTAACTAGGGATTTTCGGAGCATGATGCCCTCCCTTGGCGGGGCGGGGCATTCCGAATGAAATGCAATCTGCCTGCCGTAATACTAATATCGGCAGGCTAATGATTGAACTGCAACATCAGTTTGCTTTGGCGTTGTTTTTGACTGATAAGCGGTTAAATTGATTTTAATGCGCTGCGGCTAACTGTGATAAGCGGGCAGTGTGTTTTACTGGCGTCTTTTCAGTATTTGACGCCTTGAGGGTGTTGAAGTGACTATCTTGTAGGGCTTCTATTACGATGCGGTCGTTGCCACTGGCAAGGTATTTCTCTCCGCGCGCCAAAACAACGTCCTCACCATCATGACTGATCCAGAGTTGACCTGACTCACAGCGAATCCAGACTGGTGCAGAGACAAATGAATAAACCTCTGCAGCTTTAAGTTGACTGGTTTGCATGACGTTCTCTCATTAAGTTTTAAGCGATATACGAACTATACGTAAGGCGCGGCTAAATGATCAGATGCAAACTGTATTGTTATTTGTCATTCAATTTGAGTATTTCTGGAACTGTAACCCTTCAAAAATACTTCATCTGCATTGCTTTATGGTTTTTTCTGTGAGCTTAACTTCCTGAGTCGACGCAATACAAAGCGACTCGGGTCAATCGCGTTAATGAGGCTACGCTCAATACCTTGCGGCTCATTATTGAGTTGGCAAGCAAGTACTTCAGCGGAGAGTGCGTGCCAACTCAGACCTCGCGAACCAAAGCCTAAGATTGCAAACAGACCGGCAGATTTGGGAATATGAAACAGTTGATGGACGGAATGGCTGATCGGCTGGGTATCTGGTATTGCGCCTACCAAGGGTAATCGATCTGCCGAGTTAGGGCGTACGCATTGGCGAGTTTGTGCTCCTGATGTATTCAGCACCGCTGATGCGCCAATTAAGTTCGCCAAGTCATTTAAATTACTAGCCTCGACTTCCAATTCGTTGTCGTTGCTGCGAACTAAGTTGGCGCCAGCGCAGCGCCAACCATCAAATTCAGCGGTAAGGTAAGTGGCGCCTGAGATGCCCGTGCTCGTGGCATTGAGATGGTTTGCAGGTATGCGAGTTACGCTGCGCAGGCTGCTGCTCAGTGCTAAATCAGTGTTGGATAAGAGTCGTGCGGCATCGTGTGCGTTGGCCAAAATGAGTGTTTCTGTACTTGCGATGAGTTGGCCTTCACAATCGTACAAATGCCAAACTAATGCATTGCAATCAATGCGTTCAATATAGGTATTTAATGATTGATCAATATTGTCAATGCATTCATTGATATACCCATTGCACGAACTGGCTGGGTTGATCCACATACCTTGAGGGAACCACCAGCCTCCGAATTCGCATTCGATATTTAACTGCGACACCGCTTGTTGTACGCCTAGCCAACGAACCAATGTCTCAGGGAGTCGCTGTTCCTTAAGTATGGCTTGCATTAGTTCTGCCGCTTCACTGTCCTTGGCGATTTGAAAATGCCCTTCCATCCCAAAGTGCACAGGCTGTTTATGGTGAAGTAGCTCTTTGAGCTTTTGCTGGGTGGTAAAAAAACCTGCACGTGAAAGCCGAGCTTGGAAATTATCATCGAGACTAAAAGTAGGGTGGCACAAGCCAATATGATTGCCGGAAGCTTGGCTGGCGATCTGTGTCTGCGAATCAATCAACCGAATCTTCCAGTCGCGACGGGCTAGGGAATTTGCTAGCGCGCAACCGGCAATGCCTGCGCCGATAATGATGGCTTCTTTTGTGGTGGGGCATTGCAACTGAGTTCGAGGTGGTCTCTGGATCGTTGCAGTCAGAAACGCGCCTTGCGGTGTGCAGTGCCGATGCGGTAAAAAGCCCGTTTTTACGAGCAGGTCTTGGCTAGTTTGGCTGCTGCTTAGGCTCAGTATCGTGCTATCGGCTTGGCTGAGGCGATATATTTGCTTAAGTGTCTGTAAATGCAATTCATCGCATTCGTGATTTAGTATAAAAACGTTAATTGGGCCTGACACTTCGAATAGCTGGGATTCAAAATCACCCAGTACCAAGGTAAGCATTACTGTACTGTTTTTTAGATAAATCCTGTGAAAGCCTGCAATCGGCAGTGGCCATTTTTTCGATAGCTCAGCAATTAAAGAGTCTAATTCTGTTGAATCTTCGCTGCGTGTTTCGATAGTGCTTGTAAGTGGTGGACATGAAAAATTATTGGAAACAAAGCCAATGCAATGCAGCCTTTGGCTACGCTCAGCATCTTGTAGCCAACGTCGGCATAGATCAATAAAAGTTGCGCCTTGTTTGAAATCACTGAGCAGAATTGCAAAGCTATCTTTATTTGCCCATTGCTGGCCTATTGATTTGCCCAGTAGCTTAAAAGCGTTAATCAAATTTTCGCCTTCGATAGACATTTGCAATTCCATTGAGGGTTCTGTTGAGAGGTTGGCGCTTTACTGTGCTTCTTCGCCAAATTGCCCGCGCAAGAAGCGGCGGCGCGCCAATACTGCGGTGCATGCCCCAAGCAAGCAAACAACAACAAATCCGCCATTGCCCGCTAATTCATGCGCGATTTTAGATAGTTCGATCCCAACTGAGAAGATAATCATTACAATTATGCCCAGTGTGGCTGAAACAGTTCCTTTGCTTTGATCGCTGGCAAATAGAGCCAGTCTAAATTGCGCAGCATTAATGATGCCGATCCCAATCGCACCGATGGATAGTGAGGCAACCAACCATTGCCAAGCTTCCGGCTCATAAATCAAGTGCAGACTGAGCGCAAATCCCAGCATAAATGGAATTGAACCGAATTTGATAATTCGATAAATTGGCACGGTACCTACGATTTTCGCCAGAATGATATTGCCGAGAATCAGCCCTGCAAAAACGGGGATTTGCCAGTAACCGTAATCAATCGTAGAAAGGCCTGCATCCTGCATTAATATGATCGGCGCCAAAGCAATCCAAGCCAGCAAAGGCATCGACGTAAAGCCAATTGAAATCGCGCCCGCCATAAATCGTCGGTTGCGCAGTACCGCCATATAATCAGTGCGCAGACTATTTAGGTTTAATGGTGAGCTCAATTTGGGCGAGGTTTCAGGCATAAAGCGCCACAGACCTGCCGCAGCAATCGTCGCAATGATGGCTACAAAAATAAAGATCCATTCCCAGCCGGTGACTTGTAACACCATGGCGCCTGCTAAAGGGCCAATGAGCGGTGCGATCAGGGCGACATTGGCCATGAGGGCGGTAACGCGAATGGCGGTGGCTTCAACAAAACTTTCTTGAATTGCTGCGTAGCCCACTGCGCCAATAAAGCACATTCCGGTACCTTGCAAGAAACGAAAGAACAAAAACCATGAATAAGAGCGAACAAAAATAATTGCGATACAAGCAAAAATAAACAGCGCTACACCTACGAGCATGACCGGTTTGCGCCCAACTCGGTCTGAGAGCGGCCCCAGTATCCATTGCAGGCTTGCGCCACCCAAAAGGCATAAGGACATCGCCGATGGAATGTGGCTTGGATCGACGCTAAATAAATGCACGATGGTTGGCATGGCGGGCAAAATCATGTCGTTTGAAATGTAGGTGGCAAATTCAAACAGCACGAGTGCCAGTGGAAATAATAAAGTCAGTAAACTGAGCTGGCTGATGGGTTGAATACGTTGGCTTGGCATTGAGTTTCTCTTTGTGAGGTGCCATTTTCCGTGCTTTACGCATTAAATGCGAGGTAATAGTGCCGTTGGCATAAAAGGCTTTGTGTGCGCAAAGCGCAAGCTAATTTTTCTGGTCTACGGCATAATGTGGAATCAAATTTTTCTTGCGGCCATTTAAAGGTCTTTCTTATGAATAAAACTGAATTGATCTCCATCGTGCACAACCTAGTTGCGATTGATCACCCTGAAGTGTCGAAAAAAGCCGTGGCGGCGACACTAGAAACATTGTCTGACGTTATTTTGGCGACAGTGAGTGGTGGTGGTGAGGTGGTCTTGCCGAATGTGGCTAAGATCGCACTTAAATCACGCGATGCGCGTATGGGGCGCAATCCAAGGACTGGCGAAGCTGTACAGATTCCAGCAAAGCGCGTATTGAAGTTTACGCCGGCGAAGGCGTTGAAAGATGCGGTAGCTGAGCAAGACGCAAGCCAAGAAAAATAAACACCCATTCGATATGCAATAAAAAACCGGCCAAGGCCGGTTTTTTATTGTTAGGTATATGTAGCTAGCCATTATGAATAAACGGCTAGCCGACGATACATCGACTAGTCTTCGCGGCGCATTTGCGGGAACAAAATGACGTCACGAATGCTTGGTGAGTCAGTGAGTAGCATGACCAAGCGGTCGATACCAATGCCACATCCACCAGTTGGTGCCATGCCGTGCTCGAGAGCACGAACATAGTCTGCATCGTAATGCATCGCTTCATCATCACCTTTGTCTTTCAAATCTACTTGGGCTTGGAAGCGCGCGGCTTGATCTTCAGAGTCATTTAACTCCGAATAGCCATTGGCATGTTCACGACCCACAATAAACAATTCGAAACGCTCAGTTAAGCCTGCTTGTGTGTCGGATGCGCGTGCCAGTGGTGATACTTCGGCAGGATAGTCAACGATGAAAGTTGGCTCCCACAATTTGCCTTCGGTGTTTTCTTCAAACAAACTCAGTTGTAGGCCGCCGATACCATCTGTAAGAACAGGCTTACCACCAAGACGTGCGATTTCCGATTTAAGGAAGGCACGATCATTCAGTTGTTCGTCGGTGTATTCTGGGTTGTAATGCTTGATTGCACCGGCAATCGTAAATCGTGCAAATGGTTTTGAAAGATCAACCACTTTGCCTTGGTAGGTCACAACAGCATGGCCAGTCGCTTCAATCGCGCAGGCGCGGATAATACCTTCTGACATATCCATCATGCGCTGGTAATCGGCATATGCCTCGTAGAATTCGATCATCGTGAATTCTGGGTTGTGACGCGTGCTCATGCCTTCGTTACGGAATGAGCGGTTAATTTCAAATACGCGCTCAAGACCGCCAACAATAAGGCGTTTTAGGTACAGCTCCGGCGCAATCCGCAAATAAAGCGGCATATCCAGCGCATTGTGATGCGTCACGAATGGCTTGGCTGTCGCACCACCCGGAATGCTGTGCATCATCGGTGTTTCAACTTCGAGGTAGTTTTCACCCACCATAAATTCGCGCAAGCGTTGAATGATTTTTGAGCGTTTGATAAAAGTGCCGCGGCTCACGTCATTGGTAATCAAGTCCAAATGACGTTGTCGATAAATCTGCTCTTGATCAGCCATGCCGTGATGCTTGTCTGGGAGCGGGCGGAGTGATTTGGTTAGCAGGCGTAGTTCGGTAACATGAATCGACAATTCACCTGTTTTGGTCTTCATCAATGTGCCACGTGCAGCAACGATATCGCCCAAGTCCCAAGTTTTGAAATCATCGTAAACGGCTTCGCCAACGCTATTGCCGCTGATATAAAACTGAATGCGGCCCGCGTTGTCTTGAATTGTTGCGAAGCTGGCTTTACCCATTACGCGCTTGAGCATCATGCGGCCAGCTACCGAAACGCTGATCGCTTTGGCTTCGAGCTCGTCTTTTTCTAGCGCGTTGTACTGCTCATGCAGATCGCCAGATAAATGTTCGCGTTTAAAATCATTCGGGAAGGCGATGCCTTTGGCGCGAATCGCTGCCAATTTGGCGCGACGTTCAGCGATGATTTGATTTTCGTCGACTTGCACTTCAACTTCTTGGCTTTTCACTTCACTCATGATTTTTCCACTGATTACATTCAAAACAACGGGAAGCATAAGTCTATGCCTCCCGAGATTAAAAAATTACACGCCTTGCTTCAAGCTGGCCGCAATAAAGTTATCTAAGTCGCCATCCATGACGCCTTTGATGTTGCCGACTTCATAGCTCGTGCGTAGATCTTTGATGCGGCTTTGGTCAAACACGTAAGAGCGAATTTGATGGCCCCAGCCGATGTCTGATTTTGTTGCTTCGAGCGATTGCTGTGCTTCCATGCGTTTACGTAGTTCTAGCTCATAAAGTTTCGCGCGAAGCATTTTCCATGCCTCGTCACGATTTTTATGTTGAGATCGATCGTTTTGGCACTGCACTACTGTATTGGTCGGGATATGCGTCAAACGAACCGCAGAGTCAGTTTTATTAATATGCTGACCACCAGCGCCTGATGCACGATATGTATCGGTACGCACGTCAGATGGGTTAATGTCGATTTCGAAACTGTCATCGACTTCAGGGTAAACAAACACTGATGCGAATGAAGTGTGGCGGCGATTGTTTGAGTCGTACGGTGAGCAACGAACTAGGCGATGTACGCCAGTTTCGGTGCGCAAAAAGCCGTATGCGTAATCGCCAGTGAGTTTAATGGTCGCTTGGCTAATGCCGACGATGTCGCCGTCGGATTGCTCCATCACTTCAACTGAAAAACCTTTTCGCTCGCCGTAGCGAACGTACATACGCAGTAACATGCCCGCCCAATCTTGCGCCTCAGTTCCACCTGCACCCGATTGAATGTCGATAAAACACGGCATTGGGTCCATCGGATTATTAAACATCCGGCGGAATTCAAGTTTGGCGACTTCGGTTTCAAGCGCTACGTAGTCTTCGCTAATGACTTCTGCCGTACCGAAATCACCTTCTGCTTTGGCCATTTCAAATAGTTCAAGCGAATCCGTTACGCCGTCAGCAACACGATCCAGCACGAGGACGATATCCTCCAGCGCTTTGCGTTCGCGGCCAACTTCTTGTGCTTTTTTAGGGTCGTTCCAAGTTTCTGGTGCTTCAGAGAGTCGAACGACTTCTTCTAGTCGATCGACTTTACCTGGGTAGTCGAGGTAACGCTTGAGTTCTTCTGTGCGTGAACCTAGCTCTTTGAGCTGGTTTTCAATCTGATTAAGCTGTTCCGCTTCCATGCGATGAATCCGCGTCGGCCACTGCTATAAATGTAGAAATAATATAAATTAGGTTAAAAATTATATTAATCAACCACTTAATAGCAATGGCTATTGTTGGTAAAAGACGGCGATTGTAGCACCAATCAGGTCTTTTTGGATAGCGCAGGCAGCGCCCGCCCATAATCGATGCTTGTTGTTATTTAAATTTTCTCTGTTTTCGGCGGCAATTAAACCTATAGCCATCGTGGGTTGGCTGTAAATGAAATGCCGAGCCATGCATCTTCGAGTGGTAGGCCAATCTCTTGCCAAATCTTGCTTCGTAACAAATCAAGTTCATTAACACTGCTTACTGTAAAATCAGGGCCGACCATGATATTGATTTCAATCACATAAATACGTCCAGACTTGACGATGTGGCAGCTCGATTCGGCGATGTCATATTCAGCCTCTACTTTTTGCATAACTTCTGCCACGCGCAAAGTAATCTCATCACTCGGGTTGGTTATTACTAAGACTTCACGCATATTGGTATAAAAAGCTTTCATTGGCAGCGGCGCCAAGCACAAAGCTAAGATCGATAAAACTGCGCTATCCGCATAATTGGCCCACCAAGTTCGCGCGGGCTCTGGCAAAACCCAGATTAAGGCAAAACTTAAGCCAGTCACAACACTAAAGCTCATGCTAACCATCCACTCACGAGCATCGTTACGAATTAAATCTGAGTCACAGCGTTTTGCTACGCGCCGCTCATGTACCCATACCACAGCACAAACGACTGCACTGAGTAGGCTGTAAACAACAACTTCTGTAGCGTCTACGGGGTTGCCCTCGCTTGCCAAGCCGCGAAGTCCATTAAAAAACGCATAAATACAAACAATCATCAAGATCAAACTATTGAAGCTGTTTACTAGCGGCTCGATATGCGCGTAACCATATTGAAAATGGCGATCCGCGGGCTTTTCAACCACTTTGGCAGCTAGCAAATAGAGTCCTGAGCCCATTAAGCTAGTTAGCGCATAAAAACCATCCAGCATCACCGCATCTGATCCAATATAGAGACCGTAACCAATGCCGGCGATGGCTAGTGCGATGATGGTGTAAATGGAAATGCTTAGTGTGCGCTGCTCAAGGCGGTTTACCTGCTTGTTGCTCAATGTGCTGTTCATAAAACAAACCTTGCTGATGATCTTTTGGTACCCACTGTTTGCTGATTTTATTGCATCAGCCGTAGGCTTGTCGTAAAACAGGCTGCACTTGTTTCAATTGTGCAAAATGAATAACGATTAGGTTGACTGACAAATTGCCGATTAACTCAAGCTTTTCGATGTTTCTTATCGCCAAGTGTTGAGGCTTGGTATCATGCGGTATTGATGTTTTATTTGATTAAGGCTTTTCATGCCCTTTAGTGCTCTAGGTTTATCTTCCCTCGTTGTTGCCGCTGCCAATAAAAAACTCTACATCCAACCTACACCGATTCAATCCGCAGCGATTCCACTGATTTTGCGTGGTGATGATGTACTGGCGCAAGCGGCGACCGGATCAGGTAAAACGGCTGCGTTTGCTTTGCCTCTCTTGCAATTAGTACAGACGGCCCAGCGCAAGGTATTGATTTTGGTGCCAACACGTGAGCTCGCGGTGCAAGTGGGTGAAGAAATCAAGGGCTTAGTGAAGCATTTACCTGTGGCCATCAAAGTCGTTAGCGTATTTGGTGGTGTGTCGATCAATCCGCAAATGATGGCATTGCGTGGTCACGCTGATGTATTGGTAGCAACACCTGGTCGCTTATTAGACTTGATTAAGCAAAATGCCATCAAGCCAGAGAGCTTTAATACGCTTGTGCTGGATGAGGCGGATCGCTTGCTCGACATGGGCTTTAGCGATGAAATCAATCGAATCTTGGCGCTACTACCCGCGCAGCGGCAAAACCTATTTTTCTCTGCAACGTTTCCTGTCGATGTCAGTGCGCTGGCTGAAGGTATTTTGCAAAACCCAAGCAAAATTGTAATGGAAGTGAATGAGGCGAATACGCCCAATATTTTGCAGCGAGCGATTGCGGTCGATGAGTCCCGCCGTGCCGAATTATTGGCGCAAATGATCATCGATAGTGGTGAAGAGCGAGCCTTGGTGTTTGTTGCATCCAAGGTAATCACCGAACAACTTGCGCGCTATTTATCAAGCGCAGGCATTAAAGCAGCTCCATTTCACGGTGAATTTAGTCAAGGCCGTCGCAGCCAAGTATTGGCTGAGTTTAAATCCTCAAACCTCCAGGTTGTAGTCGCTACTGATCTGGCGGGGCGCGGAATTGATATTGATAATCTTCCATGCGTCATTAATTTTGATTTGCCTCGCTCGCCAGCTGATTACACGCATCGCATTGGCCGTACGGCACGTGCTGGCGGGAGCGGTGTGGCGATTAGCTTAGTTAGCGCAAGTAGCGAAGCCCATTTTCGCTTGTTAGAAAATCGTCTCAAAATGCGTGTGCCGCGCGAGCAAATTGCAGGTTTTGAGCCGCAAGAGGTTGTCACGACAACAGAGCAAGGTACAGGTGGCATCAAAAGTCATCGAATGAGCAAAAAAGACAAGTTACGCGCTGCTGCGGCACAAAAACAAGACGAATAAACGTTAGAGTGAATGCAAAGAAAGGGTAGATGAATGCCTAAAGAAATCTATTTGTTACGTCACGGGCAAACCGAATTTAATTTAGAGCGCCGCATGCAGGGCCATTGTGATTCACCACTTACTGAGCTTGGCGAATCTCAAGCTCGCGCCATGGGTGCCACGCTCGGTGAATTATTGAGTGACCCAAGCGAGTGGCAAGTGCTGGTAAGCCCTTTGGGGCGAGCGCAGCAAACGGCGAAATTGTTGATGAATGAATTGGGTCTGCCAGCCAGTCATCTTCATATTGATCCACGCCTGATTGAAGTTGCATTCGGCGACTGGGAAAAGCAGCAGGTGATGACTTTGTTTGCAAAATACCCTGACTTGGCTGAGCAAGCGGATTGGTATTTTAATGCCCCCGGTTGCGAGCAGTTGGCAGACGTAACATCACGTTTAACGCAATGGCTATCAGACCCCAAGCTACCACCTCGCATCATTGTGGTTGCACATGGTTTGTTGGGGCGTATTCTGCGCGGATTGTACGCTGGGATGTCGCCACAAGCGATGTGGCAACAAGATATGCCGCAAGACGCCTTTTTTTACCTAAAAGACGGCGCATTGACACGCATTGAGTGTGTGCAATACGCCGATTAAGAAATCGTGCTGTTTAAACGTTTGATTTGGGCGGTGCGTTGCGCTCCGCAAAAGCAATTCGTGCTTGCTTTAGGTTTGAAAATAATAAAAAAGCATTGCTGACTTGCTCGCTAATGCCGCGCTGAGCGGCATTAGCCTCGATCTGGCGTTTTCGTCCGGCAAAAGTCATCGTTATGCCGCGCTCTACCAAATCTTGATGTAGGCTCCAGACTGCTTGCTCTCCCGCAGCGTCGATTTGGGTGATTGGCATCGCATCAATCACCAGCCACTCAATTTTTTCCTCAGCCCCATCAATGAGAGACAATAATCGCTGACGAAAAAAGTTTGCGTTGAAAAAATTCAGTTGCGACTCAAAGCGATAAATTAATAAGCCAGGAATCGGCTTAGCCTCTGGGTGATGATTGACATCATGAAAAGCACGCTTGCCTTCATAAACGCCCAAAATTGTATCACTAGGGCGCGCTAGTTTAATCAAAACGCGCAGCGTAGCCAGTAAAACAGCAAATAACATGCCTTGCATGACACCCACGCAAGCAACGCCAATTAAAGTGACGATTGCAACTATCCACTCGCCACGGCTATAGGCACGAAAAACCTGGATACTGGCAAAATTCATCAGGCCAAATGAGGCTGTAATCAGAACTGCGCCGAGGGCCGCAATCGGCACAAAGTAGAGTGCTTTGGTAAACAGCACCATTGCTAGGCAAATTGCACTGGCGGCGACGATACTCACCATTTGGCTTTTGCCTCCGCCACTATCATTAACCGCTGTGCGCGAGTCGGCGCCGCTAATCGCAAAGCCTTGCGACAAACCGGCGGCGATATTGGCCATCCCGAGTGCGGTAAATTCACGATCAGGGTCAATGTCATAACGATTTTTTGCGGCAAAGCTACGCGCAGTGAGCATCGCACTACTAAAACTAATTAAAGCTAGGCCAGCGGCTGCACCAACTATTTCACCCAATTGCGAAAACGGTAGTGTCGGCAAATGTAGTCTTGGTAAGCCTGCTGGTAATTCACCAATAACTGCCACATCACGCAGATCAAGACGAAAAACATAGGTTATCAAGCCAGCTAGCACCATCACCACCAAAGCGGATGGTAGTTTTGGCAGTAGTCGCTTGGCAATTTGCTGCGTCAGCAATGTCCCTAGGCCAATTAGTGTTGTCATTGGGTGCGCTTCAATGAGGCGAAACGGAAGCTCGGCTAGTCTTTCTAGCAGGGCATTGTTTTCGAAGGTAAAACCAAATAATTTGCCTAGCTGCCCCACCACAATGCTGATGGCTACGCCATTTAAGAAGCCCGCCAAAATCGGTGGTGACAGGAAATCAGCTAAAAACCCTAGCTTGAAGCGGCTGGCCAGCAAGCAAAAAATACCGGTTAGCAAAGCTAAGCTCACGGAGAGCGAAACGTATAAATGTGGATCACCAGCCGCAATCGGCGCGAGCGTGGAAAACACCATCGCGCAAGTTGCTGCATCAGGGCCAACCATCAATTGGCGTGACGAGCCAAACAAAGCGTAGGCTACCATGGGTAAAATACTGGCATACAAGCCAGCAATCGGGCTCATCCCAGCCAATTGCGCATAAGCAACCCCTACTGGAATTGCCACCGCAGCGACCGACAAGCCCGCCCGCCAGTCATGCCCCCAAAAATCACGAGGATAATTACGGAGTAACGCAATGCCCGGTACGTGTAAGTTCAACCAGTCTTGTAGTAAAAGCTTGGCGTGCATCGGTCTTTTCCATCTGTGCGGCTGCAAGTGCAGTAGAGTTGCGGATTATGCCGTACTTTGTGATTGAGAAGTCTTTGGCGAGTAGATGCTTAGTTCAAATACAAACGACCAGTATTTTTTAACTATGTATTGAGTTGAAGGTCAGTATATTTATAGTTTGTAGCGATATACATGGCTAGTACTTTATTGAACTGTTTCTACCTGAGAATTTTTGAATTGATCTTTTTGGTATATCAATGTTGCAGAGGATGGCGGCATTAAGGTGCTGCCGCAGGCCCGCGCCAAACTTTTTTTGAATCACTTAGCGATTCACCCAGAGAAAGCGCAGCGTGCAGGAGTGGCCGATGATCGTTTCGCCGGTTTGTTTGCGCAGCATGGCTTTTTGACTTGGGATGGCGACTGGGATAACCCGATTGATTGCCAGCACTTTGAAATTGGCAGTCGGACTGATATCAATGAGCTCATTAAATTGCTATTGGATCTTACACGAGCCAGCTTTAATCAGTATGCTTCGTCCTATCGGCAATGCGCTAAAAGCGAAATAGGCGGCCTGAGTGAAGTTCGTATCTGCTGCGTAGAAAAGTGAGGAAGTAAAACCTTACGGTAGGTGCTCAATAAGCCACTGAGGGTCATCCAGTGGCAAATCATGCCCAGCCGTGGGGTGAACGGCATGCGGAACTCCCCAGAGCTGGGCTAAGGTGAGGCTGCACTGCTGATCAACCAGTCGATCGTGCTGACTGGATATGAGTTGCAACGCTGTTTGTGGCGTTTCAATTGGCGCTCTGTAAGTTGCTGCTGCCCAGAGTTGACGCAAGATATTTAATTTTGAAATGGGATGTTGCTGTTGATATGCAATCCACTGCTGCAAAGTCGCAGGATGTGCTTGATTACTGGTGAGCTGCAGGATTAGCTGCTCTTGTTCTGCATTCGTTCGAAATAACATGCTCAGTAATTGCGTGTAGTTGTGTGGCCTGAGCCGCTGATAAAACGGATTGATTGGTCGCAAACTGGTATTGATGAGCGTTGCGCTGGCAATGTCTTGTGGTGATTGTCGCATCCATTCAATTGCTACCATCGCCCCTAAAGAAACAGCAATCACATGGTAGGGTGCGCAACACCCTTTTTGTGTGAGTGTGCTTTGTAAGTGCTGCACCATATCACTGATGCGATGCAGGCTAGTTTGCTGATGTAATTCCCCGTTCCCAGGCCAATCCACCATCAAAATTTGATCTGCTGGATATTTCTGCTGCAGCAAGTCAGCAAATACGCCCCAGTGGCGTTTTTCACGCATCAAGCCACGTAATAAAACCCAATTTTTCATGGTCTATCCTTGCGATACCAAAGATCAATCGCGGCATGATGCTGCTGCATTTTTTGAATTTGCCCTGTAGGTCTCCAAGTCGCGTGGTCATGCGTGGCGCGGATTAAAAATTCAAGTAGCGGTAAATGGCTGCGTAGCACTCGTTGTTGGCGATGCGGCACCATGGGGTGAAATAAGCCTAAAATCGATAGCAATTGGCGTGGATTCTTTTTTATCCATAGCCATGAACCCAGCTCAAGTGTCAGCGGCAAAAATAGTTTTTCCGGCGATTGTTGTCGATGCAGGTAATCCCAAACATCGCCATGAGTGCGGTAATGCTTAGCCTGCGGTTCAATCACGTAAGGATGATGCGGATGGCTGCAATCGAACAGCTGTTTGAGCGCATGTATCTCGGCCACTTGTGGGATCGGCTTCATGGTGTAGGCATATGGAAACCAGATGCGATCTCGCAAACCAAAGCCGGAATGACAGTCAAGGGAAAGACTAACGGAACTGCTCAACATAAAGTCTTGTACCACCGTGCATAGTGCTTGATTTTCAAGCTCCATGTCTGTGTTCATTGGCCCACGAAACCAAGGTAAAGCAGGATTCAGCCTGTGTCCACCGACTAAATATGCGGTTTTTCCATCCGCATCAATCGGTGCATTGCGCATTAAATCGACGTGATTGCCATTCGAGCGACGACTCAGTGCCATACCGATGGGGTTAATAATCGGCATGAAGACAATACGAATCGATTGGAGTTGAAATTGTAAGCTACGATCCCAGCTCAGCCGATGCAGTAATCCCTGTAAAAACGCGATTAAAATCTGGCTGCCGATACGCTCTAGGCCATGTACACCGGCAAAAAATCCAATCGTTGGTGCATTGGGATCGGTGCTACCTAGACAAAGACTACGCAAGGGGAATTGCTGACCTTGGTGCGTCACACAGCCGTGTTGCTGGCTGCGAATCAATGATCCAGCTTGCGCAATGATTTTTTCTAGGGCGACCATTTCTGGAAGATACAAGATGAATTCTCTAGCGAATCAATTTGGAGTCTAGTGTAGTGCTTAGAGAAAAGAATGCTAATTTATTTATTGGGTATATCAACCAAGACCTTATTTTATAGAGCCTTGATTGATATACTTGTAATAAATAATCAATATTACTTGTTGTGGTTCGATTTTACAGAACTAGTTTTATCTTTACCGCCGGCGCCCCCGCAATTTAAACAATCAAGCGCTGCCGCAACTCACGCAGGGCCGCCGAGATCATCGCCAGATCAGGCATAGAAGTACTTAGCTCAGCAAACATTGCAGCAACTCGCTCTCTAGCAGGCTGATTTTGATTCAGCCACAGCTGCAATTCGGCCCGATGTTGCTCCCAAGCTTGTTTAAATAATTCAATATGCAGGCGCTGTAAATCATCGCGAGCAGCAAGCCTCGCCAGCGTTTGCCAGCGATTGTCACGTGGTAACTGCTCAATGGCTTGCGCTAGCCATTTCAGATTCAGCGCCTCGCCAACTTCAAGATACATACGCATATGCTCAGCCAACTGGCCAGAATCATTATTAAATTGACTGAGTTCAAGCAAGGATTGCGACTCTTGCACTGCCATGACCTTCATTGCCAACTCAGTTCCAATGCCAGCCTTATGCCACGCTTGTGCTTGTGTCGCATGGGCAGGGCTTGAAATTAATTGTTGGGGTAGGTGCGGCAAGGTGAGGGCAGCACAAGTACGCATATGCTCAAGTTGTGCGGCTTTTAAATTTTGCTGCAACAACCAACGAGCAACGCGTTCAGTTTGCCTTCTGATACTCAGCAAAAGCAGAGTTTGCCCAGTGGCAATAACGCTGCTTTGTTCAATTTCTAGCGATAAAGACTCGCTATCGAGTAGTGATTCTGCCGCAATCAATGCATCGACAATATCACTGCAGGTTTTTTCTGTTTCTTCTTGCAAACGATATACGCAGCTAATCCCGTAGCGGTTCACCACATGGTTAGTTAGTTGAGTCGCGACGATTTCTCGGCGTAATGGATGGTTGGCGATTTGGTTGTTGAATTTTTCGACCAATAAAGCAGGGAAGTAGCGCTGTAATAAAGTGTGCCACTTCGGATCATCAATCAGCGTTTCGGCGAGCAACTCTTGTTTGATGACAATTTTTGCGTAGGCCAACAGTACTGCCAGCTCTGGGCGAGATAAACCTAGACCATTTTGTTGTCGCTCAGCCAGTTGGCTTTGGGTCGGTAAATATTCAATTCGGCGAGAAAGTTTTCCGGCCTGCTCAAGCGCTTGCATCAGCCGAGTATGAACGGGCAATAAAGATAACGATTGAGAAAACTCGAGCGAAACCGCCTGTGTTTGCAGTTCATTGTCTCGCAACACCAATAGGCCAACTTCGTCGGTCATGCTGGCGAGTACTTCATTGCGCTGTTTTAAGGTTAAGTCCCCATCATTAACAATTTTACTGAGTAGGATTTTGATATTGACTTCATGGTCTGAGCAATCTACGCCAGCTGAATTATCAATCGCATCGGTATGAATACGGCCACCATGGAGTGCATATTCGATACGTCCCAATTGCGTAAATCCTAGATTTCCGCCCTCGGCAATCACTTTGCAGCGCAAGTCTTTGCCATCAACACGCACCGCATCATTGCCTCGGTCATTGGCTTCGGCTTGCGTTTGGGTACTGGACTTCACGTACGTGCCGATGCCACCGTTATAAAGCAAATCAACGGGGGCTTTTAAAATGGCTTGAATCAGGAGGTCGGGCTCAAGCTCAAGCTCTTCAATCGCTAATATCGTACGTATCTCACTAGAAAGCTTTATTTTCTTTAGGTTACGAGCAAATACTCCGCCACCTTGTGAAATTAATGTGGCGTCGTAATCAGCCCATGATGAGCGCGGCAGGTTAAACATGCGGGCTCGCTCCTGAAATGCCACTTCAGCATTTGGATTGGGGTCAAAGAAAATATGTCGGTGATCAAAAGCAGCCAGCAAGCGTATCGTTTTGGTGCGTAAAAGACCATTCCCAAAAACATCTCCCGACATGTCACCAATTCCAACGGCTGTAAAGGCTTCGGTATTGGTATCAAGACCTAGTTCTTTAAAGCTACGCTCAACTGAAATCCACGCGCCGCGTGCTGTAATCCCCATTTTCTTATGGTCGTAACCCACTGAGCCGCCGGAGGCAAAAGCATCGTCCAACCAGAAGTTGTATTCCTGTGAGATGGCATTGGCGATGTCTGAAAAAGTTGCGGTGCCTTTGTCTGCCGCGACGACAAGATAGGGATCATCGCCATCGCGGCGCAGAACATCATTCGGTGGAGTGATTTGGCCATTTTTAAAGTTGTCCGTTAAATCCAGCAGGCCGCGAATGAACATTTGGTAACAAGCGATTCCGCTGGCTAAGAAAGCTTCCCGCTCCGCTGGCGGGTTTTTAACCACAAAGCCACCTTTAGAGCCAACTGGAACAATGACTGTATTTTTGACCATTTGGGCTTTGACTAAGCCCAGTACTTCGGTGCGAAAATCCTCGCGTCGATCAGACCAACGCAAACCGCCTCGCGCGACTTTACCCCCTCGTAAATGAACGCCTTCCATCTGAGGTGAATACACAAAAATCTCGCACATTGGCACCGGTTGCGGCATCAGCGGGATTTCAGCCGACGCAATTTTTAGCGATAGATAAGTTTTATCACCGCCATTTTGATAAAAATTAGTCCGTAGTGTTGCGCGAATCGCCGCCATCAGTGACGTTAGAATGCGCTCATCGTCAATATTGGGCATCGCTTTTGCAGCTTGCGCAATTTCTTCAAGTACGATTTCCGCTACTGCGGGCTCTGCTTGACTGGGGTGATGCAGTAGCTGAAAGGCTTGTGCGAGTTGTTGGGTTTGTGTGCCGTGCATGAGTAGGCAATCGGCAATCATTTCAATGCTGTACTTGAGTGCGACTTGTTTTAAATAGCGTGCATACGCCCGCAAGACAAAAACTTCACGCCACGCCAAGCCATGATGCAGAACGAGTTGATTAAGCTTGTCGTTTTCGGATAAACCTTTGCTTTGTGCGACAAATGCCGCAAGTAGGCGTTGTCTTTGTTCTGGCTGTTCGAGTGAGGTTGATGCCGGCAGGCGCACGCCGATGTCCACCAACCAAGCGGATTCTGGACTCAACTGCAAAACATAAGGCCGCTCATCGACAATTCTAAGCCCCAGACTTTCCAATAATGGCAGGCAATCAGAAAGCTCAATCGGGCGATGTTGGTAGAGCTTTAAACGCCAGATCCCTGCATCTAAAGCACTTCCCGGCGTTAAAGTCGCGACGATGCTTTGTTGATTTAATGCGGTTTCTAGTGATTCGATATCATAAATGGCCGCGCGCGCCGAAAAGTCTGCGCAATAGGCAGCAGGAAAAGCATGCAGGTATTTTTGATGCAGCACCGAGCCGCGTTCTTCACCGCAACTTTGAATGAGTTGCTGTTTCAAATCGTCTTGCCAGCGCTGAGCAACTTGGGCAATTTCGGCCTCAATCAGCTTGCTGTTATAGCTGGCGGTTTTTGCTGCGGTTCGTCGAATAATGTAGTGAATTCGAGCCAGCGGGTTGTCGCCCAAGAATACGGTGAATTCTGATGCGCTCCCTGATAAATGCTGCATCAGTAAAGCTTCAATTTTAATTCGCACGTCGGTACTGTAGTTGTCGCGCGGTACAAACACCATGACGGACACATAGCGGCGATAAATATCATCCCTAAAAAATGCACGGACGCGATGTCGTTCGTGCAAGCTCACGATGCCGTCTGCAATTCGAGCTAGCTCAGGGATTTCAATCTCGATCAGTTCATCGCGAGGATAGGTGTCCAGTACATTGAGTAATGCTTTGCCACGATAACCAGTGAGTTCTGCATTGCAATAGCTCAGTGCGTGATCAATTTTTTGTCGCAAAATGGGGATTTGGCGCGGTGGCGCGGTATATGCGCTGGCGGAGTAGAGACCAACAATGCGAAGTTCACCTAAGAGTTCCCCTGAATCGCTGATGTTGCGCAACAGGACCGTGTCTAAATAGGCCGAGCGATGAATTAATGAACGACGATCTGATTTCGTGAGCATCAATAAGCGCTCTGGCGCATAGGCTACGGCGCGTAAATCTGGGCTTAGACTCGACCAAACGTGCGAAGGAGAGGGCAGACCCGCATCTCGCAATAGTCCTTTTCCTGAGTGGGGAATAATATTGAGCGACCCTGATTCAAATTGGTAATCGCGCAAGCCGAGAAAAACAAAATGGCCAGCCAGAAGCCATTCTAAGAATGCAATCGTTTCTTTCTTGCTGGTCGAAGGCTTTTCTGGTTTTGTCACTCTAAGTTGTTCAAGCGCGTTGGATACGCGCTCCGTCATACTGGGCCAATCGGCAACAGCGATAGCGATACTATCGAGTGCTTGATTGATTTCATTGGCAATTGTTGCGATCTGACTTGGGTCACTGATGCGATTGATCTCAAAATGCATCCAAGATTCTTTGCATTCAATCCCTTTTTGCATAACGAGTTGACCCACTTCATCTCGCTGGACGATAAGAACCGGATGTATCACCCTGTAGACACTGCATTTCATATTGTTAAGAGCAATACCCACTGAATCAACTAAAAACGGCATGTCTTCTTGCGTAATTTCTATGACGGTATGCGGGGATTGCCAGCCATGCTCACTTAGGCTGGGATTGTAGATCCGGACTAGTCTTTCTTTTGCAGGACGAATTCTGGCCATACGTCGCTGCGCTAAAACAGCAGCTGCTAAATCTTCAATCGACCTTTCTTGTAAGTCTTCCTCAGGCACATTGGCATAAAAACTCTGAATCAATGCGGTCATTTCAGGCTCATTTTCTTGAGACCATTTTTGGAGTGTTTGCATTGTTAGATTCGGAGTCATTTTAACCACCTGTTTACGGGAATGATTCGCTTACTTTAGCCTTAGTTTTTGACTATGCCAACAAGGGTTACCACCTATCTGCTCAACTACTCAGCTAGCCGGACATGGCTTAAGGTGTTGAAATAAAATATTTATGCCTTGCTTGGTAGGATATAGATGACCAACGGGTAATATTTGTTTATCATTAAATGCTAATATATATCTACCAGCCAAAGCACTCAAAAGAGGGCCTGCCATGAGCCAGCCACTATCACATAACAATCCCAACCGAGGTCAGCGTGCTGCGGCGATGGACCCCATGTTGCTTGCATGTCGTGATCTTGCCTTGAAAATGCTAAGCCAATCTTTGGAGGGCTTTTTCTCAAGGCTTGAAGAAACATATTTTGAGCTGGCTGATAAAACATTCGACCGAAAATTGCGTGATGATTACTTTGCAGCAAGAGTCGAAACACATAACAAACGTGAGTTTTTAGCTGAACAATTTCGATTGAATTTTCTTTCCGCATTTAATGAAAGTCTTCAGGCCTCTCATCCAAGTAACGCACAAAAAGCAGAAAGTTCTTTTTTTAAAGTCAGTGCAAAGCCAGATCAGCTCAGTCTTGTCGCCAATGATGAGTATGAAGAAAACCTTTCTGCAGATTTGATCATTAAATCTTTCAAAAATACGGGTGGTGAGGAGCTGACTGAACTGGAACAGCGCTTTGCTGGTTTATTGCCCGAGCAAGAAGACGGCACAGTGAATCCAATGTCGCCTGAATCTATTTGCGATTCGTTTTTACAGGCTTGCAAACAGCTTGAAACGGGCCTAGATGCGCGTCTCATTGCATTAAAAGCATTTGAAAATGAGCTTTCCAATCAAGTTGCCGATGTTTATCGGCATGTAAACCAATACCTTATTACGCAAAATGTGCAGCGCGTGGTGCCGCAGCACCAAATAAAACGACAAGAAAATTCGAAAAGCCCAACAGAAGCATCACTACAGACATCTGAAGAGTCACTAAGACAACTTGAATCGGCCGAGGCGGTGGCTGCAACTACGCGAACAGAAATAATTAAACCTCTCGGAGCACATCTAGAGGCGCTCGCAGCAGGCGCGACTGCTTATTCATCCGCACCGGTAGAGCATACGCCAGGCTGGTTGTCATTCTTGGATGTTTTGCAGCACAAAGCTCCCCGTTTAGAGGGTTTGAGTGATGAAAATGGATCTGCCCTTTTTCAGCACAATATGCTGGGCATGCTGCGTAGTTCGGGTTGGGCAAAAAACTTACCGTCAATGGATGCAATGACCTTAGAGCTCATTGCAATGTTGTTTGAGCACATCTTTGATGACGATCGGCTTTCTGATTCAGTTAAAGGGCTTATCGGGCGCTTGCAGATTCCTGTTCTAAAAGTGGCAATGCTGGATGCGAGTTTTTTTGCGAGCAAGAATCATTGCGCCCGCCTTTTACTCGATACATTGGCTGAGGCCTCATTGGATGCCCCTGAGATGGAGCAGGGCGAACATCGCTACGATAAGTTAGCGTCGATCGTTGGTAATGTTTGTAGTCAGTTTGTCGACGATGTCGTTGTGTTTGAGCATGCACTCAGCGAGTTAGAGGCTTTTCTGGCAAGTGAAGCCCGGCAAGCTGAAGTTGCCGCACAAAAAGACGCGCAAGAGTTGGTGCAGCATGAAATTGCTGAGCTTGGCATTATTACTGCACAAGAACTTGTGAACGAACGACTAGGGCGCGCTGATGTGCCTGAGCTTGTTAGTTCATTCATTGCTTTGTATTGGCCAAAAGCATTGGCGAGAAGCTTTGGCGCGCAAGGTGAGGCCGGCGCAGCGTTCATTCACAAACTTAAAGTGATGGACGATCTTATTTGGAGCGTGCAAGCCAAGCAGGGTGCAGAAGAGCGATTTGCGCTTGTCAATTTGCTGCCAGAAATGCTAAAAACGCTAGAGGACTCTGCGCGTGAAGAAGGAATGAGTCCTGAGGATGCGAAATCGTTCTTTGCTCAATTAGTTCACTGCCATGCGGCCGCCATTCGAAATGGCTTACGTAGTTCGGTGGAAGTTAAACCTCAAGTTCAAGCACCTTCTAGTCCGCAAGCAATCCCAGTAGCAGAGCCTGTCGTTGAACAAAATCAACCGTTGCCTGATGAAGCGTTGCCATTTGCTGCACAGAGCAGCCCTGCTGAGCCGCAAAGCGCTCTTCCGTTGCGTGGAGAATGGGTTGAGTGGATTAGTGAGCAAGACGATGTGCTCCGTCTCCGTCTTTCGTGGATTAGCCCGCAAGAAACTCGATATCTATTTACCAATCGCTTAGGTGGGAATGGCAAGGCATTCCTCAAGCAAGAACTCATTGATGCTTTAACTTTGGGCCGGGTTCGCCGCTTGGCACTCGAAGGTAGTTTAACGGATCGGGCGCTCAATGAGTTGCGAAGCAACTTAAGCTAGTCTTACCGTATTTGTCCATTAAGCATAAAAAATAATGCACTCAAACGGATACCTATAGCTGGTATCCGTTTTTTATTAGAGATGGGCTGATTTAACGTAGTTCTAGCTCGGTCATCTCGCTGAGCTCTGTTAGAATCTCACCCTATGATACGACTTAAATCACTTACACTCCGTCGCGGCACCAAGGTGCTCCTTAATCGCGTTGAACTCACACTGCAGCCTGGCTCAAAAACAGGCATTGTTGGTGCGAATGGCGCGGGTAAATCCAGTTTTTTTGCCTTATTGCGTGATGAAATTCATGCCGATGAAGGCGACCTAGAAATGCCTCCGCGTGTGGCCATTGCCCACGTGGCACAAGAAACCCCAGCCTTGCCTTGTTCGGCCCTCGATTATGTTCTTGATGGTGATGCAGAACTTCGCAAGATTGAAGCTGAAATCAACGCCATCGCCCATGACGACAACGATGGTATGGCGCATGGTGAACTTTTTTCTCGCCTTGATGCGATTGATGGATATACCGCACCTGCACGTGCCGCCAAATTGTTGGCCGGTCTTGGTTTTTCCCTGGAAGAAAATTCGAAACCTGTTTCAAGCTTCTCCGGTGGCTGGCGAATGCGTTTGAATTTGGCACAAGCTTTGATGTGCCGCTCAGATCTTTTACTGCTCGATGAGCCAACGAATCACTTGGACTTAGAGACCGTTGTTTGGCTAGAAGAATGGCTGAAAACGTATCCGGGCATGTTGCTCATTATTTCCCATGACCGCGACTTCCTTGACAGCACCATCAAGCAAATTCTGCACGTCGATAATGCGCAACTCACGGTTTACACCGGTACTTACGAAGATTTTGAAAATCAATGTGCTGAGCGCTTGGCGCAACAATCACAAGCGTTTGATAAACAACAACGCCAAATTGCCCATTTAGAAAGTTTTATCACCCGCTTTAAAGCCAAGGCCAGTAAAGCCAAACAGGCGCAAAGTCGCGTGAAAGCGCTAGAAAAAATGGAGAAAATCGCCGCAGCCCATGTGGATTCGCCATTTAATTTCTCTTTCCGCGAGCCTGATTCTAGCCCTAATCCATTAGTGCATTTAGAAATGGCATCTGCAGGCTATAGCGTTGATAAGCCTATCCTCACGCAAATGAATTTGAGTATTGATAATTCAGCACGCCTAGGCTTGTTGGGGGTCAATGGTGCTGGTAAATCGACATTTATTCGCGCTTTAGCGGGTGAGCAAGATTTACTTTCGGGTATTCGCACCGAAGGGAAGGGCTTGAAGATTGGCTATTTTGCCCAGCATCAACTTGAGTATCTCCGAATTGATGAGTCGCCGTTATGGCACATGCAAAAAATCGACCCTAATACGCGTGAACAAGAACTGCGTAATTTCTTAGGCGGTTTTAATTTCCAAGGGCAAATGGCTCTCAATTCGATTGCACCTTTTTCAGGTGGCGAAAAAGCGCGTTTGGCCTTAGCACTATTGATCTGGCAAAAGCCGAATCTATTGCTACTCGACGAGCCAACCAATCACTTGGACATCGAAATGCGCGAGGCGCTGACCTTTGCGCTACAGGATTTCGACGGAGCGTTGATTGTCGTATCGCATGATCGACATATTTTGCGTGCGACAGTGGATGATTTCTGGTTGATCGAAGACGGCCGCGTTGGTCCATTTGATGGCGACTTAGATGACTACACGCGCTACAGTCAAGAAAAACGCAGCGGTGACAAATCGGCAGCTAATGCTGTGGTTAATGCGAGCCAGCCGGCAACAAATGTGAATCGCAAAGAGCAGAAGCGCCTTGAAGCAGAAGCACGACAAAAACTAGCTAATGCACGCAAACCATTAGAGAAGGATTTGGCGCGCATCGAAGCTGAAATGGCACGGATTACTGCTGAGCAAGCAACGATTACTGCAACATTAGCTGATGAAACTTTATATTTACCTGAACGCAAAGACGCCTTACAAAAAATCCTTGCCAGTGAATTAAAATTAAAAGAGAAACTCGCAGAACGTGAAGCGGCGTGGATGGTTGTTAGCGATGAAATCGAAAATCTAGTAGTGTAGATGTATATCGATCTAGGTATTATTTAATATGATCTAGATGGATATACCCAAAGGTTGATATGCGTTCTACATGGTCGATTGTTTTCATCTGGGGACTGGTTCTACTGCTAATTTATTGGGCTTTTACTCAATTTATTGCGCAGCAGTACCAGCCCAAAATGATCAGCTCAGGGCAGGGCAATGAAATCACTTTGCCGCGCGCTAAAGATGGACATTATCGTTTGGCAGCCAGTATTAATGGTGAACCTGTAGTTTTGCTTTTAGATACTGGCGCGACGGCAATGACCCTCAATCAAGAACTCGCAGAGCGAATCGGATTGCCGCGTGGTGAGCCTTTTATTGCCAATACGGCAAATGGGCAAGTTCAAGGTTATCAATCAAAGATTAGTACTTTGAGTTTTGGACCATTTGAATTTAATAATGTTCATGTGGGTATAGTACCCAATATGGGCAATGAGGTTTTGTTGGGGATGAATATCATTAAGCAGTTTGATATCCGCACTCAAAATAATCAAATGCATATGAAACTGATTGAGAAATAAGAAAGGCGACCCAATCAGTCGCCTTTTTTATTTCATAACACCAGATTACTTCCAATCGCCGCGCAACTGGCGAATTGTATTTTCTAATTCTTGCCGCGTTACATTAGCAGCTTCAATCGGCTCGCCAATTATAATACCAATTTTCGAGAAAATTCCACGTGGCATTTTCATCATGGCCGTCCCATCTTTTCGGCTAAAGAAACTCCCCCATAGCCCTTGTAGTGCCATGGGAATAACTGGTACGGGTGTTGTTTTGATAATACGCTCAATGCCAGGCATAAATGAATTAATCTCTCCAGTTTTAGTGATTCTTCCTTCTGGAAATATGGCAACCACCTCGCCATCTTTTAATGCTTGGGCAATCGCAGTAAATGCGGCATCTTTCATTTCTGCACTTTCTTTCGTCGAGGCAATGGGGATTGCATTTGCAGTACGGCAAATAAAGTTCATCACCGGCAAATTGTAGATCTGATGATCCATGACAAATCGGATAGGGCGGCGAATTGCACCTGCCAACACCATGGCATCCATAAAACTCACATGATTGCAGGCCAGTACCACCGCGCCATTTTCGGGTATATATTCAAAACCTGTTTTCTTAATTCGATAAAGGGTGTGGGTTAAAATCCAAACAATAAATCGCATTAAGAATTCTGGGATTAAAGTGTAGATATAAATAGCAACAAAGATGTTTAAAATGCCAGCAATTAGAAGAAGCTCTCTCACCGTCACACCAGCATTAAGTAAAACAATACTCATTCCTGCCGCAACTACCATAAACAAGGAGTTCAAAATATTGTTTGCAGCGATTGCGCGTGAAGTAAATTCGCGTTCGGTACGAATTTGAATCAAAGCGTAGAGCGGAACAATAAAAATACCACCAAACACACCAATCAAAAATAAATCAATAATGATACGCCAGTGTGAGGTCGACATTAGAAATGACTGAGCCGTTTGCAGTGTCCCCGGCAAGTTAGCAGAAGCAAAAAACAAATCAATCGCAAAGACAGAAAGACCGATAGACCCAAACGGTACTAAACCAAGCTCGACCTTAGAATCCGATAGTTTTTCGCAAAGTAAAGAACCAACTCCAATACCTAATGAAAAAATGGTCATTAGTAGGGTGTAAACAGTGGCATCACCATGCAAGGTGTCTTTAGCAAAGTTTGGAAATTGAGTTAGGTAAATTGAGCCAAAAAACCAGAACCAAGAAATACCCAGCAGACTATTAAATACGGTTTTGTTTTGTTTGACGTGCGATAAAATTTTGGTCGTTTCAGAGAAAATATTCCAACCAATTTTTAAATCGGGCGCTGTAGGTGGCGCGGATGGCATAGATCGACTGAAGAAATAACCCGCAATGGCAACGGCAACGCAGGCCCAAATTACTAAAGTTTCACCGTGCGGTTGATGCTGCACAAGCAAGGTGCCGGCAATTTGCCCTAATAAAATAGCAATAAATGTACCCATTTCAATGAGGCCATTACCGCCTAATATTTCATTTTCTTTTAAATACTGAGGCAGAACTGAATATTTGAGTGGCCCAAATAGCGCAGAATGAACGCCCATCAAAAACAAGCAAGTCATCAATAATGCAGCGTTGTGCCAAATAAAACCTAAACCCGCGACGATCATGATGGCAATTTCGAGTAGTTTTATCCATTGTGCCAGCGTGGCTTTGTCATATTTCTCTGCGAGTTGACCAGCAAGCGTTGAAAATAAGAAAAACGGTAAGATAAAAACACCTGCAGCCATATTAACTAAAGTCGCGGCATTTAAACCCGCCGTGGATAAACCATGAAAAGCGATTAATACTAAAAAAGCATTTTTAAATAAATTATCGTTGAATGCACCAGCAAATTGGGTCAAAAATAAAGGCAAAAATCGTTTTTGACCAAAGAGATCAAATTGATTGGGTTTATGCATGGATGATTTCGCCGTAAAGTTGAGCAATGGTTAAAATGCAGGCACGATTCGGCGCTAGTGACCGATTAAAATGTTTAGCCGTTGATGTACTACACACGGGCATTACAATGGACAAACATCTAACCTATCAACGCTTTGCGTTCACGCTCTAAATGAGCCAATAATTTCTGCAAATTGGTTTCGATGTTGCGCGGTAAATCAATGAAGCGAACGCCGGCCAACCAACGTACTTTTCCATGTGCCATCGTAATTGGATGGCTTGAGCGTATCTCGATATTCAGCTTGGCGGTACCTGCAGCAGCAAAATCAAAATAAGCATTGCTAATTACTATGCCAGTTTGCATTTGTGTGTGCTGTTCGTCTTTAAGCCAAATACCCGCGCCGCCCAAAGAGATGTCATGCAATTCAAGTTGAGTTTTTTGACCATTTGGCAGCGTTATGTCACACGTCAAAGGGTTGGTAATGGGGGTGAGCAAGCGAAAGAACTCTCGCCGCTGAAGCTTAATTAAGTCATTTGGAAAATCAATAATAAACGCAGGTTTGCCTTCAAATTTACCTAAAACAACACTAGCAACTGAAAACTGCACCTTCACACCATCCAGTGCGGTGACAAATAAAATTCGATCGGCCTGAGCAATGGCCGTATTCGTCGGTGCGTGGCCACCCACATCAATAATGAACTGCTTAGCCTTGCTATCGACATTCAGTACGCGAGACAGCATCATGTCGCGCCCCGCATTGAAATAAATACCAAGGTTTACATTATTCTGAGCAAGGCTGCGTAGAACAAATGCAATTTCCATGTGCGCAGTAATTCGGTAAGGGGCAATATCTTCATGTTCACTGATCGGAGCCACTCCGCCATTTGCTTCTGCTGACATCTTTTTATCCAGACTTATTATTTATTCGGCGAGTAACAGTTGAATATCATGGGTAAACACAGACGATCCTGCGCCATAATTTACCATTACTCGAGTTTTTCCATTTTTATCAATCAAATAACTGCCTGCACTATGGTCCATCGTATAGCTGTCGCCGAGTGGCTGTTTTTGATAAATGATACGAAATTTTTTAGTAATTTGCTCAAGTTGTTCTTTATTGCCATTAAGCCCTAAAAAAGTAGAGTGAAACGCCGGAACATATTCAGACAAAATTTGATTGGTATCCCGTTCTGGATCGACCGAGACAAATAAAACTTGGACGTCTTTCGCCTGCTCGCCCAATTGAGTCATCGTAGCTTTAAGTTCAGACATTGTAGTAGGGCAAACATCTGGGCATTGCGTAAAACCAAAAAATAAAACCAGAACTTTGCCTTTGAATTCGTCACTATGCCGTATTTTTCCATGGTGGTCGGTTAGGGTAAAGTTACCACCAATTGGACCATCGCTAATATCGGCGCCTTGAAATTCTGGGCGGCTGCACGCGACCATTAGAATGCAAGTAATTAATAATAAAGCAATTTTTTTCATGAGTTTAATTTTTAAGTTGATTTGCTTTAATTACGCAAGCGACTTATTATGATGCATGATTTGTAATCAGCAACTCAATTGAAGATGTATTTAATGCCATATTCAGTGCATTGTCATCATATTCTAATTCAGCCAATAATGGCGCAGCGATTCGCTGTTTTAAATAAGCTAAATTATCCTCATAGCGTTTAAACGCAGGATCAACTCGGTTAGCGATCCAACCCGCGATGACGAGCCCACGCTGCGAAATAGCATCAATCGTTAGCTGGGCATGATTTAAGCAGCCCAGCCGCATCCCAACCACAACAATCACGGGTGCAGCCAATTCAGTGGCCAAATCCGCAATCGTGTATTGTTCAGAAATTGGCGCATACCAGCCACCAGCGCCTTCAATCACTAATACATCGGCCATTTGGCTGAGTTGTTGAGCGCATTCTAATAAATGGGGTAGCGAAATTTCAACATTTGCATCGCGTGCAGCTAAATGAGGCGAAACTGCAGGCGCAAAACGATAAGGATTGATGAGCTCTATGTCGGCTTCCACATTACTAGCCAGTCGATGTGATTCTACATCGGAATTTACTAGTATATCGCCAGAGAGCATGCAACCCGAGGCAATGGGCTTCATACCTAACGTTTTGTGGCCGCAATTGCTAAAACCCCGAATCAGCTGTGAGCTTGCTACGGTTTTACCAATGTCGGTATCTGTGCCAGTAATAAAAAAACGAATTGCCATGGTTAGCGATCTCTAGGTCGAAACTCGATAATTTGACTGCCATCTGCCAATGATTTGGGCTTAGCCGTAGGTTTCCACGCATGGCCATAAACGACTTCATAAGTGCATGGTAAAACGTCATCACGACGAAATGCTTCGTACTGAGACTGTATTTTTTGCCAGGCAGCCTTACCAAGCAGACCATTGCGACGGCCATTCATTTTATTGCTAGCACCGATATGTTTCAGATCGTGCATGACGGCTTTGACAGTGGGGTAGGTCATCGTAATGTATTCCATATCCATCACTGGCATGGTTAAGCCATGCGCAACCAAGGCGTCACCCAGATCGTGCATATCAATAAACTGATTTACGTGTTCATAACCATCAATGTTAGCGAATGAGGCGCGCAATTCTTTAAGTGTGTCAGGACCTAAAGAAGAAAAAATTACCACGCCACCTGGTTTTAAAATTCGAGAGAATTCTTTGAAGGTCGCATCAGGTGTGTTGCACCACTGAATCGTGAGGCTAGACCAAATCAAATCGACAGACTCATTGGCCAAAGGGATGTGCTCGATATCAGCACACACGGCTGATGATTTGTTGCTGTCAAAAAACGAGAGCCATTTCTTGATTCCGCCAGTTTTTGTACGCGCTGTTTTGAGCATATTGAGCGCTAAATCTAACTCGATGTATTGAGCGTCTCGAAAGCGCTCTTTGAGAAGTGGGCTGGCCGCACCAGTGCCACTACCCGCATCAAGGATGACTTGGGGCTGTATATTAATTAACGCGAGCCGTTCAAACAAACGCTCAACGACTTCACGCTGTAGTACCGCTGCCGCATCGTAAGTGTCTGCAGCTTTATCAAAAGATTCTCGAATTGCTTCTTTTTCGTTGTAAAACGATTCAATCATGCCTTGGCCTTGCTGAGTTTATGTTTCGCGACTTCAATAATACCTGGCAAAATTGATACGAAAATAATGCCTAAAATAATGGCGGTTAGATTCTTTTGAATAAAGTGAATTCCACCCAATAAAAAACCCGCGTAAAGCAGGGAACCAACCCAAAGTAGGGCGCCCGATATATTATAAAATGCAAATTTTTTGTATGTCATTTCTGCCATACCTGCAACAAAGGGCGCAAAAGTGCGAACAATGGGAACAAAGCGCGCAATAATAATGGTTTTTCCACCATATTTTTCAAAGAAATCATGGGTTTTATTGAGGTATTCTGGCCGGAATATTTTTGATTCTTTATTGGCAAAGAGTTTGTGCCCGAAGTACTTGCCGATGGTGTAGTTGACGGCATCGCCTAAAATGGCTGCAATCACGAGTAGTACAAATAGTAAATGAACATTCATTGCGCCTGATGCAGCAAGCATTCCTGCAACAAAGAGCAAAGAGTCGCCGGGCAGGAAGGGCGTAACGACCAAACCGGTTTCACAAAAAATAACCAGAAATAAAATGACATAAATCCAAATGCCATATGTAGTGACCATGTCTTTTAGAACAACATCGAGATGCAAAAATAGGTCAAGAAATTCCATGATTATTCTCTGGTTGAGTTAGCAAAAAAACGCCGACGGCAGTCCGTCGGCGCTGATTGTAATGCAAATACATTAAATTAAACGACTGCTTCTTCTTTGATTTTGACTGGCTTAACCATATTGTCACGAGTTACACCAAACATCAGCAATAGGGGTGAAGCGACCAAAACGGATGAATAAATACCAAATACAATACCAATTGTCAGTGCCATCGCAAAACCATGCAATGCCGCGCCACCGAATAGCAGCATTGACAACACCATCAATTCGGTTGATCCGTGAGTGATCATCGTACGGCTCAACGTGGCCGTAATTGCGTTATCAATCACTTCAGGAACCGTTTTGCCGCGTAAATTAGGCTTGCGGAAGTTTTCACGAATACGGTCAAACACCACCACGGACTCATTCACCGAGTAACCGAGCACCGCCAAAATACCGGCCAAGACCGTAAGGTTGAACTCCCACTGGAACATCGCAAAGCAGCCTAGAATGATCACCACGTCATGCATATTGGCAATCACCGCCGAGACAGCAAAACGCCATTCGAATCGCATCGCAAGGTAGGCAATAATACCCAAGCAGACCAACGCTAATGCCGTTAAGCCGTGGGTAAACAACTCATCACCAACCGATGGGCCAATAAACTCAACCTTTCGCAATTCAACATCGCTACGATCGATCTTAAGTGCTTCAAGGACGATGTTGGACAATTGCGCGCTGTTTTTATCTTTAATATTCGGCAGGCGTAGCATGACGTCGACGGTCGTGCCCATGGATTGAACTTGGGTTTCACCCAATTTTAAGCCATCAATGCGAGTACGAATTTGGCTTAAGTCCGCTGCTTTTTGGTATCGAAGTTCCATGACGGTGCCGCCAGTGAATTCAATACCAAAATTAAGTCCTTTAGCGACCAAGAAAAAGACAGCTAAGACAAACGTAATTAAAGAGATGGCCGTTGTGAGCTTGCCGTAGCTCATAAACGGGATGTCACGTTTTACATGAAAAAATTCAATCATTTTAGCTGCGCCTTAAACGGATAGCGTGTTCACACGACGATTGCCGTAGATCAGGTTAATCATGGCGCGTGAAACAAAGACCGCGCTGTACATCGACGTCAAAATACCGAGGCAATGCACCCATGCAAAGCCACGCACTGCACCTGAACCAAAAATCAACAAGGCAAGACCAGCAATTAGTGTGGTGATGTTTGAGTCAAGAATAGTTGCAAATGCATGATCGTAACCATTCTTAATCGCCATTTGTGGTGAAGCTCCCTCACGAATTTCCTCACGAACGCGCTCGTTAATCAAAACGTTGGAGTCGATCGCCATACCCAGTGTCAATGCAATCGCTGCAATACCTGGTAGGGTCAAAGTTACGCCGAGTAATGACAGTAACGCAATTAAGAATACCAAGTTAGCCGCAAGCGCCACTGCAGAAACCACACCAAACACGCGATAGTAGATCATCATGAAAAGGGCGACTGCTAGAAAACCGTATAGCGTTGAGTTGAAACCCTTGCTGATGTTTTCTTTGCCCAATGAAGGGCCAATAGTGCGCTCTTCGATGATATTCATTGGCGCAGCTAGTGAGCCAGCACGTAGCAGCAGTGCGGTGTCGTTTGCTTCGGCTACGCCCATTGAGCCAGAGATTTGAACACGCCCACCGCCGATTTCGCCACGCACAACTGGCGCAGTCACGACTTCGCCTTTACCTTTTTCAACCAAAATCATCGCTACACGTTTGCCGACATTATCGCGGGTTAGTGTTTTGAAGATTGCCGCACCAGTCGAATCAAGACCCAAGTGAACTGCAGGCTCGTTTTTATCATCAAACCCTGCTGTTGCATCGTTGATGTTTTCGCCGGTTAACTCAACCTCTTTACGCAATAAGATCGGTGTGTTTCGACCGTCACTGCGACGCTCGCTCATCAACTCGTAACCTACAGGCACATTGCCATTAATAGCTTCTGTGAGTTTGGCTTGGTCATCTTCAACCATCCGAACTTCAAGCGTTGCAGTGCGACCTAAAATATCCTTGGCTTTTGCCGTGTCTTGTACGCCAGGCAGTTGAACAACGATACGGCCTTCGCCTTGCTGCTGAATCACAGGTTCAGAAACACCAAGCTCATTGATACGATTGTGTAAGGTCGTAATATTTTGAGTTACCGCATCATTTTTAAGCTGCAAGATGGCCGCGTCTGGATACGTCACAACCAACTTGTAGTTGCCATTTTCGGCGACAGTTTGAACTTTCAAATTAACTAAAATTTTACTAATTGCTTTATTGGCGGCAGCCAGTGTTTCAGCATCACGCAGTTGCACTTCAACGCGATCACGCTCACGGCTGACTTTGCCGTAGCGAATTTTTTTATCTTTTAATTCGCGGCGAATATCGCCTGCGGTTTTTTCTAGGGCTTTGTCGACCGCAGCTTTCATGTCGACTTCAAACAAGAAGTGAACACCACCGCGCAAATCTAAACCTAGAACCATAGGTTTTGCATGCAATCGTGTGAGCCATACCGGCGTATCTGAAATCAAATTCAAGGCAACGATGTAATCGTCGCCTAGAGCAGCTTGAATCGCATCTTTGGCTTTGAGTTGACTGTCCGTGTCTTTAAAACGTACTTTCACAGAGCCGTTTTCAAAGAAACTATCAACCGGTGTGAGACCTGCGGCTTTGGCGATAGTGTCTGCACGATCAACCATATCGGGCAAGACTTTGACAGTCGCACGACCACTTGAAATTTGTAGTGCAGGGCTTTCACCAAAGAAATTTGGGATGGTATAGACCATTGCGATGAGTAAAGACGCAATGATTAGGAAGTATTTCCAAAGAGGATAGCGATTCATGCTTGGGACCCCAATAAATACGGCAGCAAAGCCACCGTATCATTGATTATTTATTGTTTTTAAGGGTGCCTTTTTCCAGGCGTTGACCAATGGCTGCGCGCTGGATGAGGATCTCAACATTATCTGACAATTCAAGTGTTACAAATTGATCGTTCAATTTAACAATTTTGCCAATAACGCCGCCAGTTGTAATGACTTCGTCATTTTTCTGCAGCGCTTCTAACATGGCACGCAGTTCTTTAGCTTTTTTCTGTTGTGGGCGAATCATCAAAAACCAGAAAATTGCAAAAATTGCGATCATTGGCAAGAAAGACATAAAGCTTGCTTCTGCACTTGCTGCAGTATTCGCGAAGGCGGGTGCTATCAACATATAGGTTCCAGTGTGTAAGCCAAACAAAGGCGGACTATTCTAGCGGGTGTAGGCGCTAAAATCCACCGCATTACATCCAAGCGGATGCTTTCATCATGACAAACGAGGGCGTAGAAAGTTCTGCGCTAGGTCAGGTTTGGTTTAATTCATTGTATTTTCAATACAATTCACTTCTAGAAAACATTAGAGATGTTCTTTTTTTTGAATCATGCGGTGTGGTGTAAATAATTGGCACTATGTATATGCCAGTGCAGCTTGCAAAACAAGCCCTACACAGCAATACCCTGACACCTTAGTGCGAGAAGTGCATTTTCAAATCGACCGGCCCCTACACCTGCGATAATGGCGTGCGCTTGTTTTTTTGAGTGTAAATAATGTGCATAAATTTCAAATAATTTATCTCGATTGTGAGGGCTTTCACGCAGCGGGTCTGCTTCCCACGGCAAATCAGGGGAGCATAGCAATGTAAAACTGTAGTTCGACTGACTATCAAGTGCTGAGATTTGATCTGGACAGTATCCAAACCGGACCTCTGCCCAGATTCGGCTGACTAATGCGCTGGTGTCACAAACAACAATTTCGCTGTCGATAGCCATCGAGTCTTCAACTTCTTGCTGAAGCTGTGCGATAGCGATGACATCTTCAATTGAGTAATTGATGTGCGGATGTTTTTCAAAGTAAGCGCGAGCCATTTCTGGCACGTAGCGCCCACCAAAATGATGCGCCAGCTTTTGAGCTAGCGTCGATTTTCCGCAGGATTCTGGACCTACCACTGCGATTCTCATCGTACGGTTTTTCGCCATTGTAGCCAGCCGAAGTATGCCAAACACGTCAAAATAAGATACAGCACGGCTGTGAGGTGCAGGTCTTTATACCAATAGATACCAGCCGCAATAAGGTCCAAAACAATCCAGTAGAGCCAGTTTTCAATTTTTTTGTTCGCCTGCATCCACTGGGCCAGCAAACCAAATATAAACACACTGGAATCAAGGTAAGGCACATCGGTCGGCAAAAACTGCACCTGAAATTGAGCCACCAGCAACATCAAAAACACGGCGATGGCGTTGATCAGCAACCATTCTTTCTTACTTAATTTGGATACCTGCAGCGATTTACCTTCAGACTTCTGTTTTCCCCAGTTGAACCAGCCGTAAATCGCAACGCCTGCGTAAATTAATTGCAAAAGGCTCTCGCCAAATAAATTGACGCTTAAAAATAAATACACATACAGCAGGCTCGCTATTATTTGCAAAGGCCAAGTCAAAACATAGCCGCGAGTGGCCAAGCTAATAGCCAATAAAGTCAACACAAAACCGACAATTTCAACAGCACTCATTACATTGCCCTTCGTTTTTAGAAGCAGCAGCCTATATTGAAGGGAATAAAAAAGGAAGTCCGAAATGAAAAGCTTTGCGGATGGTCGCTTTGTTGTAGAGAAAAAAATTGGTCAAGGCGGGCAAGGGATCGTCTACCTTGCCAAAGATACGCAATTGAATCGACATGTGGCAATTAAGGTGCTGCATAGCCAACCGGTAAACGCGGTGAATGAAGCCCAGGTTGTCAGTCGTCTGCAGCATCCTAATGTAGTCACCTTGTTTGATGCTTTTGCTGAACATGGTCACCCATGCTTAGTTTTTGAGTTTGTCGAGGGTCAAACGCTTGCTGAGCGCCTAAAACAAGCGGGCCCACTAACACCCGTAGCAGCAGTTAAACTTGTAATTTCGATCTTAGAAGGTGTCTTTGCAGCGCATCAAATTGGAGTAGTTCATCGTGATATTAAACCGCAAAACATCATTATTGATCACGATGGCCGCGCTCGGATTATGGATTTTGGTGTTGCGACTTCTCGGGGCCTGGTCAGTGATGGTTTAACGGGTACGGTTGGCTACATGGCGCCCGAGGTGATCGCAAATATGCCCATCGGCACCCAAGCAGATGTGTTTGCTTGCGGCATTTTACTGTACCAACTATTAACGGGGAAAATGACTACTGAAGGCGATTCGGTTTATACGATATTGCATCAAACAGCGAATGAGCCAGCAACGCCACCATCGCAACTCAACTCAGCAATCGACGCGCAACTTGATCACTTAGTATTGGTGGCTTTATTGAAAAACCCGCAAGAGCGCTACGCCGATGCGGGCGCAATGCGCGCTGCATTGGCTGGTTGGCTTGAATTGAGCGGGGCCAATTCAACTGAGTCACTTGAGTCGCAAAGCAAAAATAGCACTTTAGATTTTTTATTGCGCAGAATGCGGCACTCTGCTGATTTTCCATCTCTTTCGCAAACCATCAGCGCCATCAATAAATTAAGTGATGTTGAGAGTGAAAAATTACAAAATCTATCTGGCGTGATTTTGCAGGACTTTTCACTAACCAATAAACTGCTAAAAATGGTTAACTCAGCGAGTTATGGCCAATTTGGTGGCTCAATCAGTACTATTTCACGTGCGATTGTCATTCTGGGTTTTGATACTGTCCGCAACCTCGCTATTACCTTACTCTTGTTTGAGCACATGCAAAACAAAGGGCAGGCTGAACGCTTGCGTGAAGCGGTATTGCAAGGATTTTTCTGCGGCGTTTTATCTCGCGAGCTAGGTGTAAAGGGCGGATGGAAAGATGTTGAAGAAGCGTTGATTTGTGGCATGTTTCAGCAAATGGGGCGTTTACTGACTTTGTACTATTTTCATGAAGAAAGTATTGAGATTGGCAAACGCCAAGAGCAAACGCAAGAAACTGAGGCCATTGCTGCGCAAGCTGTACTGGGTATTTCATATCGAGAGCTGGGTGTCTCTGTGGTGCAAAGCTGGAATTTCCCTGAGCGCATCGTCACCAGTATGCGTGAGCTGCCTACAATAGTGCGCGCGCCTCAATCGCAAGGGGAGCGCTTACGTGTGTTTGGTAACTTAGCAGCTGACTTACTTCCCATCGTGTCCATGAACGCAAGCGGCGCACAGCAAGCTTTGCAAAAAATAATACAACGATATGCTGCCGCACTTCCTTGGAAAGACCGTGCTTATCATGACCTATTGACGGATGCGGCTAAAAACTATTTATCCTATTTATCAATTTTAGGCATTGACACTCGCGGGAGTGCTTTTGCCAAAGGTTTACTGAGTATTGCAGGGCTTAAGGAGGCGCCCTCCATGGTCAGTATGGTTGACAAAGACAGCCTGCAAGATGCAAGACTCGCTGCCAGCATCCCACCTGAGCAGGTAGAAAATGCAAACCCTGCGGCAATGCTTGCTGCTGGGGTGCAAGACATTACCAACACCTTGGTTGGAGAATTCAAACTCAATGATTTACTCAGGATGATTTTAGAAACAATGTTTCGCAGCGTTGGTTTTGATCGTGTTCTCTTTTGTACGCGCGATGTTAAATTAGGCGGCATGAGTGCACGGTTTGGGTTTGGTGAAAATATTGACCAGATCATCCCGAAATTCCACTTCAAGCTTGAGCCTGTATCAGATGTATTCCAATTAGTAATGGCGAAACAAGCGGACGTATTTGTTGAGGACATTAATGCAGACAGCATCGCCCAACGTATACCCAACTGGTATCGGGAATTAGTTCCAGCGCAGACGTTGATTGTTTTTCCGCTGACTATCGACAAGAAACCGATTGGTCTTTTTTATGGTGACAAGCAAAAAGCGCACGAATTAGTGATTCCACATGATCAATTGAACTTACTCAAGACGTTGAGAAATCAAGCTATCTTGGCGGTTAGACACAAACAATCTGGCGGATAATTGTGCGGTGCACAAATATAACTTGACATACATTGTTTCGAGTATAAAAATAGCAATTGATGCAGTGCACAACTTTAATCCATGGAGATTTATCAATGTTTAACACTCAACAACAATTAGCTGAACTTGGCCAAGTCAACTTAGAAAAATCTTTGCGTTTAACTAACATCGCCTTAGCCGGTGTTGAGCGTCTTTTTCAATTGCAAATGGGCATTGCTCGTGATTTGATGACTGAAAATGCAGAAACTGCAAAAGCACTTTCCGGTGTTAAAAATATCCAAGACTTGGTTGAATTGCAAAAAGGCTTGACTCAACCTAACGTTGAAAAAACAATTGCTGTAGCACGTACAGTGTACGAAGCAGCTAGCTCTACTCAAGCTGAATTGAATAAATTAGTTGAAGAACAAGTTTTGGAATTCAACAAAAACCTAGTGACTTCACTGGATAAAGCTGTTGCTCAAGCTCCAGCATCAAGTGCTGCTGTTAATGTTTTGAAAAATGCAGTTGAAAGCGCCAACAATGCTTACGATGCGATCAACAAAACTGGTCAACGTATTGCTGGCAATATTGCCGAAGCAACAGTTGCAGCAGTTGAAACGGGAGCCAAAACTGTGGCACGCGCAACAACGAAGTAATAGGCATTTATCGGTATAAAAAAAATCGACCTCGGGTCGATTTTTTTTATACCTCATGAATGTGGCCCTAAGCTCCCAGGGCCCCGATACCATTACTTCAGTTGCAGCAATAAGTCTTGCAATATTTTTTTGCTGGTTGCGTCATCGCCACCCGCCAAAGGTTGAACTGAAATTACGGTTCGATCTAGTTCCTGTTTCAGTTTAATTTGATATTGTTGCATTGTGGTTTGTGTTGACCCATCTTTGCTACGCCAGAAAGCTAAGCTACCAAAGTACTCGGTAGATTTTTCTTTTTCAATATTGGCTGCCGCCCTCTGCACAATGAAGGTGCCTTCTGCGCGATTTCTATCTTCAACCGTGTAACCTATACGATCAAATGCCAAGCCAACGCGACGCCAAGCTCGATCAAACGAATCTTTTACTTCAAGTTTATTGCCTGATGCCGCTAAAGTAGCGCGATTTGCCTGTACCACAGCCGATTGCACTGTTGCAGCTGCTTGTTCTTTGCTCATACCAAACTGTTGAAGCATAAGCTTTAACATTTCAACCTCAAGCTCGGGGTCGGACGGGCGAGGGGTCCAGATTGTTTTTTGCACTCCCACCGTAGATCCACCTGTTGACTCTTGCGAGCCATCAGCAAATACTTCGCGCATTCCACGATGCGTCACATAAATTTCGAAAGTCCCTGGTTCACTGCCACGCTCAATTCGAGTACGAAATTTATCTAGCTCACCTGTTGAAATAACACTATCTGCAACCTTGCGTAGTAAATTAGTCACAAAATCTGTCGGCAAAGCAGCCCTATTTTCCAGCCAGTCGGTCTCCATTACGCCAGTCACTTCATTATCTTGCGTCAAAATAAAGCCCTGACCAAGCCAAAACTCACGTATTTCAGGCCACGTTTTAACCGGATCACCCTTAACTACAAGCCAGCGAGTTCCATCAGCTTGGACTAGTTTTGCATTTGCATATTCTGGCAGGACTGAGCCTGTGTTTTTTTGCGGCTGAGCCTCATTAGCTAAGACTGCACTTTTGGGGATAGAGTAATTTGAATTGGCCGCAACAGAGGAAAGATCTGGTGGCACCTCAAGAGGATTTCTTGAAACGTTGTCACTCCCGCCGCGATAGTCTACCTTGCTTTGCAATAGCATCTGATCCGAAGAGCAGCCCACTAAGCTAGCTGCCACGAACAAACTAGAGAGAGATAAAGCTAATTTCTTTTGCTGCATGTTTGTATCCGTAGATGAAAAGCGACAAAAATTATAAAACGCCAGCTTGAAGCATGGCTTGGCGAACGGTACTTTGTACGCCATCGGCTAGGCGAGTTAGAGGCAATCGAATACCTTCAGGGATTTTACCCATTTCTTCGAGAGCCCACTTTACCGGAATTGGATTTGCTTCAATGAATAAGTGCTTATGCAAGCCCTGCAAGCGGTCATTAATTAACTTTGCCGCCGAAATATCACCGTTGAGTGCGGCTTGGCACATCTCATGCATTGCCTTCGGTGCCACATTGGCAGTCACTGAAATCGTGCCGTGGCCGCCAAGTAAAATGAATGGTAGTGTTGAAGCGTCATCGCCACTGTAAAAAGCAAAATCTTTTGGTGCACGTAGCATCATATCAGCAGCACGCTCCATATTGCCCGTCGCGTCTTTAATCCCAACTATGTTTGGCAACTCAGCTAATTTGAGCGCAGTGTCATTGCTGAGGTCACAAACGGTACGGCCCGGAACGTTATAGAGTAGGGTAGGGAGTTTACTGTTCTCTGCGATGGCTTTGAAATGTAGATAAAGCCCTTGTTGTGATGGCTTATTGTAATAAGGAACAACGCTAAGGCCATAGTTTGCGCCAACAGCCAAAGCTCGCTCAGACAAGTAAATCGCTTCGCGTGTTGAATTAGCGCCAGTTCCAGCAATCACCGGCACGCGGCCCGCTGCTTGCTCAACGACCACACGAACAACTTCGATATGCTCATCGACCGCAACGGTTGGCGACTCACCCGTTGTTCCAACGGCAACAAGTCCGTCAGTGCCTTGTTCAATATGCCAATCAACCAGCTTTCGAAGAGCTGAATAATTGATTTGACCATCCGCATCCATCGGAGTGACTAACGCAACTAGGCTACCTGTGAGCATGAGCAAACTTTACCAGTGAACAAAAAAGAAATCATTCTAACTGAAGCCATTCACAGACGAAACCGACTTCGCACAATGTTTACGTGAAAAATGCCGCTTTCCCATGCGCAAGGCATGTTTTGCACCCAAATGAGCCCCCGAGTGTAATTATTTGTTGCAAATGTTTAAGAAGCTGTCGAATCCATTGAGCTTATTGAGCAAACTCAACAATATGGCAAAACTTGTAGCAGAGAATGGCTGAGGTCTCATTCGTACAGAAAACAAAATCGACAGGGATCAAAATTGTTCGTGGTTCGGCGGTAATTGATGCGTAGGCAATGACTGTTTGTTGTTAAATGCTCTGTAAGGCAGCGCGGCCAGATGGAAATCTTGCTAATAGCAAATTGTCAGCGAATAATCGTAACAGGCTATCGTTTGGATACGCCGTAATCATGAATTAGTTCAGCTGTTTCTTCTATGAGCGAAAAACACTACATGAAGTCAATGTAGATCACCATTTTGGTGAACATGTAAAAAAAGGGGATGCGTCGTGAATATCTTAGGTTATCTACAAAAAATTGGGCGTTCGCTCATGGTGCCTGTGGCAGTTTTACCTGCTGCAGCGATTATGTTGGGTGTTGGCTATTGGTTGGACCCAGCTGGTTGGGGTGCAAACAGCCAAATGGCTGCGTTTTTAATTAAAGCTGGCGCTGCAATTATAGACAAGATGCCAATCTTGTTTGCTGTTGGTGTTGCATACGGCATGTCAAAAGACAAAGACGGTGCAGCCGCATTGGCCGGCTTAGTCGGTTATTTAGTTGTAACAACATTACTCTCACCGGGTGCTGTTGCGCAGATCGAAGGCATCAAGCTGGAAGATGTGCCAAAAGCGTTTGGTAAAATCGAAAATGCCTTCGTTGGTATCTTGACTGGTGTAATTGCTGGCGAGATTTACAATCGCTTCAGCCAAATCGAGCTACACAAAGCGCTGGCATTCTTTAGCGGCCGCCGCTGCGTACCGATCATCACTTCGGTGGTAATGATTGTCGTGTCGTTCATTTTGATGGCTGTTTGGCCTGTAATCTACGACGCGCTGGTTAACTTTGGTCTTGCTATTAAAGATCTAGGTGCTTTTGGTGCCGGTGTTTACGCCTTCTTTAACCGCTTATTGATTCCAATCGGCTTGCATCATGCACTCAATTCAGTGTTCTGGTTTGACGTAGCTGGCATCAACGACATCCCTAACTTCTTGGGTGGCGCTAAATCACTTGCTGAAGGTAAAGCAGTTCTTGGCACAACAGGTATGTACCAAGCCGGCTTCTTCCCTGTAATGATGTTTGGTTTGCCAGGTGCTGCCTTGGCGATCTATCACACTGCAAAACCAGCAAACAAAGCTGCTGTTGCTTCAATCATGGGTGCGGCTGCGGTTACTTCTTTTGTAACTGGCGTGACTGAACCGCTTGAATTTGCGTTCATGTTCGTAGCGCCATTGTTGTTTGTTATCCATGCACTATTGACCGGCCTTTCTGTTTATATCGCAGCTTCAATGCAATGGATCTCAGGCTTTGCATTCAGCGGCGGTATGATCGATATGATCTTGTCTTCACGCAATCCGTTGGCAACCCAATGGTATATGTTGATTGTTCAAGGCTTGGCTTTCTTTGCTGCTTACTACTTCATTTTCCGCGCAGTCATTACTGCCCTGAACTTGAAAACACCAGGCCGTGAAGATGACGTTATTGAATCAGCTGAAACTGCAATTCCTGCAGCCGCCTCTGGCAGCACTGCTGAACTTGCTTTGGCCTACGTAACTGTAGTGGGTGGCGCGAGCAATGTAACTAACGTTGATGCGTGTATCACTCGTTTGCGTTTGTCAGTGAACGATGCTGATTTGGTTGATGAAGCGGCTGCAAAACGCCTTGGTGCTAGTGGCGTGATTAAATTGAACAAACAAAGCGTTCAAATTATCGTTGGACCAAAAGCTGAGTTGATCGCCGATTCGTTGCGCGCTCAATTGGGTGCTGCACCAAAAAAGTAACGGAAGTTACGCCTGCCGCCGCTCCGGCGGTGAGCGTAGCACCCGTCGTATCAAGCAATGAAACTGTCCTGCTCGCTCCGGTAACGGGTGAAGTAGTGGCAATTGAAGATGTACCTGATGCAGCGTTTGCAAGTAAAGCAGTCGGTGAAGGTGTTGCGATTCGCCCGACTGGTAAGTTTGTAGTTGCACCGTGCGATGGCGAGTTGGTGAAGATTTTCAACACCAATCACGCATTTGCACTAGTGACTGACTCTGGCGCTGAATTGATCGTGCATATCGGTATTGAAACAGTAAAACTCGGTGGTCAAGGTTTTACTCGCTTGGCGCAGCAAGGTAGTCGCGTTAAAGCAGGCGAACCTGTCCTAGAATTGGATTTGGATTACTTGGCGGCTAACGCAGCATCGATCATTAGTCCAGTTATCCTGAGTAACGCGGATCAATTTACGGCACTGGAAGGTGTTGCAAGTGGGTCGGTTGAGGCGGGTAAAACTGTTTTGTATCGCTTCAAAACGAAGTAAAACTTTCTACTGAAAGCCAAAAAAGCCACGAGTTTTCTCGTGGCTTTTTTGTTTGAATCGCCACAATCCGCGTATATTCTCAACTATAAAAAACACAGCCCGCAATCAGATGCAAAATAATCAACTCGACCCTTTCCTGTATTTAGAAAATCATACTCACGCAGCAGAGTGGGTTGCCGAACAAAATCAAAGCAGCCGCACCGAACTAGAAGACGACCCTCGCTTTGACTCAATGCGCCAATCAATTGCTCTGTTTGCGCAAGCCAACCAGCAAATCCCTTATTTTTCTCAACATGGCGCGTGGCTGTATCATTTCTATCAAAGTGAAGCTCAACCCCGTGGTGTATATCGACGCACGACATATGAATCGTATTGCTCGCCCAATACGATATGGTCGGTGGTGTTTGATTTAGATGCGCTAGTGCAGCAAGAAGAGGTTGATTGGTATCTGGCAGGGATTTCGCATTGCATTTTGTCGCCGCAGCGTTGCTTGATTAGCCTGAATATTGCCGGCTCCGACGCTAGCGTTTGCCGTGAGTATGATGTTGAGACTCAGCAATTTTTGAACGATAGCTTCCAATTTCCGCTCGGTAAGAATCAAATCCACTGGCGTGATATTAATAGTGTTTACGTTTGCCCCGCTTGGGATGAAAGTCAGTTGAGTCAAGCCGGCTATTCATGCGAAGTTTGGCTGTTAGAGCGCGGACAAGCATGGGATGAGGCGACTTCAATCGCGGTGCTGCCAGAAACCATACTCAAGACTTTGGCGTGGCGCTTTCTGGATGGTGAACACGCCCACCTTGACATCATTGAAGTTGCACTCAGTTTTTATAAAAAAGTCTATTACTGCATCGATGCTGATTTAGCACTGCAGCAAATCAAGTTACCACTGCGTTGCGATCTGTATGCCTATACCCATGGTGATTTAATCGTGAAATTGGGCATGGATTGGCGCTGGCAGGATCGATTGTATTTATCGGGCTGTTTGCTCGCGATTGAATGCGATGCCCAAACTGGACAACTTGGGCATATTCAGTGCTTAGTGGCGCCAAGCCACACACAGACCATTCAGGGCGTCGACGCAACTCTCAGTGGTTTGGCGGTTCATGTATTAGACCAAGTCAAAAGCCAAATCCATACCTTTATTTGGAAAGAAGCGGCATTAGAAGACTGCGAACATCAAGCCAATGCTTGGCAAGCCATACCTAATTCACTACCAAGTCGTGGGGCGATTGAATTTGTCGATCAACCATGGGCGACTGAAACACTGTATTACAACTACAGTGATTTTTTACAGCCAGCAGGATTGTATCGTTATGATTTACTAGCCGCTAATGCACCCGAACTATTGCGACAGCAAGTAGCTGCTTTTGATAGTCACCACTACGAATACCAGCAATATTTCACAGCATCCAAAGACGGAACGGCCATTCCTTACTTTGTTGTCCACGACAAAGCATTGATCTTGCGTGGCGACGCGCCGACTTTGCTTTATGGCTACGGTGGTTTTCAGGTTTCCATGCTGCCGTATTATGTTGATAACCTGGGGCCACATTGGCTGGCCAAAGGTGGCGTATTTGTTGTAGCCAATATTCGAGGTGGTGGTGAATTTGGCCCTAACTGGCATCAAGCAGCGCAGGGCGCACATCGACAACGTAGTTTTGATGACTTTATTGCCGTGGCTGAAGATTTAATCGCCCGCAATATCACCTCACCGCGCCGACTCGGTATTCAAGGTGGCAGCCACGGCGGCTTATTGGTCGGTGCATGTTTGGTGCAGCGACCCGAAATTTTTAATGCGGTCGTGTGCGAAGTGCCCTTGCTGGATATGTTGCGTTATACCGAGTTACACGCTGGCGCGAGCTGGGTCGATGAATACGGCGATCCGAATAAGACCGAAGATCGGGCTGTGCTCGCAGCATACTCACCTTATCATCACATTCAACCTGCCTCAGTGCAGCGCTACCCAAAGGTTTTGTTGACGACCAACCGCCAAGACGACCGTGTCCATCCTGCGCACGCACGAAAAATGGCGGCCAAGCTCGCAGAAATGGGGCACGAGGTATTGTTTTTTGAGGGAGACAAAGGTGGACATCGCGGCAATGTGGGAGCTAGCGAGATGGCGGCAGATTTGGCGCGTGCACTTACATTTTTACATCAGCAGCTAATGGATTGACCGAGGGTTTTGTTGGGTATTGCCAGGTAGCTATTTATAAATAATGCCTGCATAGCAATACCCTGAATGTGCTTAGCGCTTCTTTTTCGACCAATACACGCCGGTTAATTCAAAGCAATTTTCAGGCAAAGCTTCAACCTGCTTGATGAGCTGCGCTTGTGCATCACTGATCGCTTGATTGTAAATATGCGGACCAATCTCACGCACAATGTAGTCGAGCAAAAAGCCAGCTTGCAGCTCGCCAATATCGATGTCCAACTCTTCGCGGCAATAACGCTGAATCGACGCATGTAATTGAGGATGCAGCATTTTATCGATTTCTATGGTCACTTTCTTACCTTCACGCGGGCCAAATCGCGCCCAATACACGTTTACCGCGCGCGCCCGTCACCGCTGGCAGATTCGCCGTTAAACCCAAGATGCAACGCTGTGCCAACCAAGCAAATGCAAATGCCTCAACCCAATCGGGGTCCACGCCCAAAGCTTGCGTACTTTGAACTTGGCGTGGCAAATAGGCCGCTAATCTGTGCATCAGATGCGCGTTATGCACGCCACCACCACAGACATACACCTCATCCGGTGTGCCTTGCTGCTTGATGGCCGTTGCGATACTCCACGCCGTTAACTCACACAGCGTGGCTTGTACATCGGCCGGCGCATCAGTGCGACCTGTAAGATGTTGACTCAACCAAGCTAGATGGAATAAATCTCTACCGGTGCTTTTTGGGGCGGGGAGGGTAAAAAAAGGTTCAGCTTGCATTTGTGTCAGCAAATCAGGCAAAACTGTACCTGTCGCCGCCCAATCACCGTTGGCGTCATAGTGGCGCGCGTTGTGTTGCAGCATCCACGCGTCAAGCAATACATTGCCTGGGCCACTATCAAAGCCGATCACATCACCATTGGCAGCAAGATGACTCAAATTGGCAATGCCGCCGATATTCACGACAACACGATTCGAATTGGGCTTGGCAAACAGAGCTTGATGAAATGCAGGAACCAATGGCGCGCCTTGCCCACCAGCAGCTACATCTCGCGAACGAAAGTCGCCCACCACCGTAATGCCAGTATATTCAGCCAGCATTGCGTGATTGCCAATTTGCAGCGTATACCTTAACTCTGGGCGATGACGTATCGTCTGACCATGATTGCCAATCGCCACAATGTCGGTAGTTTGCAAGCCTGCTTGCTTGAGTAGCGCCAAAACCACTTCGGCACAAGCACGACTATGCGAATTAGCAGCAATCTGCGCCAAATGCAGCTCATCCTCACTTGGTGCTTGGAGTTGAAATAATTGCTGGCGTAATTCGGGCGACAAGGGGGCTCCAAGACTAGCAATCAATTTTGGCGCTTCAGCCGCCAAATCAACAATGACGGCATCGATGCCATCCAAGCTTGTTCCCGTCATCAGCCCAACAAACAATTCCGACATAATTAATACTCAAAACTAATCGATTTGCACCAATTCTACCCTGTTGAGCAGGGCTAGTTGTTGTTTTATGCTCGATGCAAACGGCTTGAAAGCAGCCATTTGTGTCGCATTGAGTGGTTTGCTATTCGGTAGCTTTATAGCCAAAGGATCAACCTGCTTGCCGTTTACTTTAAATTCATAATGCAAATGCGGCCCGGTTACGCGGCCTGTTTGACCAACCGCCCCCAGGGTCTCACCTTGTTGAATGGTTTGCCCGGCTTTCAGGTCTTTGGCGTGCGCCGATAAGTGAGCATACTTAGTGCTGTATTGATCACCATGCTTGACCTCAACAAACTTGCCGTAACTAGCATCTTGTCCAACCCGCATCACCACGCCATCGGCGGTATTGAGCACTGGCGTACCTGTTGGTGCGGCGTAATCAATCCCTTTGTGGGACCTCCAAGTGAACAAGACGGGATGAAAACGCATCGAAAAACCCGAGCTAATTCGTGAGAATTTAACTGGCGACGATAGAAAACTTTGTGCAGTACTATTACCCGTGTCATCGTAATAAGCACCAGCAGCGCCAGCGCCCTCAAACCAAATTACTTCATGGGTTTGGCCGTCGTTGATAAATTGGGCTGCTAAAATTTTACCCGTGCGAATGATCTCGCCACCACTGCGCTCAGTTTCGTAAATCACCGAAAATTGATCGCCTTTTTTGAGCTTGTGGTGAAAATCTACTTTGCCATCAAATACATCGATCAGTTGCTGCGCAATCGCATCTGGCAAAGCCACCGCATCGGTTGCCGCATAAAACGATGAGTTAATAACCCCTGTCTTGTATTCAGTTTTTTTCTCGGCGATGGCAGGGGCAATCTGGGTACGTAATTGTTCACCCTCACGTAGGACTTGAATTAAGTCGCCCGCACGGCTGATGTAGCTCAGTTGTAGCAAACGTCCGTCGGCCGTGGTTTGTGCTTGAATGGTGCGCCCAGCAGACAGCTCATAAAGCGCACGAGCGCTCGCATCGGTACGGACAAAATCCCACGCCTGCAAATCATTGATCGACAACTTGCTGAATAATTTGCCGAGACCATCACCAGTTTGAATGATTTCTTCGCGCCAGAAAGGGGTGTTGCTTTGGGCGGTAGTGAGCTCGGGGATTGCTAAAGCTTGGGTGACTTGACTTATCACCACTGTTTCGCGTGGGCCATATTCCACGACACCATAAGCAGTCATCGTGGCCGTAATGGGCAATGCCAGTGCGGCAGCCAACCAAGCCCAATGCTTCTGCTGCCACGAAGGTGGGTTCGGCGTAGCCGTGTTTTTACGCCCGTCCACATGGGTTTGCGGTAAAATCTTGCTCATAAATCATACATCCGTAAAACGAAGTGGCAAAGCTAGGAGGGAGCGAAGATGGAAAAGTTCCTACCTTCGGGTGTATCCGCTAGCGCAATTCGCTTTTGACGAAGTGGCTGGCCAGGCAATTTGCCGCATCAGCAAATCGGGTGAGACTTTAGCACCAAACTACATCAGCAAAGAAGCGGTGTAATTATTCACAAAAGACACGATCTTCTATTACTGCAATGTATTGAGCCAGAGGCATTACCAATCAAACTCTCCAGGCTAATACCTCACAATCTAGGAATTAATCATGAATGCCATCCCTGAAATCCGTGCCGGTCAGTCGGTCGAGCTACTCAAAGCGCTCCATATCCTGACTCGCGATGGCAAACTCAATCAAGACAGTCGCCGCAAGCTCAAGCAGGTCTATCATTTATTTAACTTTATTGAGCCACTACTGGAATCTACACTAGCCGATCACGAACACGTCACTTTAGTGGATCACGGCGCGGGCAAATCGTATTTGGGCTTTATTATTTACGACTTGTTTTTTAAAGATAAAAAAGCTGGGCACATCTACGGCACCGAATTTCGCTCTGAACTAGTCCAAAAATCGCGCGAACTGGCGACTTTATGTGGTTTTGAGCGAATGACGTTCTTGGATATGCTGGTCGAGCAAGCCGCCGCTGCGAAAGAAATGCCTGCGCAAATCGACATTGTCACCGCACTACATGCGTGCGACACAGCCACCGACGATGCGATTAAATTTGGCCTCGAGAAAAACGCCCGTCATATGGTTTTGGTGCCGTGCTGCCAAGCCGAAGTCGCCAGCGTGCTGCGTAAACACAAATCCAAATCATTGAGCAAAACGCCGCTCGCCGAAATGTGGCGCCATCCAATTCACACCCGAGAATTTGGCAGCCAACTGACCAATGTGCTGCGCTGCCTGCAATTGCAAGCCAATGGCTACCAAGTGACGGTGACTGAGCTAGTCGGCTGGGAGCATTCAATGAAAAACGAGCTTATCATCGCCAGCCAAAGCAAAGATGCACCACGTAAACAAGCCAAAGAAAAAATCGCACAGATTTTAGAAGAAACCAATTTGGGCGATATGGCAGGGCGATTTTTGTATTAAAGATTCGCAAAATATGAAATACGAAGCGTTGCGTCCCCCTTGTAACGAACGGCCAGAATAGGCGCAAATATGTTGGAATTAATCCAATTCTTGTACGTCCAGCGCATTAAAGGTTTTGCAGTACCGAGCGCGCCGCATTTTGATAGCGAGGCAACTAGTCAGTGGTTTGAGCAAAAATTGCAGACCTCAAAACGGTATCTGGAATTTGGCTCGGGCGGCTCGACATATTTAGCCGCCAAACTCAACAAGCCATTTGTGTGCATTGATTCAGACCGCTTTTTTCTGCGCGCAGTGACGCAAAAAATCACCGCTGATGGCTATCTCAATCCAACCTCGCAAAGCTATTTGCCGCGCAATATCGGCTTGACACGCGAATGGAGCCAACCTGTGGTTTGGGGGGCGCTCAGTCAACGGCGTCAAGCCAGCTTTCGGCACTATTCCGATTTTCCGACTGAGTCTTTACAGCAGGATGGCTACCCCGACTTAATCTTGGTCGATGGTCGATTTCGAGTGGCCTGCACGCTCAAAGCAATTCGAGCTTTACAGGCGCAATCAAACTGGACTTTGGTGGTCGATGACTATATGGGTCGACCTGAATATGAAGTGATTGCAGAATTTGCCAAGCCAGATTGTTTCGTTGGCCGAATGGCAGTGTTTTGCTCGACAATCACAAGAACGAAAGCTGAGCTAGATAATGCGATTCAAGCTTATGAGCTTGATTTTAGATAGCCTCAACTGGGATCTCGCCTATAGAAATCCGACCGAAACAAAGACACCACCCGCAAGAGTGACTGCACCCGACCCCAAGCAGTCATTCATAATCTAATTTATAAACACGGTTAAGTAGCTGGTTTTGCAATAAATGCCTGTTTCCCATTTGGGTCAAAACCTGCCGACTCATAGAAATTAAGCGTTGCCTCATCTTTTCTTCCTGTAAGCAGCATCACTTTGTAGCAATTGACTGACCATGCATAGTTTAAAGCTGCGTTCAATATTTGTTTCCCATATCCGCGTTTTCGATGGTCTTGATGGGTGACAACATTTTCAATCAGACCATATGGACGGAAACCACGTGTGAGATTTGGCGTAATAGAAATAGTGCAACTTGAAATGAGCTGATTTCGCTCAAAGTAACCGAAGTACTTGATTCGGTGATTGCCAAGAATTTCAGTCCAAATATCTTCAATTAGTTGTTGCGGTGGCAGTGGATTTATTTCGAAGTGAAGGTGCTCATATAATTTTAGCAAAGCAGGCAAATCAGATTTTTCTAGGGTTCGAATATGCATCTAAACTACGACCTAATTAAATGAATGTTAGCAAGGTTGACTGACTGCTGTTGGCCGATAGCTGCCGCCCAATTTAAATTAGCATGTATTACCATGTAGACTTTATAAATCATTGCCTACATGGCAATACTCATGCAGTTACTTCCAAACCACCAAAGCATGGTTTTTCTTGCCGCGGCGTAATAGCGTGTAGCGGCCGAATTTGTAATCAGCCTCAGTAATTGTCGCCGTCAAGTCAGTGACTTTCGCGCCATTTACAATCGTTGCGCCGCTTTCGATAAAACCACGGGCTTGGCTTTTTGAAGTGGCGAGTTCAGTGGCGGCTAAGACGTCGATCAGGCCATTCGCGTCGCGCGCTAATTCAAACGTTGGCAAGCCATCGAGTGCTAGCTGCTCAAAGTCTTGCTCGGTCAGTGCGTTTTGGTCTTCAGCAAATAAAGATTGGCTGATGCGCTCAGCAGCGATGACGGCATCTTTGCCGTGCACGAGTTCAGTCACTTGCTCAGCCAAAATACGTTGGGCTTCTGGTTTTTTGCCCGAAGCTAAGTCAGTTGCTTCAATCGCAGCGATTTCATCCACACTCAAGAAAGTGAAGTAGCGCAGGAATTTATACACGTCGGCATCGGCCGTCGAGAGCCAGAATTGGTAGAACTTGTATGGCGAGGTTTTTTTGCGATCGAGCCAAATCGTGCCGCTTTCTGTTTTACCGAATTTGGTGCCGTCCGACTTAGTCACCAAAGGCATGGTCAGGCCGTGCACCGATTGCTGGCGCATACGGCGAGTTAAGTCCGTTCCCGCAGTGATATTGCCCCACTGATCTGAGCCGCCGATTTGCAATTGGCAGCCGTATTGCTCGTTGAGCACGACAAAGTCGTAGCCTTGCAGCAGGCTGTAGGTGAATTCGGTAAACGAAATACCGTCACCATCACGGTTAATCCGCTGCTTGACTGATTCTTTGTTAATCATATTGTTAACAGAGAAATGCTTACCGATATCGCGCAAGAAAGCCAAGATGTCCATCTTGGCGTACCAGTCATGGTTATTGGCCATCACGGCGGCGTTGTCGCCTTCAAAGCTCAAAAACGGAGAAACTTGAGCGCGAATTTTGCCGACCCATCCTTCAATCACATCCAGCGTATTGAGCTTGCGCTCAGCAGCTTTAAATGAAGGATCGCCAATCATGCCGGTAGCACCGCCAACCAAAGCGATGGGCTTGTGGCCTGCTTGTTGAAAGCGTTTCAAGACCAAAATCGGCACCAAACTACCGATATGCAGACTATCTGCCGTTGGATCAAAGCCGCAATACAGCGTAATCGCTTGTTCACTCATCAATTTGCTGAGTGCAGCAGCGTCGGTTTGTTGCGCAATCAAGCCGCGCTGCTCTAGGTCGGCTAATAAATCAAATGTTGAGTTGAGTGTAGTCATTGTATATTCCAATCTCGGGCTTAGCCCAGTACGTATATTAATCTAAGCATTGTCTAGAATTGGCCCTAGCTCAATACCCCTAAGTCTAATCTGAGCGCACGATCGCATCGCGCCGCTAAATCGGTGTCGTGCGTGACAATCACAAAGCCTGTGCCTGTGTCGCGCGCCAATTCCAGCATTAAATCAAACACGACGGCAGCGTTACTGCGGTCGAGGTTGCCAGTTGGTTCGTCCGCTAATACACAAGCAGGACGAGTGACTAAAGCGCGTGCAATCGCTGCGCGTTGGCGCTCGCCGCCTGATAATTCGCTCGGCTTGTGATGACTGCGCGCCCCTAAGCCGACTTTTTCCAGCATGGCTTCAGCGGTTTTGATGGCTTCTGCTTTATTCATGCGGCGGATCAGCAGCGGCATCGCCACATTTTCTGCTGCGGTAAATTCGGGCAGTAAATGATGAAACTGATACACAAAACCCAGATGCAGATTGCGCAATTCGCCGCGTGAATTTTCACTGAGCGTAAATGGATCTTTACCCAGTAGGCTTACCGCACCCGAGCTTGGCGTATCCAGCGCGCCAAGGCAGTGAAGTAGGGTGGATTTACCCGAGCCCGACGCGCCAACAATCGCGACGATTTCACCTTTGCTAAGTTCAAAATCAACCGCGCTTAAAACTGGTGTTGAGAGCTTGCCTGAAACATAAGTTTTGCCCAGTTGCTGAGCCGACAAAATAATATCACTCATAGCGCAAAGCCTCTGCGGGGTTAACTTTTGAAGCGCGCCAACTTGGATATAAGGTCGCCAGCAGTGACAGTAGTAGCGAAATTATGCCGATACTAATCACATCGTTAGGGATGATTTTGGATGGCAGCTCGGTAATTAAGTACACATCGGCCGACAAAATTTGTGCACCAATGATGCGCTCGATAAATGGCACGATCGTGCCAATATTCGACGCAACTAAAAGCCCCCCAATCACGCCGGTGGCGGTACCGACAAAACCAGAGATCGCACCGTTGACCAAAAATATTTTCATAATTGAGGCGGGTGACGCACCTAAAGTTCGCAAAATGGCGATGTCTGCTTGCTTGTCGGTCACAATCATCACCAAGGTTGAAACCAGATTAAACGCGGCGACGGCTACGATCAGCGTCAGAATAATAAACATCATGCGTTTTTCGATTTCTACCGCACGGAAGTACGTTGGGTTTTCTTGACTCCAGTCAGCGACCATCAAGTCGGGTAGGGTGCGGTTAATTTCGCGCGCTACTTCTCTGGCTTTGAATAGGTCATCAATCTTGAGGCGTACGCCTGTTACAGCATCCCCTGTGCGATATAACTTTTGTGCGTCTGAGATATGAATCAGCGCCAGATTGGCATCGTAAGGAAAGTAATCTGCTTTGAAAATACCAGCAATGGTAAATTGCCGCATCCGAGGAATTAATCCCGCAGGGGTGACTTGCCCTTGTGGCGTAATCAAAGTAACTTTATCGCCCGTCATTACGCCGAGTTCTTGCGCGAGTGCCCAGCCCAGGATGACTGAAAATTCACCGGCACGTAAGCCGCCGAGTTGCCCGTCAATCATTTTTTCAGCCAGTTCACTCACCTTTGGCTCTAAAGCAGGATCAATCCCGCGCACTAGAACGCCTTTGACTTGGCTACCATTGGTAAATAAGCCTTGCCCCATCACGTAGGGTGCAGCACCACGGACGTGTGGTTTTTTTGCGCTTGTATCAATCGCTGCCTGCCAGTCGTAAAGTGCATTATCAGGGCTGGTCACGGTAATGTGCGAAGTCATGCCTAAAATGCGATTTCTGACTTCCTCTTGAAAGCCGTTCATCACAGATAGCACAATAATCAGCGCAGCAACGCCGAGCCCAATGCCGGCAATTGAAACCAAGGAAATAAACGAAATAAAGCCATTTCGCTTTTTAGCTCGGGTGTAGCGCAGACCAATTAGTAGTTCATACATAGAAGCGCACATAAAAGTGAGTGTGGCGCGCAGTTTACCACGCTCCTCCACATCGTTAAAAAGCAAAAAAGCCCGCATTGAGCGGGCTTTGGATTCAAACTAAACGATTTACTTATTTTGCTGGTTTGGCTTCCGCTACCACACCATAAGTTTCATGGTAAGGACGGCCATAATAGCTATCGAGCAAGACTTGTTTCAATTCGCTAATCAACGGGAAGCGTGGGTTTGCGCCAGTACATTGGTCATCAAACGCTTCTTCGGCGATGCGATCGAGTTTTGCCAAGAAGTCAGCTTCATTCACGCCAGCATCTTTGATCGACATTGGGATGTTTAGAACTTGTTTTAGTTCATCAACCCAAGCAATCAGGTTTTCCACTTTCTGGTCGTCATTCTTGCCAGCCAAACCAAGGTGCTCAGCGATGTCTGCGTAGCGGCATTTTGCTTGCGGACGATCGTATTGGCTAAACGCTGTTTGTTTGGTTGGAATATCAACCGCGTTGTAACGAATTACGTTACTGATCAACAAAGCATTAGCTAAGCCGTGTGCCAAGTGGAATTCGGCACCGATTTTGTGAGCCATTGAGTGGCAAACACCCAAGAAGGCATTTGCAAACGACATACCAGCGATCGTTGCGGCATTGTGAACTTGTTCACGCGCTTTTGGATCGTTCGCGCCATTGGTGTAAGACGATGGCAGGTATTGCTTGAGCAATTTCAGAGCTTGTAATGCGTGCGGATCAGAAAATTCATTCGCCAAGACTGAAACATAAGCTTCAAGTGCATGTGTTACCGCATCAATACCACCAAACGCAGTCAACGATTTTGGCATATTCATTACCAAGTTCGAATCGATAATGGCCATGTTTGGCGTCAATTCGTAATCGGCGATTGGGTATTTCATGCCCGTAACTTCGTCAGTTACCACCGCAAATGGCGTTACTTCTGAGCCAGTGCCTGAAGTTGTTGGGATTGCAATCAACTCGGCTTTGATGCCCATTTTCGGGAAGGTATAGATACGTTTACGGATATCCATAAAGCGCAATGCTAGATCTTCGAAATGAACCTCTGGATGCTCGTACATCACCCACATGATTTTTGCCGCATCCATTGGCGAACCGCCACCCAGGGCAACGATCACATCAGGTTTAAAGCTATTGAGCATCGCAACACCTTTGCGAACAACTGCAAGCGTTGGGTCGGCTTCCACTTCGTGGAACACTTCCACTTCCAGGCCTTGTTGTTTCAGCACGCGGATAGTTTCATCGCACATGCCGTTATTAAACAAGAATCTGTCAGTTACGATTGCAGCGCGGTGTTTTCCGGCCATTTCTTTGAGCGCAATCGACAAGCTACCACGACGGAAGTAAATGCTTTTTGGAAGTTTGTGCCACAACATATTTTCTGCTCGCTTCGCAACGGTTTTCTTGTTAAGCAAATGTTTCGGGCCTACGTTTTCCGAAATCGAATTGCCGCCCCATGAACCACAACCCAAAGTGAGCGAAGGCGCTAATTTAAAGTTGTACAAGTCACCGATGCCGCCTTGTGATGAAGGTGTATTAATCAAAATGCGTGCGGTTTTCATTTTGTCGCCAAAGTAAGCGATGCGCTCACCTTGCAAGTCTTGATCTGTATAAAGCGATGAAGTGTGGCCAATCCCGCCCAGTGCGACTAAAGCTTCTGCCTTAGTAACTGCATCAAAGAAGTCTTTGGCGCGGTACATGGCTAGAGTAGGGGAGAGTTTCTCGTGCGCAAACTCTTCTTCTTCGCCTACTGAAGTTACTTCACCGATCAATACTTTGGTGTAAACCGGTACTTTGATGCCGGCCATTTCAGCGATTTTGAGTGCTGATTGACCAACGATTGCAGCGTTCAGGCCGCCATTCACCAAGATGACTTTGCGAACCGCTTCTGTTTCTTTCTTGTTGAGGATGTAACCGCCGTTGGCGTTAAATCGTTCTTTAACTTGTTCGTAGATACTGTCAACAACGATCACAGATTGCTCAGATGCACAGACAACGCCATTGTCGAATGTTTTTGACATCAAGATAGAGGCCACAGCGCGTTTGATGTCGGCAGTTTCATCGATAACAACTGGGGTGTTACCAGCGCCAACACCAATTGCAGGCTTGCCAGAGCTATACGCAGCCTTAACCATGCCTGGGCCACCAGTTGCCAAGATCAGATTTAGGTCTGGGTGTTTCATTAGGTGGTTTGATAGCTCAACAGTTGGCTCGTCAATCCAGCCGATAATGTCGCGCGGCGCGCCCGCTGACACGGCAGCTTCAAGCACAAGGCGAGCTGCGGCGCAGGTTGAGTTTTTGGCGCGTGGGTGCGGGCTAAACACAATACCATTGCGTGTTTTAAGTGAAATCAAGGCTTTGAAAATTGCCGTTGAAGTTGGATTGGTCGTTGGTACGATACCGCAAATAATGCCGATTGGCTCTGCGATGGTCATCGTGCCAAACGCATCATCAGTCGATAAAATGCCGCATGTTTTTTCATCTTTGTAAGCATTGTAGATATACTCAGACGCAAAGTGATTCTTGATTACTTTGTCTTCAACAATGCCCATACCAGTTTCAGCTACAGCCATTTTTGACAACGGCAAGCGTGCATCAGCGGCGGCCAAGGCAGCTACACGGAAAATCTCGTCAACTTGCTCTTGTGAATATGTTGCGAACAGCTGCTGCGCTTTTTTTACTCGTGCGACTAAAGCATCAAGTTCTTGTACGTTAGTTACTGTCATTGTTTTCTCCAGAGATTTCACTAGCTGTTAGTATTGCAATTGATTATGCCATCAGAATTAAGACAAATCTGTACAGTATTAACACATTTTTCGAATCTTTTTAGCAAACCACCAAGGTCTTTACAAGAACACAGCTTGAGGCCCTGTGGTTTACTGCATGGCGCTAGATTAATGTTTGTCTCCGTGCGCGGGTTTGATATAGGTCATGTTTTTGCAATGGCAGTCACACATCTTCGCATAATGTACATTATGTAAAGTGATTCTTGACTTGCTGCATCAGAACGATACCTTAAGGCAGAAGCTTTTAACGCCGCAGCTCACTGTCCGCGCCTAGCCTCCAGCAAAGGCTGTTAAAATCTGAAATCTATATCGCCACATCGACAAGCAAAACAATGACGCAATTTAATTTTTCGACAGCCAACTTGAGTCGATACCCTGCTAAGCACGCTAAGGATTTGCAAGCCTGGGATGCAGCTGACGAATATTTGGCCAAGTTCATTTCGGACCAAGCCAATATCCTGATTTTAAATGATGCATTTGGCGGTATTAATTGCGCTGTTCACGCAAGCGCCTCGAACCCACTCCATGTAAATGATTCTTGGTGCTCACTAAAAGCCATTGAGATCAACTCCAACCACAAACCTCAGGCATATGAAGGCCAAAAAATTGATCTCGGACTGATAAAACTCCCCAAATCAATTTCGCTACTCGAGGCTCAACTAAAGCACGTATGCAATCAACTCGACAAGCCGCTTGAAGTTTATTTTTCAGGCATGCAAAAACACGTTAGTTCAGGTCATTTAGACTTGCTAAAGCAACTATGCTCTGACTTACAGTACTTGCCAACCGAGCGCAAGGCACGCATGTACAAGGGCATGCTTGAGCCCGCCAAGCATCAAATACAAACAAGTTGCCTACCTGTACCAGAGCTCAATCTGACATTGCACAATGCTGCAGGTGTTTTTGCCGAGCAAAAAATAGACATTGGCTCACGATTTTTTATTGAAAACTTCAAACTACTGCCATGCGCCAAAACGGTCGCCGATGTGGGCTGTGGCAATGGTTTGCTTTCACTTGCGTACCACCAATTACACCCCAATGCTGCGCTCACATTAACGGACGAGTCCTTGGCTGCAGTCGAATCAGCACGTTCAAGCTTTGCTTTTAATTTCCCCAATGCAACCTATCAACTCGCGCACAACGATGGGCTATTTGGTTGCGAGCAAATCTTTGATTTAATTTTAATAAACCCGCCCTTTCATCAGCAAAACACGGTTACTACCGACATTGCAATGAGCATGTTTAGCCAAGCAAAGGCTTGCATGGGCCCGGCCAGCGAGCTATGGATTGTGGCTAATCGCCACTTAAACTACCAGGCAGATTTGAAACGCTGGTTTCGTAACGTGCTTGTCGCTACACAGAATGACAAATTCGTAATTATTCGTGCCAAGCGCTGATGTGGGTCAGTAGTTGTGTTGTTGTGGCTGGGATGGGCTTGCTGAAATTCCGTGTCTACGTGATAATAAAGCGCCAGCATTTGCGACTTGTCACACAATGAAGCACCCTAGCGATCAACACACCCTCGAACTACCTGAAATGCCAACCCCCAAAAAGCGCGGACGTCCCGCTATTCTTGGTCGAGCAATGAGCGCAGCAGAAAGGAAACGCAGGTCGCGCTCGCTTCAGGTGGGTCGCGCAACGCGAGATCATAATCAACGCCTGCCCAAAGCACTCTCGGTTGAAATTGATGCCAGCCTGCATCAAAAATTAAAACGCTACTGCGAAGCAAATGGGAAAACACAAATCGAGACTTTAGAGCAGCTCATTCAAACCTTGCCTGATTGACTTAAACCCAGCAAATCAGCACAAAAGGTCTCGATTTGCTCGGACTGACTCAATGTTTTGATTTGCTGAAACAAAATCTCCGCCTCTGGGTAGTGTTTGCGCAAATAGTTAAGCCATTGCTTTAAACGCCCTGCTTGATATTTTGGATAGCAATGAATGAGTACTTGCTGCCAAAAGGTGGCAAATAAGGGCTGCAACTCAACCCAAGTTAGCGCCCGCCCGGTTTTCGCCTCAAGCGCCAAGCCCGGATTGGCCACGATACCGCGCCCGAGCATGATGTCGTCGCAGTTTGAGATTAGCTGACAGCGTTTAAATTCTTCGGCAGTCCAGATCTCGCCGTTTGCCACCACAGAGATCCCAACCTGTTCCTTGATGAGTGCTATCCACTCCCAGTAAGCTGGCGGCTTATAGCCATCCACCTTGGTGCGTGCATGAACAACAACTTCCGCCGCGCCAGCTTGTTCAATGGCTTGTGCGCACTCAACAGCCTGAGATGTATCTTCATAACCCAGACGCATTTTGGCAGTTACAGGAATATACCCCGGTACCGCATCGCGAACTGCTTTTACGATTTGATAAATCGTCTCTGGTTCTTTAAGTAGTACGGCACCGCCACGGTGGCGGTTGACTGTTTTGGCTGGGCAACCAAAGTTCAAATCAATACCGTACGGATTGAATTCAGCCAGCCGGGCTGCATTTTCAGCAAGGCAGTTTGGATCAGACCCCAAGAGCTGAACACGTACAGGTACGCCGCTTGGCGTGTGACTCTGGTGATTTAGTTCTGGTGCGATGCGCTCAAACGTTCGGTAAGGTAACAGGCTGCCGCTCACCCGTATGAACTCGGTAACGCAAAGATCGATGCCGCCAGCCTGGGTGATAACGTCACGCAAAACACAATCGAGTAGACCTTCCATAGGAGCTAACAAAATACGCACAATAGACTTAATCCATAATTTAATAATTGGCGAGATTGTAATCGACACTCGCGAGACGTGGCTAAACTAAAACGACACTTGACGAAAGAACGAACGTTCAATACGCTATATAGCATATACCATTAAAGAGGTGCGCTATGGCCAACCCCAATCGTGATAATGAATACCTCGGCAAATTACAGGATTACTACGCCGATTACCGCAACATCCCCTCCTACTCTGCGATTGGTGAGTTACTAGGCATGGCATCAAAATCCGCAGTTTCGGCATTGGTGAAAAGATTGACGCTTGCAGGTTTTATTGAAGTAACCCCCGATAAACGACTGGCACCGACTAAGCGTTTTTTTGAGCGAGAATTGGCTGACTTTAATTTGCCAGCAGGCTTGCCAGCAGCAGCAAACGACGCAATGAGTGAAGCCATTTCGCTCGATGAATACCTCATGCCGAGACCTTCCTCATCTATTTTGGTGAAGATTAAAGGCGACTCGATGATGGACGCAGGCATTTTTGATGGCGACATTGCCGTGGTTGAAAAGCGTCACGCCGCCCTTGCTGGGGACGTTGTGGTGGCGATCATTGACAACGAATACACGCTCAAAGAGCTGGGCAAAGACAAGCAAGGCTATTACTTAATCCCGCACAACGCTGACTTTTCAATCATTCGCCCCGAATCAAGCTTGGAAATATTTGGGGTTATGGTAGGCTTGATTCGCAAGTATCGATAATCTTTGGAAATATTTATGAGCGATGTTTTATTGTCACCGCTTGGCAAAACCAGCGACTACATTACGGACTACACCCCAAGCCTGCTTTTCCCTATTCCTCGCGAGCAAAAGCGCAAGGAGATCGGCATTGAAACTGCCCTGCCTTTCTTTGGGGTAGATGTTTGGAATGGCTACGAGCTTTCTTGGTTAAATAGCAAAGGCAAGCCTCAGGTTGCAATTGCGACCTTTCAAATCCCTGCTGATAGCCCAAATATTATTGAATCGAAGTCTTTTAAGCTCTACCTAAATAGCTTTAACCAAACAAAAGTAGAAAACTTTGAGCAGCTAAGTCGTATTTTGCTAAAAGACATTTCAGAAGGGGTTGGTGCCCCTATACAGGTAAAACTAACCGAGCCTGCGCTTTTTAATCAGCTCAAATTTGGAGAGCTTACTGGTTACAATATCGACAACCTTGATATTGAAGTCGACCAATACGCTCCCCACGTCGGTATTTTGCGTTGTGACCCAACCGACCGAACCATTAGCGAAACACTGACATCAGACCTCCTTAAATCAAACTGCCTAGTAACGGGGCAACCAGACTGGGCCAGTGTCCAGATTCAATACACTGGGAGTACAATTAATCGAGAAAGTTTATTGCGCTATTTGATTTCATTCCGAAATCACAATGAATTCCATGAGCAGTGTGTAGAGCGTATTTTTGTCGACATTATGCGCGACTGCGCACCACTCAAACTTGCCGTGTATGCGCGCTACACTCGGCGCGGTGGACTGGACATCAATCCATTTCGAACCAATTTTAACGCCGAGCAACCAAGCAATTTACGAACAGCAAGGCAATGAGGTGATTTATGCTTGAAACGATAACTCTTGCTGGCGGGTGTTTTTGGTGCCTCGAAGCTGTATTTTTGCAAGTTCGTGGCGTTCAGAGTGCCAATTCCGGCTATATGGGGGGGCGTATTGAGTCGCCAACGTACGAGCAAATATGCCGAGGCGATACTGGGCACGCCGAAGTGGTGCAAGTCACGTTTGATCCGCAGCTAATTACACAGGCACAGTTGCTGGATGTATTTTTTGCCATTCACGACCCTACGACACACAATCGGCAAGGGAACGATGTTGGCACTCAGTATCGGTCGGCAATCTTTGCAAGCACCGAAGATCAAATTCAAAGCAGCAAAAGCAAACTCCGTGATCTGAAAAATTCATTTACAGCCCCTATCTTGACCGAGGTTTTGCTAGCCAGTCAATTTTGGCCAGCTGAAGTTGAGCATCATGATTACTACAGCAAACACCCTCAGCAGCCCTATTGCCGAGCTGTGGTAGAGCCCAAGCTAAGAAAACTTCTGACCCACTTTCCTAGCCTCACAAAGTAAATGTTTTTTGTTGCTTCTTGCGTGGCGCAGTGCGCCCGCAAGAGGCTATAATTGTGGCCTTCCCAAACCATCAAAGAGCCGCGCTATGTCGCCGCGACTAGACCTACTTCAGCCCTACCCATTCCAAAAACTGCGGCAACTTTTTGCTGAGATTACGCCCAATCCACAACTCAAACATATCAACCTATCGATTGGCGAGCCTAAACATCCAGCGCCAACCTTGGTTAAAGATGCTTTGAGCAATAATATGGCGGGTTTGTCGAACTACCCGGCAACACTGGGCTCTGATGAGTTGCGCCAAAGTATTAGCAACTGGGCGACCCGTCGCTACGGAATCCCAGAACTCAATGCCGCCACGCAAATTCTGCCTGTCAACGGCAGTCGGGAAGCTCTCTTTGCTTTTGCTCAGGCCGTGATTGATCCAACCGCGGTGCGCCCTATCGTTCTTTCGCCCAATCCGTTTTATCAAATTTACGAGGGTGCCGCATTTTTGGCTGGTGCCGAGCCATGGTTTGTCAATTGCACATCTGAGAATCGTTTCCAGCCAGATTGGGATAGCGTACCCGAAGAAATTTGGGCAAATACTCAGCTGGTTTTTGTTTGCTCACCAGGCAATCCGACTGGCGCAGTGGCTTCGCTGAGTGATTGGGAGCGACTTTTTAAACTTTCTGATCAATACGGTTTTGTGATTGCGTCTGACGAGTGCTATTCAGAAATTTATTTTGGTGAAGACAAGCCCTTGGGTGGTTTAGAAGCCGCACACAAATTAGGTCGCGATTTTACGCGATTGGTGATGTTTTCATCCCTATCAAAGCGTTCAAATGTACCAGGAATGCGATCTGGCTTCGTAGCCGGCGATGCAGCAATCATTGCTAAGTTTTTGCTATACCGTACTTACCATGGGTGCGCGATGAGCCCTATGGTGATGGCTGCAAGTGTGGCTGCATGGAATGACGAAGTACACGTTATTGAAAATAGAAAATTATATTCTGAAAAATTTGCAGCCGTGACTTCGGTTTTGCAAACCGCATTGGATGTATCAATGCCAGACGCAGCTTTTTATCTCTGGGCCAAGTCGCCAATTGATGATGAGGCGTTCGCTACTGGATTGTTTGAGCAGCAGCATGTTACCGTACTACCAGGATCTTACTTAGCACGGTCAGCTCACGGAACCAACCCAGGTTTAGGATTTATTCGTATCGCCTTAGTTGCACCGATTGCTGAGTGTGTAGCGGCAGCTGAGCGCATCGTTCAATATTGCCACACACTTAAGTAAATAAATTTAAATCGAAATCACCCACCAAGGAAATTTAATTATGAGCAATTTGCAAGCCATTATCGAAACCGCATTTGAAAACCGTGCCGATATTACTCCAAGCAACGTTTCTGCCGATCTGCGTGCAGCAGTCAATGAAGTTATTACAGCGCTAGACCAAGGCCAATTGCGCGTTGCAGAGAAAATCGATGGTGATTGGTTTACTCACCAATGGATCAAGAAAGCAGTCTTGCTTTCGTTCCGCATCAATGACAATGCGGTGCTAGATGGTGGCTGCACAAAGTTTTTTGACAAAGTGCCAAGCAAGTTTGCTGATTACACTGAAGAAGATTTTCGCAATGGCGGCTTCCGCGTAGTACCTAACGCAGTAGCACGTAAAGGCTCTTACATTGGTAAAAACGTTGTTCTAATGCCTTCTTACGTTAACATCGGCGCATTCGTTGACGAAGGCACGATGGTAGACACCTGGGCAACGGTTGGTTCTTGTGCCCAAATTGGCAAGAACGTACATTTGTCTGGCGGCGTTGGTATCGGTGGCGTTTTGGAGCCGCTACAAGCTGGCCCAACCATTATTGAAGACAATTGCTTTATTGGTGCGCGCTCTGAAGTTGTTGAAGGCGTTATCGTTGAAGAGGGTTCTGTGATTTCGATGGGCGTCTACATTGGCCAATCGACACGCATTTACGATCGTGAAACTGGTGAAGTGACTTACGGCCGCATCCCAGCAGGTTCAGTCGTTGTTTCAGGCAATCTACCTTCTGCAGACGGCAAGTACAGCCTATATTGCGCTGTAATCGTGAAGAAAGTAGACGCAAAAACTCGTTCCAAAGTAGGTATTAATGAGTTACTTCGCGGCATCTAAGGGTATTTGACCGCAAGCATTGTAACGCAATGCTTGCGGCTTAATACATAAAAAATCCAGTCAAACGACTGGATTTTTTATTGGGCAGTTTAGTTACTGCTTTTTCGTTTTACAGAACTACATCGCGGCTAACTCCGTAGCGCCGCAGGATTCGACGTAACTGATCAAGCGCCTCAATTTGAATTTGCCGAACACGTTCACGCGTCAAACTCAAATTGGCAGCCAAATCTTCTAGCGTACAGATTTCATAGCCATTTAAGCCGTAGCGACGTTCAATCACCATTCGTTGCTTATCATTAAGTTGTTTTAGCCACTCTTTGACGTATTTTTCTACTTCGCTATTTTGCAGGATGGCTTCAGGACCATCGTGTTGATCATCAGGAATGGACTCGCCAATCGATAGCATAGGGTCAATATCAAGTGGCGCATCAAGCGAAGCAACGCGCTCATTTAAGCTCATTACACGGCGAACTTCTTCCACATCTTTGCCAACCAGATGAGCAATATCTTCGATAGCTGGCTCATGCCCTAAGCTCGCCTCAAGGTGACGCTGCGCTCGCAGATAGACGTTTAACTCTTTGATAACATGTACTGGCAGGCGAATAGTTCGAGACTGATTCATGATTGAGCGCTCGATACTTTGTCTAATCCACCAAGTCGCGTAAGTTGAAAAGCGAAAGCCGCGCTCAGGATCAAATTTTTCCAGTGCGTGCATCAGGCCAATATTGCCCTCTTCAATCAAATCAAGCAAAGTCATGCCGCGATTGATGTAGTGCTTGGCGATATTTACGACTAAGCGCAGATTGTGCTCAATCATTTTTTGTCGTGCAGAAAAATCACCTTGAACAACGCGGCGCGAAAGCGCTCGCTCCTCGTCCGGCGTCAGTAATTTACTCTGCCCAATCTCATTTAGATAAATCTGAGTAACGTCGCCAGTACTTTCTGCCGTGTAACGATCTGATTCATCCTTGCTGTCTACCTCAGCTTCTGCATCTTCAGCTTCGACCTCGGCCAGGTCTTCTTCTTCAACAAGTTCTTCTTCTAATATATCCAGTTGATCGCTCATGATGTATCTCTAGTTTAGTTTTATATAGTTACTAGGATCGACAGGTTTACCAAACTTACGGAGTTCAAAGTGTAGCTTGACCTGGTCGCTATCTGTATTTCCCATCTCGGCGATTTTCTCGCCTTTTTTAACGACATCATTTTCTTTTACGATCAGTTTGCTGTTATGTGCATAGGCCGATAAAAACCCATCCGCATGCTGAACAATAATCATTTTTCCATAGCCCCTGAGCCCCGCTCCGGCGTAAACGACCTTACCACTCCCTGACGCAACTATAGATTGCCCCATTTGTCCTGCAATATCAATGCCTTTACGCTCCACTGTGAATGGCGTGGTCACTTTGCCAGCTGTTGGCGCCCCCCAATTTGCTGCAGTGGTATTACCAGGGGCCGATGAAGGTACCTCTGCAGAGCTTGTTTTATCAGCGTTTTCTACTTTGGCGCCAGAGGCTATCAAGCCATTCGGTTTTGTCGTTACTCCACTCGCGCCAGCAACTGAGTTTTGTTGTTTTAGAACAACTTTTTCACCATCGGCTTGGCCAGCAATCGAAGATGCGGCTTGCTCCGAATAGCCTTCTTTTACCGCGCGCGGAAACTTTTTAATGCTGCCATTCGCTACGGCCTCCCTTTTTAGTGGCACTCCCGTACTTGAGATGGACGCAGAATCAGTAAGCGGTCGAACCTCAACCCCTGAATTTTGCTCTGCACCACCAGGGCTTAGCCTCAAGACTTGACCAACTCTGAGCGAATTGATATCAGCAATTCCATTCCACGCAGCCAAGTCTTTGTAAGCAAGACCGTGATCAAGCGCGATGCGATAGAGACCTTCTCCTGCCTTAACGGTGTAGGTGTCTGCATTAAGATTGGATGTTTCTTTGAGCGTTGCGATTGTGTTGCTTGTTGGTGCAGTTGCCGGCACGGTGCTGGACTGGGCTTTATCAACAATCGGCGCGGGGGTGCGTGGATTACTACTACAAGCGCACAAAAACAATGCAGATACAATGCTGAGGCGACTAACACTCATGCATATCCTCCTTAAAACTTAAATTGAACTGAGCGGGTTTGATTAGACCGTGCCGGGCAGCATTGGAACAAACTTGACCTTTTCAAGGCGTGTTTCGGTAAAGCCATCGGGGAGTCGCTCAATCATACGCAACTCCTGGTCCGAATCGCCGACCGGAAATACAAGGCGCCCCCCCATGGCCAGTTGGTCCATTAGGTTTTCTGGCACGATAGGCGCGGCAGCAGTAATGAGAATGGCATCAAACGGAGCGAGCTCTGGCAAGCCTTTGCTGCCGTCGGCATGCCTTAGTCGTGCGTTATGAATTTGTAGTTCACTAAGTCGGTCGCGGGTGTTGCGTACAAGGCCGCCAATTCGCTCAATGCTATGAACTGTTTTGAATAGTTTGGCGAGAATGCTTGTTTGATAGCCGCAGCCGGTGCCGATTTCCAAAATAATACCATGCTGCGGCACAGCATTAACCAATTCAGACATTCTTGCCACAATGTAGGGCTGTGAAATGGTCTGAGCAAAGCCAATTGGCAAAGACACGTCATCATAGGCTTTATGTGCCAAAGCTTCATCAACAAAAGCGTGGCGAGGAATTTGCCCCATTACCGAGAGAACGGCCTCATCGCAAATACCCTGTGCTCTAAGCCGTTCAAGCATGCGCGTCCTGGTACGTACTGATGTCATACCGCTACCTTGGGCCAGCATTACGTATTAATCCATGTAGAGATAAATTCCAACTGCTGATGCGCCGTTAAATCAACGGACAATGGCGTAATCGATACGCAGCCATTAGCGACAGCATCAAAGTCAGTACCTTCGGTGGCGTCCGCAACCTTCCCGATTGGACCGACCCACCAAATCGTATCGCCACGTGGGTTTTCGGAGCGAATTACAGGCGCAGACTTGTGGCGTCGGCCTAGGCGCGTCACTTGAATGCCTTTTAGCGCTTCATATGGCAGGTCAGGCACATTGACATTGAGCAGCACGGCACCACGAAATGGATCTTGCTGAAAGCGTTTAACCAAATCAGACGCAACGCGTGCCGCCGTTTCAAAGTGAACTGGGTTGTGAGATGCAAGAGAGATCGCAATAGACGGAATGCCTAGCAAAAAACCTTCGGTCGCCGCGGCGACCGTGCCAGAGTAAATCGTGTCATCCCCCATATTGGGGCCGTGGTTAATACCGGAAACCACCATATCGGGCAATTCAGGCATCAGACCTGTAGCAGCTAGGTGAATGCAATCTGTTGGGGTGCCGTTAACGTAAAAAAACCCAGAAGGTGCTTCACGAACTGACAATGGTCGATCTAGTGTAAGAGAGTTGCTGGAGCCGCTTCGATCACGCTCTGGCGCACAAACTAGCGTTTCGCCCAAATCACCAAGCGACATCGCTAAAGCGGCAAGCCCTGGTGAAAAATATCCATCATCATTACTTAGTAATAAACGCATAAGCACTCCCTTAAGCGCCCTATTCTAACCGCTTGTTGTTGCCGCGCAAACCGCGGTATCCCTGTCGTTGTGAAGAAGTCATGAGCCCTACGGAATCTGAAAGCATAAACAGGATGTGCGGGTATCGATTGCGAGCGATGCAAATATATCATCCCAACGTTTTTACAAGAACCAAGAGCAGATTAAAACAATACAATCATGAGTATATTCACGTAGGCTATATTAATTAGCATCTGCCACCATATACGTGACATTTATATTTAAATCGCAAAAAAAAGCGGCCAAGGCCGCTTTGGTATTGAGAAGCACAAGCTATGCGTCAAGTGGGGATTGCATCACCCAGTTCACGGCGGAGAAATTGATGAAAATGGCGCATCCCATCTTCCATCGGGCTTTGGTAAGGCCCCACCTCGTTACGCCCCTCGGCAAACAGCGCCGCACGACCTGCTTCCATTCGATTAATAATTTCTACATCTTCGACAGCAGTTTCTGCGTAAGCCGCTTGCTCGGCCGCCACAAAGTCGGGCTCAAAATAGGCAATGTCTTCGGGATAGTAAAACTCAACTACATTTTTGTAACTGCGCGGACCAGTCGGTATGATGGTCGAGATCACGAGTGTGTGCGGATACCATTCCACAGTAATATTCGGGTAATAGGTCAGCCAGATGGCGCCATATTTTGGTGCTTTACCGTGATCGTAGCGTTTTACCTGATCATGCCAGTCTTGATACACCTTGGAGCCAGGTCGAGCTAATTCGTGATGCACGCCGACGGTTTGTACCGAGTACCAATCACCAAACTCCCATTTAAGCGCGTTGCAATCAACAAACTTGCCCAATCCAGGATGAAATGGCACGACATGATAATCTTCGAGATAAACCTCGATAAAGGTTTTCCAGTTGCCTTCATACTCGTCGACTGCCACGCTGTGAAATACGTACTTTGAAAAATCAAGATCTTCACGTACCCCTAGATTTTTCAAGTCGCGTTCAATATCGCGCCCAGACTCAAAGAGAAGCCCGTTCCAATTCTGCAACGAGGTCTCTGGCAGATGCAGGCAAGGTTTGCTTGGAAAGTGCGGTGCACCTAGTAATTGACCGTGCTGGTCGTAAGTCCAGCGATGCAACGGACAGACTGTATGCGTGGCATTGCCACGACCATCAAGCATTTTAGCTTGGCGGTGCCGGCAGATATTAGAAAGAAGTTTCACACCCTCATCGGTGCGCTTTAGATATCGCGAGCCATTGCTCGCCTCTAAAACATGGTAGTCGCCCGCGGCAGGAACCATCAGTTCATGGCCGATATAACGCGGACCATTCGCGAACAATTTTGCGAGCTCTTGCTTAAACAACGCCTCGTCAAAATAAGCGGCAACAGGTAGTGGTGTAGAAAGATCCAGCTGCGACATTGATTCAATCATTAACTCAGCTGTAGCCAGATTGGACATGTCCAATACCTCCTGGGCTAGAAGGTCTTGCCACTTTGTTCGCCAATGCAACCAGCGCCCGATGGGTGGGCAAGCCATCAATAGATAAAAATCAAACCCAAAGGTCTGACCCGAAAAAGCCCGCAATTTTGCCTTAAATCAAAGATCGGGGCAAGAAAAAACCACTTAGCAATGAAGTGCTTAGGCAAAAAAAGACCCGCGCAATGCGGGTCTTTTGTCATGAGATAGTTTGGCGTTATGCCTTAACTGAATCAGCTTCTGCTTGATACGATTCGATTTGGTTGAAGTTCAAGTATTTATAGACTTCAGCCGATTTGCTATCGAGCACACCAACGTCTGCCATGTACTCAGCAACCGTAGGAATACGGCCTAAGCGAGAAGCAATCGCAGCCAACTCGGCAGATGACAAGAATACATTGGTGTTTTTGCCCAGACGATTTGGGAAGTTACGCGTTGACGTTGAAACGACCGTTGCGCCTTCACGAACTTGTGCTTGGTTACCCATGCACAATGAGCAGCCTGGCATCTCAGTACGAGCGCCCGCTGCGCCAAACGTACCGTAGTAACCTTCAGCCGTCAACTGCTCTGCGTCCATTTTCGTCGGCGGTGCGATCCACAATTTCGTTGGCAAATCGCGCTTACCTTCCAGCAATTTACCTGCTGCGCGGAAGTGACCAATATTGGTCATGCAAGAGCCGATAAACACTTCATCGATCTTGGTTCCAGCAACTTCGGAGAGGATTTTCACGTCATCTGGATCATTTGGGCACGCCAAGATTGGCTCTTTCACGTCAGCCAAGTCAATTTCGATAATCGCGGCGTATTCTGCATCCGCATCTGGCTCAAGCAATGTTGGGTTCGCCAACCACGCTTCCATACTCGCAACGCGGCGCGCCAAAGTTTTAGCGTCGCCATAGCCGTTAGCAATCATAGATTTCAAAAGAACGATGTTTGAGTTGAGGTACTCAATAATAGGCTCTTTATCCAGACGAACCGAACACCCAGCTGCAGAGCGCTCTGCAGATGCATCGGTCAATTCGAATGCTTGTTCAACTTTTAAGGTTGGCAAGCCTTCGATCTCAAGAATGCGGCCAGAGAATGCGTTTTTCTTACCGGCTTTAGCAACAGTCAACAAGCCCGCTTTAATTGCGTACAAAGGAATCGCATTAACGAGGTCACGTAAAGTAATGCCTGGTTGCAATTCACCTTTGAAGCGAACCAAAATCGACTCAGGCATATCCAGCGGCATTACGCCGGTTGCAGCGGCAAACGCCACCAAGCCAGAGCCCGCAGGGAATGAAATGCCGATAGGGAAACGAGTGTGTGAATCGCCGCCAGTGCCAACGGTATCCGGCATCAACATGCGATTCAACCATGAGTGAATCACGCCATCACCTGGACGCAATGAAACGCCGCCACGATTGCGGATAAATTCTGGCAATGTGTGATGTGTTTTTACATCAACTGGTTTTGGATAGGCTGCAGTATGGCAAAACGATTGCATCACCAAGTCCGCAGAGAAACCCAAGCAAGCCAAGTCTTTTAACTCGTCGCGCGTCATTGGGCCGGTCGTATCTTGCGAGCCAACCGATGTCATTTTTGGCTCGCAGTAAGTGCCTGGACGAACGCCCTGACCTTCTGGCAAGCCACATGCACGACCGACCATTTTTTGTGCTTGTGTAAAGCCTTTGGTAGAAGTTGCTGGGTCTTGCGGTAAGCGGAAGATTGTTGAAGCAGGTAAACCCAACGCTTCACGTGCTTTGCTCGTTAAACCACGGCCGATAATCAAATTAATACGGCCACCTGCGCGTACTTCGTCGAGCAATACTTCAGTTTTTAGGCTGAAAGTAGTAACAACTTGACCGTCTTTTTCAACTTTACCGTCGTACGGGTAAATTGTGATGACGTCACCCATATTCAAATTCGTTACATCAAATTCGATTGGCAAAGCGCCAGCGTCTTCCATCGTATTAAAGAAGATCGGCGCGATTTTGCCGCCCACGCAGTAGCCGCCAAAGCGTTTGTTTGGTACGAAAGGAATATCTTCACCAGTCCACCAGAGCACAGAGTTGGTGGCTGATTTGCGTGAAGAGCCGGTACCTACTACGTCGCCAACGTAAGCGATTGGGTGGCCTTTCTTTTGCAACTCAACGATTTGCTTCATTGGGCCCACTGAGCCCGGCACGTCAGCGTCAATGCCTTCGCGCGGGTTTTTCAGCATTGCCAAAGCATGCAATGGAATGTCTGGGCGCGACCAAGCGTCTGGCGCTGGTGACAAATCATCGGTATTGGTTTCGCCAGTCACTTTAAAGACAGTGACCGTCACTTGTGCTGGTACTTCTGGACGACTCGTGAACCATTCTGCGTCAGCCCAAGATTGTAAAACGGCTTTAGCGTTGGCATTGCCAGCGTCAGCCAGTTCTTTAACGTCATGGAAGTAATCAAACATCAATAGCGTTTTTTTCAGGCCTTCAGCGGCAATAGCGCCAACCTCAGCATCACCAAGCAAGTCGATTTGAGGCTTGATGTTAAATCCACCGAGCATTGTGCCTAATAACTCAACCGCTTTTGCGCGAGAAATCAGCGCACAGGCTTCAGCGCCTGCAGCAACGGCAGCTAAGAATGCAGCTTTTACTTTGGCTGCATCATCAACACCAGCAGGAACACGGTGCGTCAGTAGGTCAACCAAAAAGGCTTCTTCGCCTGCTGGTGGGTTTTGCAACAAAGCGATTAAATCAGCAGTTTGTTGGGCCGTTAATGGCAATGGGGCAATGCCTTGCGCGGCGCGCTCGGCTACATGTTGACGGTAGGCTACTAACACGGCGATACCTTTATAAATTTAGAGGGGAGAAAACTTGATCAAAAGCAAATCAATTGCATTTTACCCGTAGACGCACCTGCTGTGAACTAAACAGTAGGCAAAAATTTTAGACTACATGACATAGTCGTTCGAATAGCAAGCCAAATACTGAAAGAAAAGCAAAAGCTAAGCCGCTTGAGTGCAGTTATTTTTGAATCCAACTAAAACGCACCTCAATCAACCACTAACTAACCCGATTTAAAACTACTTGGTAGTATATAAGCCTATGCATTATTCATTAATAGCCACAATCAAATACCCGCAGCAACGGCAGCCGGGATCACCACAGGCTCCTCACCCTCTAGGCGCACCTGCTCAATATTTACAAACTGCTTAGAGATTTTCTCGCTAGTCACACTCACCTCCATTGCATCTTCGTGCGCCTGACGAATGTGTGTAGCTAGGTTTTTCATTCGTTTATCAAATCGACCAAATTCTTGCCCTAACTTGCCCAGCGCTTCTTTGATAATGTGGACTTGCTTGCGCGTTTCTACATCTTTAATCACAGCACGAGCGGTATTTAAGACCGCCATCAGGGTCGTTGGCGAAACAATCCAAACACGTTTACCCATCGCGTACTGCACCAATTCGGGGTGATAAGCATGAATCTCAGCAAATACAGCTTCAGCCGGAATAAACATCACGGCACCATCCGCTGTTACATTGGGGATGATGTATTTATTTGAAATATCATCGATATGTTTTTTGACATCTGCTTTAAAAAAACGCGTCGCCGTGACTTTGTCCATGTCGCCCGCAAACATTCGATGGTAGTTTTCGAGCGGGAATTTTGAATCGACAGCGACAGTACCCGTTGGCTCTGGCAGCTTGAGTAAACAATCCACACGCACACCACCCGGCAACGTAGCTTGCAACTCGTATGTTTGTGCTGGCAGCACATTGCTAATCAGATGCTCTAACTGAACTTCGCCAAATGCACCACGTGATCGTTTATCACCCAATAACTCTTGCAAACTCACGACATTGGTCGTTAAGCCATCAATTTTCTTTTGTGCCTCATCAATCGTAGCCAGACGCGCCATTACATTGGCAAAAGTTTCGTTGGTTTTCTTAAACCCTTCATCCAAACGCTCGGTGACCTTGCCTGAAATCTCAGCCAAACGATGGTCTGTTGCTTTTGTTAATTCACCGACGCTCGCTGTGAGTGCCACTGAAGACTGCTGCAGCGCAGCTTGGAGTTGCTCCATTTCACGCTTCGATTGCTCGGCCAGCATCGTAGAAAGTTTTATCAGCATATCTTCGCGTAGCGCGTCTTGTTTGCCTTGCAATACGCCAGAAATATCACCTAACTGCTTGAGCATTTGCTCGCGTGACTCGCCCAAGCTCGCCACCAAGGTGAGCCGCAATGTCGACAACGCCTCACTCTGGATAGTTTGTAAGCGAGAGATCGTTTCGCGACTCTCTTTCATTTCATTGCCAACACCAAGGCGCAGTCGCTCGAACGACTCACTCATACTATCGCGCAATCTATCGCTATTGCGATTAACCGCCTCATTGAGCAAACTACCGTGCTGCACTAAACCTTGTTGCATTGCTTCAGTTTGCTTGCTCATGCCGTGGTGAAGGTCATTCAGCATTTCGCGATGCTTCGTTTCCAGATCTTGCGTTAAAGCTTCGAGGACTTCACGTTGTACTGTCGCTAGCTGATGCAATCGACTCACCACCAAGATACCTGCCAACAAAACCACCAGCGTGGTTACGCCAAATAGCATTTCCAACATATTGACAACCAATGCAAAGCCATTAAAAAACACGATTGTAGGCTAAGCGACGTGAAGCGACTATAATTTGCCCCATGCAAAAATTAATCTTCAGTTTTTTAATGGCTTTAGCCAGTTTGAGCGCGCCTCTGCAAGCCTCTGAACCTGCGTCGACTCACGCAAATATCACTCAAGAAGTGAACGACTGGCTCAATACTTCATTAAGTAATAGCCCCGGCGCTTTTTCATTTGAATTGCGCCCTATCGTTAGTCGACTGAAGCTCGATGGCTGCACGCAACGTGAAATTAGTTTGCCGCAAGGCAATCGCTTGGTTGGCAACACAATGTTGCGCGTAAAGTGCATCGAAGGTGCAAATTGGATGTTCAATTTACCAGTCAAAATCAGCATTCAAGTGCAATATGCCGTTGCCGCTAGGCCCTTAGCAGCCAATCAAGAAATTAGCACGGGCGATATCGCCATGCAGCAAGGTGATTTGGCTACGTTGCCCGGATCGGTAATTTTAGACCCTGCAACCGCAATTGGCCGCGCACTCAATAGCCCGGTGGCTGCAGGTCAAACCTTGCGTCAAGAGCAATTGCGCACTGCAATGGCCATTTCACAAAATCAAAAGGTCAAAATCATATTTAGGCAAGACGGCATCGAAATCAGTAACGAGGGTATTGCCATGAATGCCGCAGCAGAAGGGCAGCCGGTGAGAGTACGTCTTGATAAAGGCAAAACAATCACTGGCACTGCTCAGCTCGGCGGCATTGTCGACGTCGGGCCGTAAGCCAAGGTTATTCTGACATTTTTTGAGCTAGGCGTTAGAATCACTCGTTTGATTTAATTTACCGTACATTTTGGTCAAGACACATTCAATGCATGTAATTCGCGGCACGCCGCACCACCCTCTTCCTCGCTCGGCTTTAACTATTGGCAATTTCGACGGACTACATCGAGGCCACATTGCGATGCTGGATCGGCTTAAGGCTGAGGCCAAGGCGCGTCAACTTGTGACCGCAGTCATGACGTTTGAGCCACACCCAAGAGAACTTTTTACGCCTGAATCAGCCCCGGCCCGCTTAACCAGCTTACGTGAAAAAATTGAGCTTTTGCGTGAAGCCGAAATTGACTACCTGATCGTTCAGCGCTTTACCAAAGCCTTTGCATCAATTGATGCACAGGCTTTTCGCGATCAAATCGTCGCAAAGCAGCTTAACGCGGCTTATGTATTGGTTGGCGATGACTTTCAGTTTGGTGCAAAAAGAAGTGGTGACTTCAATCTAATGGCCGCTTCGGTTGATTTTTCGACGGTTAGCCTGCCAACGCTCAAGCATGACACGGAGCGGGTATCTTCCACCGCGGTACGAAATGCATTGCAGCATGGCGACATGTCACAAGCCGCTACGCTACTGAGCCGCCCTTATTCGATTGCGGGTCGTGTCGTTGGCGGCGATCAGCTTGGACGTACTTTTGGCTTTCCGACGGCAAATATTCAACTGAAACATAATAAACCTCCTTTGTTTGGCATCTTTGTCGTTGAAATTTTGGGCCTAGAGCGCACCTATCAGGGGGTTGCTAGCCTAGGTTTTCGCCCCACTATTCATGGTGGCGACCTAAAACCCAAACTAGAAGTACACATTTTTGACTTTGATCGTGATATTTACCGATCACATTTACGTGTTAATTTTCTTGCCAAATTACGCGACGAAGAAAAATACCCAGATTTTGACACCTTGATCGCCCAAATTCAGAAAGATTGCGATCAAGCACGCGCTTGGTTTGCGGCGCGCCAACCTATTTAATATTGAATACAAGAGACAACAATGAGCGATAAACCCGCGAACAAATATCCAGTTAATCTTTTAGATACGCCGTTTCCGATGCGTGGCGATCTCGCGAAGCGCGAGCCTGGATTCTTAAAGCAATGGCAAGATGCCAAAATCTACCAACAACTGCGTCAGGTCGCTAAAGAACAAAATCGTCCTAAATTTATTTTGCATGACGGCCCTCCGTACGCCAATGGTGATATCCATATCGGCCATGCGATGAATAAAGTCCTCAAAGACATCATCCTAAAGTCAAAATCACTGAGTGGTTTTGATACGCCGTACGTGCCAGGCTGGGATTGCCATGGAATGCCGATTGAGCATCAAATCGAAAAACTGGTTAAATCAGACAAAGACGCAATTAAAGCCAATCCAGCGATTCATGCTCGTATTGTTGAATACCGCAAAGCGAATGAACTCAACGAGAAAGATATTCACCTACCTAGCTCATTCATCCGTGAATTGTGCCGTGAGTATGCAGCATTACAAATTGAGCGACAAAAAGTCGACTTTATCCGCCTTGGCGTTTTGGCTGACTGGGAAAACCCATACCTAACGATGAACTTCAAAACCGAAGCCGACATCGTCCGTACTATGGGCAAAATCCACCATAACGGTTATTTGGTGAAAGGCCAAAAGCCAGTGCACTGGTGTGTCGACTGCGGCTCAGCCCTAGCTGAAGCAGAAGTTGAATATGAAGACAAAGTATCGGCAGCGATTGATGTTGCTTTCCAAGTGGTCGATATGGCCGCCCTATCTGCCGCCTTTGGTGGCGTTAATGTGGGAGAACAAACTGCGAGCGCAGTGATTTGGACCACTACGCCTTGGACGTTACCAGCAAATCAAGCGGTTTCGGTACACCCAGAATTCACTTACGATCTGATTGCCACTGAAAAAGGTTTACTGATTTTAGTGCGTGAGTTAGCTGAAGCGGCCTTAAAACGCTACGACATCGATGCCAATGAAGTGATCGCTCAAGCCAAAGGCGCGGCGCTCAATGGTTTACTACTGCAACACCCATTCATTGATCGCCAAGTGCCGATTATCTGCGGCGAGCATGTTACCGCTGAAGCCGGTACAGGCTTGGTGCACACAGCTCCTGCACATGGCTTGGAAGACTACCAAGTTGGTTTGAAATACAAACTGCCGGTAGACAATCCAGTTGCCAATGATGGTCGTTACATTTCAACGACCGAGTTTTTTGCAGGCGAAACGGTCTGGAAAGCCAATCCAAAAGTCGTTGCTCTACTGGAAGAACGCGGCGCATTGCTCGCCAACAAAAAACTCGAACACAGCTACCCGCATTGCTGGCGCCACAAAACACCACTGATTTTCCGTGCGACAACGCAATGGTTTATTGGCATGGACAAAGAAGTTGGTGGCGAAACGTTGCGTGACAAAGCCAATCGCGCAGTAGATGCAACCGAGTTCTTCCCGGCTTGGGGTCGTGCGCGACTAGAGGCCATGATCAAAAATAGCCCAGACTGGTGTGTATCACGCCAACGTACTTGGGGCGTGCCGATGACTTTCTTTATCCATAAAGAAACTGCTGAACTGCATCCACGGTCAACCGAATTGCTGGAACAAGTCGCACAGCGCATCGAACAAGAAGGGATTGAGGCTTGGTTTAAGCTTGATGCTGCTGAGTTGCTCGGCGACGACGCAGCGCACTACGAAAAATTGAAAGACACGATCGACGTGTGGTTTGATTCAGGCTCAACCCACTTTGCAGTCATCAAGCAGCGCGAAGAACTCAATCACGGAGAAGAAAGCCGCCCTGCTGCTGACCTATACTTGGAAGGCTCAGACCAGCATCGTGGTTGGTTCCAATCTTCACTCAAAACAGCTTGCGCAACAGTCGGTCAGGCTCCCTACAAGCAGTTACTAACTCACGGTTTTGTTGTCGATGGTAAAGGCATGAAAATGTCTAAATCCAAAGGTAATGTCGTTTCGCCACAAGACGTGATTAATAAAATGGGCGCGGACATGCTTCGCCTATGGACTGCGAGTACCGATTACTCTGGCGAAGTTTCGATTTCTGATGAGATTTTGAAACGCACTACGGATTCTTATCGCCGCGTACGTAATACCTTGCGGTTCCTGCTGGCGAATCTGTCAGATTTTAGCGCGGCAGATGTATTGCCCGTTGATGAGTTGCTGACTTTAGATCGTTATGCCCTCGTTGAATTGGCGACGTTCCAGAATAATTTGACGGCGTTTTATGCTAAGTACGAATTCCATTCGGGCGTGCAAGAAATTCATCGTTATTGCGCGGATGAGCTGGGTGCGTTCTATTTGGACATCATCAAGGATCGACTGTATACGATGGCAAGCCAATCGCATGGCCGTCGCTCAGCACAAACCACCCTATGGTATATCACACAAGCCTTGGTGCGTTTGTTGTCGCCAATCTTGTCGTTCACCGCACACGAAGCATGGGAAGCCCTAAGAAACGACGGAAATGTATTTGTCGATCAATGGTTGGATATTCCAAGCATCAAAGATGCTGCATCATTACAGGCCGCATTCGCTCTAGTGCGCGAAGTACGCGCTAACGCACAAAAAGAAATTGAGTTGCAACGTGCAGCCGGAGCCTTAGGCTCAAGCTTGCAAGCTGAAGTCACCATCACAGCACAGGGTGAGGCTTATCAAGCTCTTGCATCCTTGGGTGATGAACTCAAATTTATTATGATTACATCTCAAGCAAACCTGCTCGAAGGTGAAGCTGCGATTAGCGTTTCAGCATCCAGCGCCGAGAAGTGTGAACGCTGCTGGCACTACCACCCTAGCGTCGGCACGATTACAGCGCATCTTGGTCTTTGCACTCGCTGCAACGATAATTTGCACGGCGCAGGTGAGGCTCGCCAACATGCCTAAGCGGTTTGTGCATTTTATGTTGCTGGCCTTGGCAGTACTGATCCTAGATCAGTCCACCAAGCACCTAGTTGAAGCACTTTTTCAATACGCCGAAGTCAGAACAGTGATTCCAGGCTTTTTTGATTTAACGCTTCGCTACAATCCAGGTGCAGCATTTTCATTCTTGGCTGATGCGGGAGGCTGGCAGCGTTACTTCTTCACTGGGCTGGCCTTGGTGGTTTCGGTCGTGCTCGTGTTTTTGATCAAAAAACATCACGCAGAGACACGCTACGCACTAGCCTTGTCCTTGATTTTGGGGGGGGCGCTTGGCAATGCAATTGATCGGATGGTCTTTGGCCATGTTATCGATTTCTTGTTATTTCACTGGAATAACAAATGGTATTACCCTGCTTTTAATATTGCTGATTCAGCGATCTGTATCGGTGCGGTACTAATGGTGATTGATAGCTTTAAGAAACCGGAGCTCGCTTCTCAATGAACAAACCAATGAATATTATTTTGGCGCAACCCCGTGGCTTTTGTGCTGGCGTTGATCGCGCAATCGCGATTGTTGAGCGTGCACTTGATAAATATGGTGCGCCGATTTATGTGCGTCACGAAGTCGTACACAATAAATTTGTCATTGAAGATCTCAAAGCCAAAGGCGCAATTTTTATCGAAGATCTTAGCGATGTACCAGCAGGTAACACACTTATTTTTTCAGCTCACGGCGTATCTCAAGCTGTGCGCGCAGAAGCGGCTGAGCGTGGCCTCAATATTTTTGATGCGACTTGTCCTCTCGTTACCAAAGTCCACCTTGAAGTAAAACGACTTCGTGAGCAAGGTTTTGAAATCGTGATGATTGGTCATAAAGGCCATCCCGAAGTTGAAGGTACGATGGGCCAAGCTCAAGCTGGTATGTATTTGGTTGAAGAGCCTCAAGATGCTGCCCAACTCATGGTTTCAGACCCTAACAAACTGGCCTACGTCACGCAAACCACACTTTCAGTTGATGATGCCCAAGTGGTTATTGAAGCCTTGCGTACACGCTTTCCAGCTATTGTTGGCCCTAAAAAAGACGACATTTGCTATGCAACACAAAATCGCCAAGATGCCGTCAAGCAGTTAGCGCGCGATGTGGATATTTTGATTGTGGTTGGTTCACCTAACAGCTCTAATTCTAATCGCTTGCGTGAAGTAGGTACCAGTCTAGGAATTGACGCCTATATGGTCGACAATGAAACCGAATTAAATCCTGCTTGGTTTAATAGCAAGGTACGGGTTGGAATCACCGCCGGTGCATCAGCGCCAGATGTTTTAGTACAGCGTGTGATTGAGAAAATTCAATCATTAGGTGCTAACTCAGTTACTGCTATGGATGGCATAGAAGAGAACGTGATTTTTTCCTTGCCAAAAGGCCTACTGTCATAAATTTTAAAGCAAGTCGCCTACGCCACGTTGATCGTGGCGTTTTCTATGTATAAGACTGATTTGTTAGAAAGTTTCCCTATAATGGTTTCATCCAGTATGCCAAAGATCGTGCCATGACCAAGTTGAGCAATCCCACTGAAATCGCACGCGAAACACTAAAGCAGCTCGCCATGCGGCGAATGCTACCTTCGCCCGATCATTACGAGGCGATTTACCATGAAATTGCACAAACACCAGAGCTCGAGCGCCTGCACCCAGGACTTAAAGAGTTAATTGATGCGCTCAGCAAACTGCCTCAGCAGTCTCAAGTCGTAACACGACAAATCGATCAAATACGCTCCGCTATCAACCAAGAGAAGTGGGCAGAAATTCCAGAGTCTATTTTTAGGATAGTAAGTAGCCAAACAGATCAAGCAGAGCTCAGCAAAGGCTGGTCTGAGCTCATTCGTGATTTAATTTTACAGTGGGATCTACGCAACCCCAGCTACACACCAAGCCGAAAAAAAGAGGCGCTTGATCGGGTACTACTTAATTTCAAACAAGACAGTGCCGTCCTAAATGAAAAACTCAATGGACTTATCAATGCTTGGGCCGAAACGGGCATAGGCTCTGTAAGCGATATTGATGTTAGTAGCGCACTAGGTGAAAGCAGCCCTAGTCAGTCAGAGTCTTCGCAGGCTAAGGAGGTTGAGTGGCGAGAGTGGCGAGATGCTTTTACACAAGCATTAGAGTTTGGCCTTGCCACCAAGTTATTGCACAACATCGATTTACAGAGTGAAACTCTCGCCATAGCTCAAGAAGCTAAAGCCGTTGACAGTATCGCCACCATGGAAAAGTGGGTACCTAGGCTTAGGAAATTTTGGCTAAAACTCGAGCTAGAGAATGACAACGAACAACGTCTTTGCGATGGACTAATGGGTTTGCTGCGATTACTGACCGACAATATGTCCGCCATCGTGGTCGATGATGAATGGGTACGAGGTCAAATTGCAGTAGTGCAGCACATCATGGCACAGCCGCTTGATATGCGTGTTATTTATGATGCAGAAGTTGGCTTAAAAGAAGTTTTATTCAAGCAAAGCCAAGTCAAACATAGCCTAGTTGAGGCGCAAGCAGTACTTAAAAACATGCTAACCTCATTTATTGATCGTCTTGGCTATATGTCAGAAAGCACTGATAAGTATCACGACAAGATTAATACTTATGCGGAAAAGATTGACTCTGCGAATGACTTGACCAGCATTCGCCATGTAATGGAAGACCTGCTACAAGATACACGTAGCATGCAGCTGGATGTTCGTCGTTCACGAGATGACCTATTCGAGGCACGTCAGCAAGCCGATGAAGCGCATCATCGGGTAATGGAGTTGGAAGCTGAACTGAGCAAATTAAGTGACAAAGTACGTGAAGACCAACTGACGGGTGCCTTGAATCGTCGTGGCCTTGAAGAGGCCTACGAGGTTGAAACTTCACGAGCAATGAGGACCTCATCACCATTGGCCATCGCATTATTAGATATCGATAACTTCAAAAAACTCAATGACAGCCAAGGTCATGCGGCTGGAGATACCGCTCTTATTCACTTAGTCAAAGTAGTCAAAGACTTGGTTAGGCCAACAGATACAGTCGCCAGGTATGGTGGTGAAGAGTTTGTCGTTCTGATGCCTGAAACAGATATTGCTGGCGCAATTCAAGTCATGCAGCGCGTGCAGCGTGAATTAACAAAGCGATTCTTTATGCACAACAATGAAAAAATGCTAATTACATTTAGTGCGGGCGTAACGCTTTATCGCGCAGGCGAAGCACGAGATGCTAGCATTGAGCGGGCTGACCAAGCAATGTACCACGCAAAGAAGTCCGGGAAAAACAGGGTTATCACACTAGACTAACGATGTATTGCTCCACAAGCATTGATTTTTAATGCCTATGAAGCAATACTTATTATGAAAATAATTCAGAAGCACTCACCACTGCAGTACCTAGCTTAGCAACCACGATCCCTGCCGCGCGATTTGACCAATCCATTGCTTCAGGTAAATCTAAGCCCGCAGCCAACATTAAGCCCAGAGTCGCAATAACTGTGTCGCCAGCACCAGAAACATCGTACACCTCGCGCGCATGAGTTGGCTTGTGAACGACTTGCTCTTCTCTAAATAGTGTCATACCCTCTTCGCTGCGCGTTACCAGCAGTGCATCCAGATCAAAATCAGCGCGTAACTGAGTGGCTTTTTGAATAAGCTCGACTTCGCTTTGCCACTGCCCTGCCACTTGGCGAAACTCACTGCGATTCGGTGTTAACAAGGTAGCGCCACGGTAGCATTCGTACTCATCCCCCTTGGGGTCAACCAAAACAGGCTTACCTGCCGCTCGAGCAGCTTGAATCATCTGCTGAACGTGAACTAAACCGCCTTTACCGTAATCGGACAAGATCACCACGTCACAATCAAGTAAAGACAACTTAAACTCATCGAGCTTTGCAGCTAGTACTTCGTGGCTAGGTTTGTTTTCAAAGTCAATCCGCAACAATTGCTGTTGTCGAGCAAGAACACGCAACTTCACCGTAGTCGAAATCTCACTATCGCGATGTAGCAAGGCATCAACGCCTTGCGCCATCAATAAGCGCTCTAAACTCAAACCGGCCTCATCGTCGCCCACTACGGCCAGTAGCCGCACCTGACCACCGAGTGAAGCAATATTGCGCGCAACATTAGCTGCACCACCAGCACGCTCATCCGTTTTGGTGATCCGAGCAACCGGGACAGGCGCTTCAGGCGAAATACGCTCTACGTCACCAAACCAATAACGGTCGAGCATCACATCACCAACCACTAGCACTTTGGCTTTTTTTATTTTTTGTAGAAGGATTTGCATGCTTATGCGGCCAACTCTGTATTTATTTGCTCAAGGGTTTGAGCAGGATTTTCACTTTGAGTAATTGGACGACCAATCACCAAGTAATCCGAACCCGCTAGCAAAGCTGCTTTGGGCGTCATGATACGATTTTGATCATTTACAGCTGAGCCCGTTGGGCGAATTCCTGGTGTAATCAACTTAAAGTCAGAGCCACAAACCTGCTTCAAATGCACTGCCTCTTGAGCAGAACACACAACACCATCAAGACCACAAGACTGAGTTAATTTTGCAAGCCGCTCAACCTGTTGCTCTGCCGTCGGCAAACCTAGCTCGAAAAGCTCATCATTTCCCATGCTGGTTAAAACAGTCACCGCGATTAACAAAGGACGATGAGGTAGCCCTTCTAAGGCTTCGCGGGTTGTTTCCAGCATTTTTCTTCCGCCAGAGGCGTGTACATTGACCATCCAAACACCAAGATTGGCAGCAACTTTGCAAGCTTGAGCAACCGTATGTGGGATATCGTGGAATTTCAAATCGAGAAAAACATCAAAGCCTCGGTTTATTAGCTGTTCTACCAAAGCAGGGCCACTAGCTGTAAAAAGCTCTTTACCTACTTTTAATTTGCAAAGACTTGGGTTAACTGTATCGGAAAATGCCAGCGCTTCTTTGGCTGATGCAAAATCTAAAGCAACTACAATACGTGAATCTACTTTCATCACTTAATTCCTGGAGTACTTAAAGACTGATTTAATTAGTAACGACTCAAACAGCCGCTCGACTTTTGCCACGGATGGGCGCATAACTTTCCCATTGATTGCAACCGGGACAATGCCAAAAAAATTGCCGGGTTTTAAACCCGCATTCATTGCAATAGTACATACTGTAAGTGCGTGTATTGTCATGCAATAGTTTGCTAATAATTTCTAATTCAACTTTTTGTTCGTCTGGAGCCACCAAAAGATGGGCTTCTAGCAATTTGCGTAAACCTGGCATGCTAGGATTTTCACGGAGGCGTTCACGAACAAACTCATAGGCCGCATCAATCCCAGTAGTTGCCAAAAGTTGTTCGTAAATCAAATCAATTACGTCCAACTCTGGGTTTTGTTGAACATACCGAGTCAATAAGCTAATGCCTTCGGCTAATTGATTCTTTTCTCTATACGCATTAAGAATAAATCGAGCAGCCAATGCCAAATAATGAACATCATGCGTGGCAATCTTAAGCCAATGCTCAATCGCCAAATCAAAACAACCTTTTGTAAACGCGATCTCACCCAGCATTAAATGAGCACGTGCACATTGCCGATGCTCTTTCAGTGCAAGCTCAAGCTCGTTAATAGCTTTGTCATGCTGTGCTCGAATTAGACTTTCTGCGGCCAATTCACAATAAAACTGCGCAATTTCCAGTTGATAACTATGAGATTCATCCCTAAGCAGTTCAGCCGTTGCAATTGCTTTTTGCCACTCGTGCTCTTGCTGATAAATGGCCAGCAATTCTTTGCGTGCTAAACGAGCTGAATCGGTATTGGCTAGGTCATGCAGTATTGTTTCTGCACGATCAAAAAGCCCTGCTTTAATAAAGTCGATAGCTAATTCTAGTTGAATTTGTTGACGTTGATTCTCATCCAACTCTCTGCGAGATAGAATTTTTTGATGCATACGAATCGCACGCTCTAATTCGCCCCTGCGGCGAAATAACTGCCCGAGCGTAGCCTGTAGCTCGATTGTTTCGGAGTGTTTTTTTGCGATATCAATATAAAGATCGATTGCTTTATTAATTTCGCCGGCCAATAGGTGGTTAACGGCCTTAAAATAAGCAAGGGGCAGCGAGTGACTTTCTGCAATGACGTGCTTAATATCGACACGAGCGGCCAACCAGCCCAAACCGAAAAAAACAGGCAAGATGGCCAACCACCAAAATTGAATTTCTATCATATAGTAGACTTTTAAATTTAGATCGCATCAAGTGGCGGAGTGAGAATTTCAGCTTCTTTATTTATTTTTTCATTGACCCAAAGACGCCTTTCTTTACGTAAAGTAAGTACTTCACGGCGCAGTCGAATCACTTGACCTAGATTGGCCAATAGCCCAATTGCAGCACCAAGAACCAAGAAAACCAATAAAATAAGAGCAAGTGGCGCCTCCCAAGAGGAGCCCAAGTAAAAATTCAAGCGAACTGGATTTGCATTATGCATAGCAAAGCCAAATAAAAGCACAAAACCGATAAATTTAATAAGCCAAAATAAATAACGCATAATCACTCCAAGATTTAGCAATATTGTAGCGTAAATCGCAATCAGTCGGATTTTAAGTATGCAATAAAAAGGCGACACTCGAAAGTGCCGCCTTTTTCTATGCAAATAGCTTAATGATTACGCATCCAAATCGACACGTTCTCGCAGCTCTTTACCCGCCTTGAAATGAGGCACAAACTTTTCTGGGACAGCTACTTTTGTACCAGACTTTGGATTGCGCCCCGTACGAGGTGGGCGGTAATTCAAGTCAAAGCTGCCAAATCCACGAATTTCGATACGTTGGCCTTGCGAAAGGCTGCGGGCCATCGCATCAAGTATCGTTTTTACGGCTAACTCTGCGTCTTTTGCCACCAACTGCGGATAACGAGCAGCAAGTTTCGCGATGAGTTCTGATTTGGTCATTCTAACAAATACCTTATTCAGCAGAGCCTGACAATTTTGCTTTTAACAATGCGCCGAGGTTAGTCGTTCCTGCATTGTCATCGCTAGCAGTGATTTTGCTCATTGCTTCAGATTGCTCAGCTTGGTCTTTCGCTTTGATTGACAAGTTGATTGAGCGGTTTTTGCGGTCAACGTTAATGATGACAGCTTCAACTTCATCGCCCTCTTTCAATACAGTGCGAATGTCTTCAACGCGGTCACGTGAAACTTCAGTCGAACGTAGGTAGCCTTCAACATCATCAGCTAGAGCAATTGTTGCACCCTTAGCGTCGAGTGATTTAACTGTACCTTTAACGATCGCACCTTTGTCTGACGTAGAAACGTAGTTGTTAAATGGATCACCTTCCATTTGTTTGATGCCGAGGCTAATGCGCTCTTTTTCAACATCAATAGAAAGAACCATTGCTTCAACTTCGTCGCCTTTCTTGAAGTTGCGAACAGCTTCTTCACCAGCAACGTGCCAAGACAAGTCAGACAAGTGAACCAAACCATCGATACCACCAGCCAAGCCAACAAATACACCGAAGTCAGTGATCGATTTGATCGCGCCTTTCAGTTTGTCGCCTTTCTTGAAGTTTTCTGCGAAATCATCCCATGGATTAGCCATGCATTGTTTCATGCCGAGGCTGATACGACGTTTGTCTTCGTCGATATCCAAGATCATCACTTCAACTTCATCACCTAAAGAAACAACTTTAGATGGGTGAACGTTCTTGTTAGTCCAATCCATTTCAGAAACGTGAACCAGACCTTCGATGCCTTGTTCGATTTCAACGAATGAACCGTAGTCAGTCAAGTTAGTTACTTTACCGAACATGCGAGTGCCCGATGGGTAACGACGTGATAGACCCACCCATGGATCTTCGCCCAATTGTTTCAAGCCAAGAGATACACGGTTTTTGTCTTGATCGAACTTGAGAACCTTAGCTTCAAGCTCATCACCCACTGCCAATACTTCAGATGGGTGTTTAACACGGCGCCATGCCAAGTCAGTAATGTGGAGCAAGCCATCAATACCGCCAAGATCAACGAACGCACCGTAGTCAGTGATATTCTTAACGATACCCTTAACGATAGAACCTTCTTTCAAGGTTTCTAACAATTTAGAGCGCTCTTCACCCAATGAGTCTTCGAGGACCGCACGGCGTGAAACAACAACGTTATTGCGTTTGCGATCAAGTTTAATAACTTTAAACTCAACCATTTTGCCTTCGTACGGTGTAGTGTCTTTAACCGGACGAATGTCAACCAATGAACCTGGCAAGAAAGCGCGCAAGCCGTTGACCATAACAGTCAAACCGCCTTTTACTTTGCCAGAAATAACGCCAGACATGATCTCGCCGCGTTCGAGGCAGTCTTCCAACTCGATCCAAGACGCGAGGCGTTTTGCCTTTTCGCGAGAAAGCTTAGTTTCGCCGTAACCATTTTCAAGGCTATCGATCGCAACAGGTACAAAATCACCGATCTTAACGTCGATTTCACCGTTGTCGTTCTTGAACTCTTCCAACGGGATCAGGGATTCAGACTTCAAACCAGCATTAACGGTTACGAAGTTGTTGTCGATACCTACCACTTCTGCAGTAATCACTTCACCCGAACGCATTTCTTGACGGGTTAGGCTTTCCTCAAATAGGGCGGCAAAGCTTTCCATAGTATCAATAGTCATTTAGTGGAAAATTCCATTAGCCAATGCAGGATGCACCAGCAGGTTAGTTAATCAACCCTAGGGGCGGGGCGCCACCTAAGTCTTCGTCCTCAATTTGCATCAAAAAACGAATCTGGCGATTATACGGAAATAATCTTGCCCTATCAAGTGCTTAGCACAATTATCTTCTCGCCCGCCACCAGCTTAGAACCTGAGTTACGGCCTCATCAACACTCAAATTTGATGTCTCCAGCAAGAAAGCGTCATGCGCCTGCGCAAGTGGAGCAACCGTGCGCTGACGATCCCTATCGTCTCGCGACTGTAAATCCGATGTAATAAGTGCTAAATCAGCCTTTTCACCTCGCCCAATTAGCTGCTTATAACGCCGTTCAGCCCTAACCTCAGCACTAGCAGTCAAAAAGACCTTGAGTTGGGCAGCAGGAAATACGAACGATGCCATATCGCGGCCATCAGCCACAAGGCCGCACATTGTCGAAAATTCACGTTGGCGCTGCAGTAGCGCAGCCCGTACCATTGGTAACGCAGCCACCTGCGAGGCCCCAGAGCCAATCTCTTCTGCGCGAATACCCAAACTCACATCAGCACCCGCCAGCACAATTCGCTCGCCGATAAACTCTACATCCAATGCGCTAGCCACCTCAGAAACAGCCACCTCATCAGACCAAGCCACGCCCTGTTGTTTGGCCGCCAAAGCGGTCAAACGGTACAAAGCACCCGAGTCTAAATACGCAAAACCCAAACACTTAGCAACCAGCTGCGCAACAGTCCCCTTGCCGGATGCTGACGGGCCATCAATTGCAATCACTAAACTCTGACTCATTCCTTCCCTCCATCAACAAAAAAGCCAACGAATTATCGCCGGCTTTTAAACTCAACAAACCTTAAAATCTTAAGTTGAAGCCAATATGGCTTCAATTTCAAGCAACTCAGCGGCAGAAAAGCTTAAATTAGCAACTGCGCCGACATTTTCTTCAAGCTGCGACACACGACTCGCCCCGACAATCACCGAAGTCACGGTCAGCAAAGCCCACGCAAGCGCCATCTGCGCCAATGTTTGACCGCGGCGCTTTGCTAACTCATTCAGTTTCTGAATGTGCGTTAATTGCAAAGCTACGCCTTGCTCACTGAGGAAATGATTATCCAAAGCAGCGGCGCGCGAATCCTGCGGAATACCATCCAAATACCGACTCGTGAGCAAGCCTTGCGCCAACGGACAAAACGCAATACTACCAATGCCATTGGCAGCCAACACATCCGTCAAGCCACGTTCAATTTCACGCTCAAACATTGAATACTTGGGCTGATGAATCAAGCAAGGCGTACCCAACTCTTTCAATATTTTAGCTGCCTCAACAGTTTGCTCTGGCGAATACGAAGAAATCCCCACATACAAAGCCTTGCCTTGACGAACCATCGCATCCAACGCACCCATAGTTTCTTCCATCGGTGTTTCTGGATCTGGACGATGCGAGTAAAAAATATCAACGTAATCCAAGCCCATGCGTTGCAAACTTTGATCCAAGCTCGCCATCAAGTATTTGCGACTACCCCACTCACCATAAGGGCCCGGCCACATTTCCCAACCCGCCTTGGTACTCACTATCATTTCATCGCGATAGGCACGCAAATCTTGCTTTAGTACTTTGCCGAAGGTTTCTTCCGCCGCACCCGGACGGGGGCCGTAATTATTCGCCAAATCAAAATGCGTAATACCTAAATCGAATGCACGCAACAACATGGCCCGACTATTGTCGTAGGGCTTGTTGTCGCCAAAGTTATGCCACAGACCCAAGGATATCGCCGGCAGTTTAAGTCCGCTACGACCACAGCGGCGATAAGGCATCACTTCGTAACGGTTTACAGCGGCTTGATAACTCATATCTCTACCCCTTTTTGGGTTTTCCCCATTCAATCCGAGCTCGGCTTGCACGTTGTATAAAGCCAGTTAATTCATCACCCCGCCCCGACTCAAGCAACTGAATCAGATGATTTAACTGTGCAACATTAGCCTTTAAATCACCTAAAACCGAATCGCGATTAGCGAGCGCAATATCGCGCCACATATCAGGATGCGAGCCAGCAATTCTCGTAAAATCGCGAAACCCACTCGCGGCAAAATCAAGGCATTGCTCAGCATTGTATCGATCCAGCACAGAATTCATATACGCGAAAGACAGTAGGTGTGGTGCATGACTGACCGCAGAGAAAATCCCATCATGTTGCTCGGCCGACATCTCATAGACTGTCGCACCGCAAGAAACCCACAATTGTCTGACCCACTCAACAACAAGCAAATCATTCTCTGGCAAGGGCGTTAACACTACGCGACGACCTTCGTACAAACCAAATTGTGCTGCAGACGCTCCCGACAAATCCGAGCCCGCAATCGGATGCCCAGGCACACACATCGCCAAGTGGCGAGGCAAATTTTCCCGAAACAAAGCGCAAACATCTTGCTTGGTCGACCCACCATCAGTCACAACGCAATCTACGGGCAAATTGGGTGCGATTTGCTGCATTAAACGCCCCATTTGCCCAACAGGCGTACCGAGAAGAACCAAATCAGCACCCCGTACCGCCTGCGCTGCATCGGTCGACACTTCATCGACGACACCCAATTCCAGCGCCCGCTCGAGATTTTCGATATTACGACCCACCCCAACGACACGCTTAACCAAGCGCGCACGCTTAAGTGCCAGCGCAAAAGAACCGGAAATCAGCCCCGTACCCAACAACACTAACCGCTCAATAGACTGCATTCAGACGTCCAATAAATTTAAATGGCTCGACCCAGAGCCGGCAACGCAGCTCGTAAACTGGCCATAACTTGCTCAAACTGAGGCAGCGCAAGCGATTGATCGCCGTAATCAGCAACAGAAGAACTCGATGAATGAACATCCACCATCAAACCGTCGGCCCCCGAAGCCACCGCAGCCAAGGCCAGATGGGGCACCATCCACGATTTCGCACTTGCATGACTTACATCGACAAACACGGGTAGATAAGTCTCTCGCTTCACCATCGAAATCGTCGCCACATCGAGCACCCCTCTCGAACCTTGTTCGCACAAAACAATATGATGATTACCACCTGCGGCGATCGCCTCGGCAGCCAGCAGCCAATCTGTCACTGCTGCGGCCAAACCTCGTCGCAAAATAACTGGTTTATTGAGTCGACCGAGCTCGCGCAATAGCGCGCGATTTTGCATGCTTTGTGCACCCAATTGAATAACGTCCACATCATGAGCCAGTAGAATATCCAGCGCCTGCACATCGCTCACTTCAGCAGCAAAAGGCATTCCATTACGCCGAGCAACGTCACGCAATGACGCCAAGCCATCAAACTCTGGCGTATGAAATTCATAGGGCGAATATCCCGCCCGCTCAATGCGAGACCAAAGCAAGCGACTACCCGCCGCCTGAGCTGCACTCGCAAGCGCTTGCAAGTTATCCGTTGAGGCCAGCGAATGAACGCCGGCAAAAACTTGCACTTGCTCACCACCGACCATCACACCACGCACCTTAAACTGCATGCCGCTGGGGTGCGTTGCACGCGACACCATTTTGTACTGTTTTGTTACCCGTGACACGCGCTCCACGCCAGGCAACACTTCAAACGCAGCTTGATTGATTCGATCTTCATCACCAATGGCACCAATAATGACCAATTCTGCACCACGCGATACGTGCTCTTTGAGCCCTGCTTCGCGTATCCGCTCAATCACCGCCGCAATCTGTTGCTCTTGCGCATTTAACTGCATCACTATAATCATAAAAAATCCAATGGGTATATGAGTAGAGCCAAATTTAGATAATAACCGGGGCGCAATACATCTATTTTTTTAAACCAAACCAAGCAACAACAAAACCAAGCAGCGCGACCATGGCTGAAACGCCAAAAATGAGTACACCACCAAACTGATCCCAAGCCAACCCTGCCAATATACCACCCAGACTACCACCAAGGCCAAACGACACGGCAATATACAAGGCCTGCCCCCTTGCTTGATTTCGTCCTGCAAAATAGCGATGAATGTAATTCATCGTCACCGCATGATGACTACCGAAGGTAAATGCATGGGCAATTTGCGCCAGCATCAACAAAGCCAAAGAACCAACACCAAAAGCAATCAAACCGAAACGCGCCACCGCAATCGCCAAGCCAAATAAAAACAAAGCTCGCAAAGCAAATCTTTGCGTCAATTGCGGCATCAGTGCAAATACAATAATTTCTGCCAGCACACCGACTGACCACAGCCAGCCAATCATACTTTGACTGTAACCATGCTCGGCCACATAAATAGAGTAAAAACTATAGTAAGCACCATGCGCCGAGGCCATGAAAAAGCACGACAGCAATAATGCGCGCACCTCAGGCTGCGCCAGTACAGATTTAAAACTGGACTGCTCAGATCGAGTTTGGCTGACCACCGGCGAACTAGGCACCTGCCAAGAGTACAGCGCTAAACTGGCCATAATGGCAATCACAGCCCACGGCAAGATCGCAATGCCACGCAATTCAATCAGATAACCCGCCACCAAAGTGGCAAATACGAAGCCGACCGAACCCCAGAGTCGCAACCTTGAATAAGCGCCACTATCGCCCTTAAGTAGAGTCATGGTCGTTGCCTCAACCAAGGGCAATGCAGCGCTCCAGAAAAAACTAGCCAGCAATACGGCAACAAACAGCAACCCAAAAGAATTCGTCATCAAGAGCGGAATAAAAAAGACAAAACCACCCAAGCCAGCAATACGCAAAATGGTTTGTCGTCGACCCGTGCGGTCAGAGAGCCAGCCCCATAGCGTCGGGGCGTAGATTCGATTGATTTGCGTTAGAGAGGTGAGAATACCGATTTGCCAAGCAGGAAACGCTAGGCTCGCCAGATACAAGCCCCAGTAAGGGGAAAACAAGCCGTTAAAGGCGAAATAACAAAAGTAGAAGCCGGCAATTGCCAGTAGAGGTTTTGATTTAAACACGCAAACTAAAGCCACTCAATGTATGGAGCGGCAAGCTATGATTAACATGGTCTACAGATATATACGTCATCAAAAAAAGATCAGCTTGCGCCGTCTTTAAACTGCTCTGCGGCAACGCGTAGATAGTAAAACATCGACCAAATCGTCAAAATCGCGGCAATGTACATCGCAATTGTGCCAACCATGTGCGTTGAAACGCCGGGAATGATGGGCTCAGACCAAACCAGGAGGAAAATCGCCACCATTTGTGCGGTGGTTTTCAGCTTGCCAATAAAACTCACGGCCACACTTTTTGCTTTGCCTAATTGCGCCATCCACTCGCGCAAAGCCGATATCGTAATTTCACGCCCAATAATAATGACGGCCAGCCAACTTGCGGTGCGATCGAGCTCGACCAACAAAATCAAGGCCGCCGCCACCATCAATTTATCCGCCACAGGATCTAAAAAAGCACCAAATTGCGAAGTTTGATTCCATCGTCGCGCCAAAAATCCATCAAACCAATCCGTAACTGCGGCCAGCAAAAACAAGCTAGCGCCGACCATGTTTTGCCAAGCCAAGGGATATTCGGCCTGCGGCAAGGAAAAAATACCGACAAACACGGGAATCAGCGCAACGCGCAACCAAGTCAACAGAATAGGTAAATTAAATGGCATTAAGGCACTTTAAGTGATTAAGCAAGCGTATTGACCCAAAGCCATCTCGTCTTGCATCGTTATTTCGCTTTGCCATACAACAATTTGACAAGGCGAATTAGCCGCGCAATGCGGCGTGAATTTTATCAGCCAGTGCCTGATTAATGCCTTCAACCTGCATTAACTCATCAACACTCGCAGCTTTGACCCCCTGCAAACCACCAAAACGAGCCAGCAACTTTTGCCGCCGTTTTGGCCCAACACCTTCAACCTCTTCTAGACTCGAACTGACTCGCGCCTTCGCTCGGCGCGCCCGATGACCGGTTATCGCAAAACGATGCGCTTCATCGCGAATTTGTTGAACTAAATGCAGGCCTGGGTGGTCGCGGCGCAATTGTACCGTGTTTCCAGTGCGCGGCACGAGCAATTGCTCCAAACCTGGCTTGCGTGTCTCGCCTTTTGCCACGCCGACCAACCAAGGCGAGGTCAAGCCAATTTCATTCATAACGTCAATCGCAATACCAAGCTGTCCCTTGCCGCCATCAATCAAAATCACATCAGGCATCACGCCCTCACCCGCAGCGACTTTTTCATAGCGCCGGGTCAATACTTGGCGCATCGCGGCATAATCGTCTCCTGGGGTAATCGGCAAGAAACCATCTTTGGCAACGCCAGAGGTGTCGGTCGCAATATTGTAGCGACGATATTCTTTAGGCTGCATAGCCTGCCTGTCGTACACCACGCAGGATGCCACGGTTGCCTCACCCATCGTGTGAGAAATATCAAAACACTCTAATCGCTGTGTTTCATCAGGCAAACCCAGCGCCTCAATCAATGCACTTAAACGCCCCGCTTGGCTGGCTTGCTGACCTTTCCTCTGAAGTATTGCCTGCTCTGCGTTGCGTCTAGACATCTCCAGCCAGATACGTCGCTCACCATTAGGATTGCAATTAATCAGCACCTTGCGCTGCGCCTGCTCTGAGAGTAACTGAGCGAGAACGATCGACTCATCCGGCTCGGGCGAACACAAAATCATTCCCGGCGTGCTGCGTTCTAGATAGTGCTGTGCTAAAAAAGCATGGATAGCTGCACTCGGTGTGTATTCATCTGCATGGCTTGGAAATAAATTTTTATCCCCGACATGGCGTCCACCGCGCACCATTGCTAAATTCACACACAAAACACCTTCACTCTCAACACAGGCGACAATATCCGCATCCATTTCACTGGTATTAGACGACACGAATTGCCGCTCTTGAACTTGAGACAAAGCCTGAATTTGATCACGGACTGCCGCCGCAGCCTCAAATTGCCATTCCGCCGCCAAGGACTTCATTTTAAGCTCGAGCGCTGAGATGACTTCTGTTTCTTTTCCGGTCAAAAATAGAGTGGCATTAGCAACGTCTTGCCGATAATCCTCGGGAGAAATCAGATCGACACAAGGGGCAGAGCAACGCTTGATTTGGTGTAGCAAACAGGGTCGTGAACGATTACCAAACACTGAGTCTTCGCAGGTGCGAAGCAAAAAAACCTTTTGCAGCAGCTGAATACTTTCTTTGACCACATAGCCATTCGGAAACGGACCAAAATAAGTGTTTTTCTTATCGAGCGTGCCGCGATAGTAAGCCAGGCGTGGGCTGCGATGACCACTCAACATCACGTAAGGATACGATTTATCGTCACGAAACAGGATGTTATAGCGAGGACTTAAAGCTTTAATTAAATTATTTTCAAGAACTAAAGCCTCTGCTTCCGAGCGGACTACCGTTGTTTCAATGCTCGCAACTTGCGCCAGCATTAAGCGGATACGCGGACTTTGGTCGTTTTTTTGAAAATAGGAGCTGACGCGCTTTTTGAGGCTTTTAGCCTTGCCGACGTACAGCACCGTGCCATCGCTAGCCAAATAACGATACACGCCAGGCAAATCGGGCAAGTTTTTAACAATAATGAGCAAGCGAGCGTGGAGCGCTTCAGCTTCACCATGTTGAGATGTGTTATCCATGATCAAAGATAAGGTGCAAGCAATACTAAAGGAATGATTGCGAATACGGCGGCCAAAATATCGTCAATCATGACACCAAAGCCACCTTTCACATATTGATCCAGCCAGCGGATTGGCCAAGGTTTAAGAACATCAAACAGGCGAAATAGCACAAATGCCAACACCCAGCCCGCTATTGATGCTGGTGCAACACACAAAACTAACCACATCGCAACGATCTCATCGATAACGATGCCGCCATAATCGCTGACGCCAAGTGCACGCCCTGTAACTTCGGAGGCCCAAACGCCAAGCGCAAATGCGGGAATACAAAACAGCGCGATTGTTAAGTTAGAAAAACCCATTTGCAACAAAGCAAATAAAGGTAGGGCCGCTATGGTGCCCCACGTACCCGGTGCAACTTTTGCTAAACCACTGCCAAAACCAAGTGCAATAAAGTGAGCTGGATGTGAAAAAAGAAAACGTGCATTCACCGCAACGATAGCTTGTTTTTTCATTTGAAATGATCAAAACCAGAAAAAGCTAAATTCATTCGCTGCCCTTGTGTATCGATAACTTGCACCATGGGCTGATTAGCATCAAAAGTCGCAATACTGCCAACACGAAACAATGGAGTACTCAATGCCGAACCCAACGTTTCTATCTCAGCACGGTTCGCTGGTGACGCAGTAAAACACAATTCGTAATCATCACCTCCAGCTAGAGAAGCCTCGGCAACCAATATTGAATTTAAACTATTTAATTCAATAGCCTGCGGAACCTTGTTAAAGTCAATTATTGCCATTACCTGTGATTGCTCACAAATATGTGCCAAGTCACCCAATAGACCATCCGAGATATCCATCGCAGAATTAGCCAGTCCTCGCAACGCTTGCCCTAGCGCCACTCGGGGCGTTGGCAAATCCAAGCGCAAGTCACAACGCAAAGCAATTGCAGCGGGCAATTCAACGCGCCCAGTGCGGTGCATCACAGCGGCGGCTGCAGCGCCGAGTGGCCCCGACACCCAAATATCATCACCTACTAGAGCGCCGCTACGCAGTAACGCAGCGCCCTTAGGCACTTCACCAGCAATTTGAATTGAAATCGACAGCGGCCCACGTGTGGTATCACCACCAATGAGCGGTACACCAAATTGGTCTGCTAGCGCAAACATGCCACGACTAAATGCAGCCAGCCAAGGTTCATTCATTTCTGGCAGTGCCAAAGACAAAGTAAACCACGTTGGTTTAGCCCCCATCGCAGCCATATCTGACAAATTGACCGCCAAACACTTATGCCCAAGGCGTTCAGGATCTGCATCGGCAAAAAAATGTCGGCCAGCGACCAGCATATCGACGGAGATGGCAAGTTGATGACCCGCGCTAACAGAAATAAGGGCGGCATCATCGCCTACGCCAAGATCAACATCTGGCGTAGGACGGGTGAAGTATTTGGCAATTAAATCGAATTCATTCACAACAGACACCCTGCCCGATTACTCGGGCAGTTGATTTTGAGTGGCTTATTAGCCGTTACGGCGTTTGGCGGCTGCAGCGGCAAACTCATCCGCACGCACCAAGGCCGCCAACTTATCCAATACACCATTCACAAAACGATGACCATCGGCACCGCCGAATGATTTCGTTAATTCGATCGCTTCGTTAATGATCACAGGGTAAGGTGTTTCTGGCATTGAGATGATTTCAAATGCGGCAACATACAATACGGCCATCTCAACAATGCTCACCTCATCTAGCGGGCGCTCAGCATGCGGCTCGAGTGCTTTGGTCAATGGGCCGATGTCTTTGATGACGCCAAACAAAACAGCACGAAACAAAATTTCATCGCACTTTGGAAAGTACGGCGTGCTATCGCGCAAATAGCGGTCAATATTGCTACCGGTATCGTTGGTCATGAGCCACTGGTAAATGCCTTGCATCGCAAATTCACGAGCACGACGGCGCGCTGATTTTGGTTTCGGGCGTGGTGCTGCAGGTGCGTTAGGTGTACTTGCTTCGGTCATGCTTGTAATGCCTTTAATAAATTAGCCGTTTCAACGACAGTGCGAGCCGCATCACGGCCCTTTTCTTGGATTCGTACTTCTGCTTGTTCGTCGGTATCGGTGGTTAAGATGGCATTTGCAATTGCGATGCCGCAATCTAAGCCAACGCGAGTCACACCAGCGCCAGACTCATTGGCGACTAATTCAAAATGGTATGTGTCGCCACGAATTACCGCACCAAGAGCGATCAAAGCATCAAAGCGATCGCTTTCTGCCATGGTTTGCAGCACGATAGGGATTTCCAATGCGCCAGCAACGCTGACCAATAGAATATCTTGCTCGGCCACGCCCAACGCGACTAACTCAGCCAAACAAACATCACGCAAACCTTCGCAGACCGGCGTATTAAATCGGCTCATAACGACGCCAACGCGCAAACCAGCGCCAGACAGATTGGCAGCAATTGTAGGGATACTTTTCAACATACTATTTTCCTTTTGGCGCCTCAAAGGCGGTAATTTCTAGGCCAAAACCCATCATGCTTGGGATTTTTCTTTCTGGCGACATTAGACGCATACGTCCAACACCGAGGTCTTTCAACATCTGCGCGCCAATACCATAGGTACGCAAATCCCACTTCTGTACTTGATTGAGTTTCAATTCTGGCAATGCCCGACCTAAAACATCACTACCCAATTCGGCGCGATGCAATAAAATCACAACGCCTTTCCCCGCTTCATTGATTGCAGTGAGAGTAGATTCAATATTCCAAGAGTGCGAGCGAGAGTCAAGGTCAATCCAATCCATCACCGACAGCGGCTCATGCACACGAACTAAAACCTCTTCTTCGGGTGTAGGTTGTCCTTTGATAAGCGCCAGATGCGTTGCTGCGGTTAGCTTGTCGCGATAAACCGCCATGTCAAACTCGCCAGCAAAGGTGCGCACCTTGCGACGCCCCACGCATTCGACGAGTGATTCAGTTTGGCTGCGGTAATGGATTAAATCTGCAATCGTACCGATTTTAAGTTGGTGCTCTTTTGCAAAAACTAGCAACTCAGGCAAACGTGCCATCGTGCCGTCTTCGTTCATGATTTCGCAGATGACCGATGCCGGCGTTAAACCCGCCATCATCGCCAAGTCACATCCGGCTTCCGTATGCCCCGCGCGCACCAAAACACCACCCGGCTGAGCCATGATCGGAAATACATGACCCGGAGAGACTAAATCAGTAGCTTTGGCACCAAAGGCAACCGCTTTTTTAATCGTCAAGGCGCGGTCATGTGCGGAAATACCCGTCGTTACACCTTCGGCGGCTTCAATCGACGCAGTAAAATTCGTACCAAATGATGAGCCATTGTTTTTTACCATTGTCGGCAAATTCAATAGCTGACAGCGCTCTTGACTCAATGTGAGACAAACCAGGCCGCGGCCAAACTTAGCCATGAAGTTAATGGCTTCTGGTGTAACAAAGTCGGCAGCTAACACCAAGTCGCCTTCATTTTCTCGGTCTTCTTCATCAACCAGAATAACCATACGACCAGCACGTAACTCAGCAACAATTTCTTGAACTGGGGAAATATTAACGGTCATTTTTCTTCCTTAGCCGGAGACAAAGCCAGCGCATTGATATCAACACCTTGCTGCGCCAGCAAAGACTCTAAAGCGGGCAATAAAGAACCCAGTCGTTCCTCAAGACACTCACGAACCGTGTCTACCACAACTTGAGTCGCTCGCTCGATCTCGACATTGAGCCGATCACCGACTATTTTGTGCTCAAAAACGGTCATGCGGCGCGTTTCAGGGATTAGCCACACTTCAAACCAGCCTTCTGCTTTGTTTACTTCTGAAACAGTCAGGCTCGCACCATTAATAGCGATATAGCCTTTGGCAAAAATATAGCGCAGCGCCTCTTTCGGCACAGCAATCCGCATGCAGTAGTTATTTTCATCTTTACGCACTTGCAAAACGGTCGCAGTAAAATCAACATGGCCCGATAATGGATGACCACCAATTTCAGCGCCATCTTTTGCTGCGCGTTCTGCATTAACATCGCTACCGACACCGTACTGAGCCAAAGTAGTAATCATCAAGCTTTGTAGCATCACATCAAAAAACAGTCGATTATCAGGCTCAATCTGCGTTACCGTCAGGCAAACTCCGTCAATAGCGACACTCGCCCCAATCTGAATATCAGCACAAAACCCATCGGGAAAGGCAATATCTAAGGTGCGAATGCCTTCACGATCAAGCACTGACTTGATCCGTGCTACGCCTTGAACAATTCCAGTAAACATTATTGTTTTTCCTCGAATAGATCAGGATTAGCGCCTCGAATTCGCTGTGATGATTTCAACTCATTGCAGTGATTGCAAAAATAACTCTTTGCTCCGCAAGCCATCAACACCTCAACAGGCTTGCCACAATCTGGACACAGGATAGGTTGTTGTTCCGACACTAGTTCACTCCTTGCAAGGCCGATTGAATATGAGTAAAACGCAGTGTAATGCGCTGATCGACACCAACCATACGCCGCTCAAACACCTGCGGTTTAAATTGGTCTGCTAATTGCGATAAGGTAAAGCGGGCCAAGGGCAAGCCTTCACCCAGTAAAACGGGTGCTTGATAAAGCACCATTTCATCGACTAAGCCTGCTTGTAAAAATGCACCGTTCAAAGTACCGCCCGCCTCAATAGTCACTTCATTACAGCCACGCTGAGCAAGCAGGTTGAGTAATGCGGGCAAATCAACTCGCTCACCCGACACATCCGCCAACACTCGCACTTCTGCACCACTGGCTTCTAGCGCAAGGCGGCGCTCAGATTCTTTTGCGGCAATGACAATCACTTTAGTTTGTTGCAAAATTTTTGCTTCGCATGGCGTGCGCATCTGACTATCAAGAATCACGACCCACGGCTGACGAACAACAGAAAATTCACGCACATTAAGCTGTGGATCATCGGCAAGTACGGTTTCAATACTGGTAATCATCGCGCAACTGCGCGCGCGCAAGCGCTGCACATCAGAGCGCGCCGCAACACCTGTAATCCATTTGGATTGTCCATCTTTTAGCGCAACACGACCATCCAGACTTGCCGCAGTTTTGATGCGGACCCAAGGCTTTTTTAAAATCATTCGATTAAAAAAACCCTTGTGGTGCTCAAGCGCAGCATCATGAAGCACACCAAACTCAACCTCAATACCAGCTTGCTCCAAGCGAGCCAAACCTTGACCAGCCACTAGCGGATTTGGATCACGCAGTGCAACAACAACTCGGGCCACACCGGCTGCGATTAAAGCGTTGGCACACGGCGGAGTCTTACCAAAATGGCTGCATGGTTCAAGCGTCACGTAAACGGTTGCACCTAAGGCGGCCTCACCCGCCATGGCCAGCGCCATCACTTCAGCGTGCGCCCCACCCGCGACTTGGCTATGACCATGGCCAATGATCTCAGCATCTTTGACTATGACGCAGCCCACGCAAGGATTGGGCGAGCTATTGCGCTCACCCAGCGCTGCATAATGCAAGGCTTTGGCCATCATCGAAAAATCAAGAGCTTGAACCACCTCGGCTTATTCCTTGCTCACTTCACGAATAACATCGCGAAAATCTTCAACGTCTTGAAATGAACGATACACGGAAGCAAAACGAATGTAGGCGACCTTATCAAGCTTGGCCAGCTCAGCAATTACCATCTCACCGATCTGACGTGACATGATTTCGCGATCACCCACGGTGAGTACTTTTTGAATAATCCGGGAAATCGCCTCATCAACCAATGGAGTTGGCACGGGACGTTTATGCAGGGCACGCAGGAAACTGGTACGAACTTTTTCACGATCAAACTCGGCTCGCTGGCCATTTTGTTTGACGACTTGTGGCATTCGAACTTCGGCGGTCTCAAAAGTGGTGAAACGTTTATCACAAATGGTGCAACGTCGACGTCGACGCACCGTATCGCCCTCATCAGAAATACGAGAGTCAACAACCTGCGTATCAGGCGAGCCGCAAAATGGACATTTCATAGCACTTAAACCTACAAAGAACGAATAAAGAGCATCTTAATCTGTTCACAAAAAAATAAACAGAAAAGCCAGAGAAAGGTAAATCTTTACATATGTATATGAATATAGGTATTGCCGGTCAATGCCTACATTCATATACATACGAAAAAGGTGGGGCATACCCCCACCCTTGTTCATTCACACCAATTAAGCAACGTACACAGGGAAACGTGCAGTCAATGCTTTAACTTTCGCAGATACGGCATCGATATTGGCTTGATCCTCTGGATTGTCCAACACATCCGCAATCAGGTGAGCAACTTGAATCGCTTCCGCTTCTTTAAAGCCGCGCGTTGTGATCGCTGGCGCGCCGATACGAATACCGGAAGTCACGAATGGGCTTTCTGGATCATTCGGGATCGCATTTTTGTTAACCGTGATATGCGCTTTACCCAAGAAGGCATCCGCTGCTTTACCAGTCAGGCCTTTAGGGCGCAAGTCAACCAAGAAAACGTGAGATTCAGTACGGCCAGAAATGATGCGCAAACCACGCTCAGCCAAAGTCGCGGCCATTGCTTGTGCATTTTTAATCACTTGCGCTTGGTATTCTTTGAACTCTTCAGTCGCCGCTTCTTTGAACGCAACCGCTTTGCCAGCGATGACGTGCATCAACGGGCCGCCTTGCAGCGTTGGGAAAACGTTTGAATTCAATGATTTTTCGAATTCAGCTTTAGCCAAAATAATGCCGCCGCGTGGGCCGCGCAAAGTTTTGTGCGTTGTTGACGTCACGAAGTGCGCGTGCGGCACTGGATTTGGGTACACACCTGCAGCGATCAAGCCCGCATAGTGAGCCATATCGACCATGAAGTAAGCGCCTACTTTGTCGGCAATTTCACGCATACGAGCCCAGTCAAAACGCAAGGCGTAAGCAGAAGCACCGCCAATCAGTAGTTTTGGCTTAGTCTCGAGCGCAACGCGTTCCATATCGTCGTAATCGATTTCTTCGTTTTCATTCAAACCGTAAGCAACGATATTGAATAATTTACCAGACAAGTTAGCTGGTGAACCGTGCGTCAAGTGACCGCCATGACCCAAGTTCATACCCATAATGGTATCGCCTGGTTTCAAGATCGAAAAATACACGGCTTGGTTAGCTTGCGAACCAGAATGTGGCTGCACGTTAGCGTACTCTGCACCAAACAATGCTTTTACACGATCAATCGCCAACTGCTCGATCACATCAACATGCTCGCAACCACCATAGAAGCGCTTGCCTGGATAGCCTTCTGCATATTTGTTAGTGAGCTGAGATCCTTGCGCTTCCATCACCGCTGGGCTGGTGTAGTTTTCAGACGCGATCAATTCGATGTGTTCGTGCTGACGAACAACTTCTGCAGCCATAGCTGCGGCTAGATCTGGATCGTAAGAGGCAATAGTTTGTGATTTCGAGAACATGAGCGGATCGCTTCCGATGGCCGTTTAAAGATGAGCGATTCTACCACGTTCGCCACAAATTTGAGATGCGCAATCATCACTTCTTCATGCAGTATATTCATACTATTTTCGCCGCCAAATTCTTAAAAACATGAACAGCTTTGCGCTCCACGACATGCGTTCATCCGCAACTGCGTCCAAAAACTCAGAAAATGCCTTCGATTTGGCTACGGTAAAAAAGGTCAAAACCAGCATAACGATAAATACGGAAATAAAATACAACGCCCGATCAACCGTTGATTGTTCTGCCAAGGAAAATAAATTCATTCCCAAAAAACCAGTTACCGTTGTGCCAATCAAGCCAAATATGGTTACCACAGTCAGCCGAACCACCGTATCGGCTTGTCGGCGTAAATCATCATTTTCAAGATATTGGCTCATACTCTGGATTGAATCCCGAACATCTTGATGCAAGCGGCTCACCTCCAAATGCCGATGTAACATCTGATAAATTTGGTCAGATATAATTTGATTTGAGACCTCGCGAAACCAATAGCGCTGATTAAATCGCAAAAATGCCTCTTGCAAATGTCGTATCTCTCGCTTGAATTTTCGAACTGAACGTACGTCCTCCAGATTCAGGTCGGCCAACGCCACCGCCAAGCGATCTGAAAACATCAGCAATGCCGCTTTATGAAAGTGAGCAATAAGCCCCAGTAGAAAATATTGATGCCGAAATTGACCCAGCGCGCCAGTATGAGGATCAGAATAAAATTCACTTCCATGCGTCCCAACCAAAACAAAGGCATGTCCATTGCACATCATGCGTGTTGAAGCAGAAATATGTTTGCGATCGGGTATCCAAAAACGGTCAAAACAGCAATTTTGTTCAAATTCTTCAAAGACCTTGCGGGTATAAGGCAAAGCGTCCCCATCACCGGGCCTAGTCACCATGCCTAAGCGATAAAAATCCTCTTCAGAAAGTGCAAAGGGATCATCAACAGCAAGATAAGCCATAATTGGCATGCGGTGGTATTCAATTTGCCGATAGCGAATCAAACCCAGCGCAGATGAATGATGGAGAACCAAAGGGCTTAGCAAAAACTCCCAGTGCGCAGCCATCTTTGGCGCACGATAACGCCCAAGATGGGACAAATACCCTTCCCTATCCTCGTAATCGGATGAAGCCAATACATCACCCTGCTCATCCAGCCATGCAACCTTCCTTAGGCAACTAGCGGCTGTATGATCTTCATCCCACTGCGCTGGAAATGCTCGACCAAATCGAAACAAAGCATCTTGAACACGCTTTAAAGGTAAGTTGTCGCCCTGAATTTCAAATGCAAGAATAACGACATCAATGTCATAAAAGAAATATAAGTCGATATGCGCAACCGAGAAATGATGGACCGCACCGTCCTTAAACATCATGACAATTTTGCGAATATCATTCCGACGAAACACATGCAATGGAGACTGACCGAATTGATCAGAATTTAGATTATTTGAGCGACCTTCACCATATAAGAAGCGCTGCACATAAGGCAGGAAGGTAACAAACTCACGGTAATGCCGCTCCTGAAATTCGGCAGGATCACCGTCAAACTCAGTGGGGCGTGGCTGCCATGGAGAATCCGCCTCGGCGTACTTCAACATTTGCAACCAATGTCGACCCATCGTACTGCCCTGCCCCTTGACCTCGTAAGGCATCAGCTGCAAGGGCCAAATTAAAATCTGGCGAAAATGCTTAACAACAATATCTGCGCTGGTTGCCATGAAACCCCCATGATTGCAAACAGCGCAACAGACTGCTTACAAGCCTTTTACTGCGTAGACCGCCAAGGTATTTCGCCAATAGCCTTGATAATCCATCCCGCAGCCAAATAAAAATCGATCTTCAACTTCCATCCCAACAAAATCAGCTTTAATACCTGGCGCCTTACGATTGTGTTTTTTATCAATTAACACTGCAACATGAACCGCGCTTGCACCTTGCTGCTTGCAATAGTCAACAATTGCCGCCAAGGTGTGACCTTCATCTAAAATATCATCCACAATCACGACCGTACGGCCCCGTAAATCTTCGCGCGGTTTCACTTTCCAATCCAATGCGCCACCGCTAGTTTCATTACGATATCGAGTCGCGTGCATGTATGAAATTTCTAGCGGAAAACGCAAACGAGGCAGCAAATGCCCAGATACAATTAAACCACCATTCAAGACGGTATAGACCACAGGGTTGGTGTGCGCCAAGGCAGCGCACATTGCCTCACCCATTTTGTCGAGCGCGGCATTGACTTCAACTTCATCATGCAGACAGTCTGCGTTATCAAGAATAGTTCTAGCCTCAGGCAATTGCATCGTCACGATAAATCCTTTAAATAAAAATCAACACTTAACTGGCTTAATGACCAGAAAAATCACATACAGTAAACAGTGAAATACCTTCTTGCTGCACCAATTTTGAACCGCCCAACTCGGGCAAATCAACAATCGCAGCCGCCTCAACGACCTCGGCACCAATACGCTTGAGCAAATTGGCAGCAGCAATCATCGTACCGCCAGTCGCCACCAAATCATCAATCAGCAACACACGATCACCAGCCTTACAGGCATCGGCGTGCAATTCAACTATAGCCGAGCCATATTCAAGCTCATACTCTTCTGAGATCGTATCAAAAGGCAGCTTGCCTTTCTTGCGAATGGGAACAAAGCCTAAATTGAGTTCATAGGCAACAACTGCGCCCAAAATAAAACCACGCGCATCAACACCAGCGACAACGTCTAATTTTTGGTCCATATACCGATGAACAAAAATATCAACCAAGACACGGAAGGTCTTTTTATCTTGCAGCAAGGGTGTAATGTCGCGAAACATCACCCCAGCTTGCGGCCAATTGGGTACGGTGCGGATACGCGATCGAATATAATCTGCGTACGGCGGCTCATCCAAGCTAGGGCTTAACATCATTTATTTCTCTCAGTGGAAAAACGCAAATTTAACAATCCACAAGGCAGTAATTACCAAAACGGCAACACTCAAATCTTTATAACGACCGGCTAGTAGCTTGATTACGGTATAGCTAATAAAACCAAAAGCGATACCATCAGCAATTGAAAACGTAAACGGCATCGCAAAAGCAGTCATTACTGCAGGCGCAGACTCAGTCAGATCATCCCATTCGATTTCAGCCAAACCACGCGCCATCAATACCGCGACGTAGCATAAAGCAGGTGCAGTGGCATACGCTGGCACTGTTGCAGCCAACGGCGAAAACCAAAGTGCAGCCAAAAAGAGTAAAGAAACAACCAGCGCCGTCAAACCAGTGCGGCCGCCCACGGCTGTACCTGCTGCAGATTCAATATACGCTGTCGTCGACGAAGTACCCATCGCAGCACCGGCAGTAATCGCAACCGAATCTGCCAACAGGGCTTTTTTCAGACGCGGCAACTTTCCATCTTTATCCAGCAAGCCCGCACGATGCGAAACACCAATCAAGGTACCAGTGGTATCAAACAAATCAACAAAGAAGAAAACAAAAATAACACCGAGCAAGCCTGCATTTAATGCGCCAGCTAAATCCATCTGCATAAAGGTCGGCGCCATTGAAGGTGGCATCGAAAACACACCTTTAAACTCACTCAAGCCCATTGCAATCGACAACATAGTGATTGTCAAAATAGCGATAATGATAGAACCATGAATTTTGCGGTACTCCATGGCCACAATCATGAAAAAACCTAAAATCGCAAGCAGTGTTTGCGGAGCATGAATATCACCCAGAGTCACCAAGGTGGCTGGAGAACCAACGACAACACCGGCATTTTTTAGCGCAATAATCGCCAAAAACATACCTACACCGGCAGAAATAGCCAGTTTCAATGAGTGAGGAATGGCATTCACAATCGCCTCACGCACTTTAAATAGACTCACAACCAGAAAAATAATACCGGAGATAAACACCGCGCCCAGCGCGGTTTGCCACGGCACGCCCATACCTTGAACCACGGTAAACGTGAAATAAGCGTTCAAACCCATACCAGGTGCGAGTGCAATTGGGTAATTGGCAACCAAGGCCATAATGGCCGTTCCCATCGCGGCAGCTAAACACGTTGCCACAAAGACCGCGTTAAAATCCATACCCGTCAAAGCCAGAATCGACGGGTTAACAAACACAATGTAGGCCATAGTCAAGAAGGTGGTGAAACCCGCAATCACTTCCGTCCTTACATCAGTACCATGCTCTTTGAGCTTAAAAAATGACTCCAACATCACCAACCCCCGTACTATTTTTATCAAAATAATAAAAAAACGAGCCTTTCGGCTCGTTCTTATGCCCCAATTCGTTTAGCCAGCGACACCCAGCAAGGCCATTACGCCAATGACCGCAAAAATCCCCGCAGCTACAAAACGCACCATTCTGAGGATATGCATCCTTGATGAGATCCAATTGCCAAGATACACCGCAGGCACATTCGCTAACATCATCCCCAAGGTCGTCCCCAGTACTACCTGCCACAACGGGGCGTATTTTAAAGCAAGCGCAACAGTCGCAACTTGCGTTTTATCACCCATTTCCGCCAAAAAGAAGGCGATTGTTGTCGCTACAAATGCACCATACGGTTTAACTTGTGATTCTTCTTCTGAAATCGTATCCGGAATCAAAGCCCATGCTGCGATTACCAAGAAACCCAAACCAACAACCCAACGCAAAATATCAGCTGAAATTAAACCAGCAACTTGTTGCCCAATCCACGCGGCAGCAAAGTGATTGAGTACAGTAGCAACAAAAATGCCCGCAACAATCGGCAATGGCCGACGAAAACGGGCAGCAAGAATCAAAGACAGTAATTGAGTTTTGTCGCCCATTTCGGCAATAGCAACAACACCCGTCGAAATTAAAAACGTATCAAACATCACAGCGCTCCGGATGGGCAGGACATGAAGCTATCTCCGCGGCCCATCCATGAGCACGGTCAATAGCTTCAGGTCTCGTCAGGCAAAACAGCCAAGCTGCTTCACTGCTTATGCCATGCGAAAATCCGCAAATATGTTGACATAAGCCCTATACAGTTTGAGTAAATCAAATCAGTACAGGCGACTACTCCCCCGAAGGGTAAGCGCGCATTTTATCCCCTTTTGCATCCTCGGCGCAAATAAGGGATTTACCTTGTTTTGAGGATGGACTGCAAAACGCCTTGGCAAGCGTCTTCGACTAAATCAAGCACATGCTCAAAGCCTTGGTCACCACCATAGTAAGGATCTGGCACTTCTTGCTCGGTGGTTTGCGCTGTAAAAGACAAAAACAGCTTTAGTTTTTCTTGGTATTCAACCGGACAATACTGCTTCAGGTAATTTAAATGGCTGCGATCCATAGCCAAAATTAAATCGTACTCGGCGTAATCGGTGCTTTTCATCTGACGCGCACGCAGATTTGATAAATCATAACCCCGTCGCAAAGCATGTTTTTGAGAGCGACGGTCTGGAGCCTCCCCAACATGATAGCTTTGCGTTCCCGCCGAATCGACTTCGATTTGATTCGTCAATCGCTGTTCAGTGATGAGGTGCCGCAACACCCCATCCGCCGTGGGGCTGCGGCAAATATTACCCGTGCAAACCATAAGCACTTTATACATTCAAGAAATCCTAAATTCTGTATTAGTGTCCGATATTAACAAGCAGGAATCCCAACTGTCAGCGCCAAGCCACCTAAAGAGGTTTCCTTGTAGGTATTATGCATATCCATACCGGTGCGATACATGGTTTCGATGACCTTATCTAAAGTCACTTTATGCTCACCACTTTCCATCAGCGCCAGTTGGGCAATTTTGATAGCTTTTTCTGCTGCCACGCCATTTCGCTCAACGCACGGAATTTGCACCAAGCCGCCCACAGGGTCACAAGTCAAGCCTAAATGATGCTCCATCCCGATTTCAGCGGCATTTTCAACCTGCTCTAAAGTACCACCTAACACGGCACAATAAGCGCCAGCCGCCATTGAGCAAGCTACACCCACCTCGCCCTGACAACCCACCTCGGCCCCAGAAATTGAAGCATTCATTTTGTACAACATGCCAATCGCAGCGGCCGTGAGCAAGAAATCAACAATGCCAGCTTCATTCGCAGTAGGCGTAAAATTACGATAATACTGCAGCACCGCAGGAATAATCCCTGCCGCGCCATTGGTAGGCGCAGTAACAACTCGGCCACCACTAGCGTTTTCTTCTGAAACCGCAAAAGCATAGACCATGGGCCACAACATAAAATCAGCGCGCCCCGTTAACTGCATGCCGACCATTTTGCGAAAAATAGCGGGAGCACGTCGATTCACTCGATAGCCCCCCGGTAACTCACCTTCGCGGGTGCAGCCATTTTGAATGCACTGCTGCATTACATTCGCAATTTCTAGCACTTGAGCTCTGACTGCGGCTTCAGGTTGCAACGCAACCTCATTGGCCATCACAATTTGCGCAATCGACAACTGCTGAGCACGGCAATGCGCCATTAGGTCTGCCGCCGTTTGGAACGGATAAGGTACATCTTGAGTGGCCGCGGGCACCTGGCCAAAGTCCGCCTCATGCACCACAAAACCGCCCCCCACCGAGAAGTACACCTCATTGGCAATTTCGCGAGCATCCTTATCATATGCGCGCAGTCGCATCCCATTGGGGTGCTGCTTTAAAAACAAATGCCGCTGTAAAATCAAGTCTTTACCAAAATCAAATGGCACAGCAAACTGACCGGATAACATCAGCTGCGCATCGGCTTGTTGTAAGCCAATCAATCGTAATGAAACAAAATCAGGATTCACGTATTTCGGTGTATGGCCTTCAAGCCCAAGCAAAGTGGCAGCTACAGCACCATGCCCCTCACCTGTTAAAGCCAACGAACCATAAAAATCGACACGAATACGAGCAACCTGACTTTGTTTTTCACCCAATTGGTCGACAAAGGCTTTTGCCGCGACCATCGGCCCTACGGTATGCGAGCTCGACGGGCCAATTCCAATCTTAAATAAGTCAAACACACTTAACATCAAAACCACCTCTGCCAACGGGATCACCGCTGGCGGCAAAATAGGTGGCGTTGTGCGCCACCCATTTATTATTACAAATAGCTACCGACAAAATCGCCCAGAATGCCAACCACACCCATCACAAAAATAAAGCCTGCAGTGCGCGACTGGTAAATCATCAAACGTGGAATCCGTTTCATCAACATTACTGGCATTAAGTAAGCATAGATCGCAATCACGGGCGCCGACAAAGCACCGATAATTTTCAGGATAGGCGGGTTGTAAACCGCCAGAAACCAAAGACCCAGCATCATAACCAAGGTAACGACTAAATTAATTTTCTTGCGATCAAGCTTTGCTTCGGCAGCAGGGTTGCTCCAAGTCATTACTCGAGTGGTTATCCCCACCAAGCCTTCACGGGTGCCAACAAAGTGACCAAAGTAGGAACTGGCAATCGCCAAAAATGCAATCGCGGGGATTAAATAACGCAAAAAGGGTTGCGACACAATCAGGGACATCGTCGTCAGAATGTCGATATTTTTCTCTTGTGATGAGGCCAACACTTCAGGTGAGGTCGCCAATACCATAGAAAACACAAAAAACATCACAAATACTAATAGAATCAGAGAGGTCCATTTGATAATGCCATCAGTGCGGGCAACGGCCTCATTGGCACTGTAACGAGCACGGTACGACGCAGCCAGTGTCGAACACACAGGCGAAAAATTCATCGCAAACACCAGCACCGGAAATAGCAGCAATAGATTTTTAAGAACCTCAGCTGATTCAAACGGTGTATTAAGTACCGACAAATTCCACTGTGGGATCATATAGATCGACAAGCCGGCCAACATGACAATCAAAGGGAATGTCATAAACGACGTAACACGCACCATGAACTTCTCACCAGCCAAAATCACACCGGTCAAACTAGCCAGCAGCAAGAAAGTTAAAATGGTTCGCGAGAACCCTTCTATGCCCATCTGGTTTTCCAAAAACGAAGCGACGATATTGGTAACACCAGTTGCGTAGCCTACGCAAATCGTCACAATCGAGAGAAAATACAGAATAGACACGGCAAAACCTACGTTTCGCCCTAAATCGTGCTCAACGGCACCAATGATGTCGGTGGGCTGCGGGCATGATGCAACGACCCGCGTAATCCCACGATGTGCCACATAAGTGATTGGAAAAATAATCGCCGTCAATATCAGCATCGACCATATGCCACCCATACCCGCACGAATCGGCAGGTACAAAATCCCCGCCCCAACTGCAGTACCAAAACAGGTCAAAACCCATTCCCAATCCTTCCGATCTAAAGTCATTTTTGCATCCCTGTAAATAAACACGACAAGTGCGGCGACGTTATGTAGTCAAGCTGGATGCAATTACACGCGAAGAAAAAAATAAAGACTGTGTAATATTCACACAAAGCAGGTGGGATTTGACTGGGTCTTGATTTTAAACAGATATCGTCGACAGACTAGGTTTTTGCCGTATATCAGCCACAGAGAAATTATGTATTTGAGAAAAAGAGGAAGCACAACAGGAAGAGGCTGACGCGTACAACTGACAAAGCACATTAAAACCAAAATTAATAGGTATAGCCAGCCAGCCATTAAATAATAACGTCTAGCTGACTATACACTAAAGATCAATCTTCAGAATTGAGCTGCAAAGCCCACATCTGTGCATACACACCGTTTTGCTCCAACAATTCACGATGATGACCACGCTCAACGATTTGACCTTCGCGCATCACCAAGATCTGATCCGCCTCTGAAATGGTCGACAAACGATGCGCCACGATGAGCGTGGTGCGATTAGCAGAAATCGCCTTAAGTTCAGCCTGAATCGCCTTTTCAGTATGTGAATCAAGCGCACTGGTCGCCTCGTCAAAAATCAAAATCGGTGGGTTTTTGAGAATCGTTCGCGCAATCGCCACACGTTGTTTTTCACCGCCCGACAATTTTAAACCACGCTCACCGACGGTGGTTTCAAATCCATCCGGCAAGCTGAGAATAAAATCGTAGATGTGCGCCGACTTGGCCGCCTCAATGACTTCCTCTTTACTCGCAGTTGGACGACCATAGGCGATATTGTAAAAAATAGTGTCGTTAAAAAGCACAGTATCTTGCGGCACAATACCAATATGAGCGCGCAAACTGGCTTGAGTGAGGTCTCGCAAATCCAAATCGTTAATTGAAATTTGACCGCTATCGACATCGTAAAAACGATAGAGCAAGCGCGACAATGTCGATTTACCTGCGCCACTCGCACCAACTACCGCCACCGTTTTACCAGCCGGGATCGTAAAACTCACATCCTGCAAAATTTGCCGATTGTCTTCGTAGCCAAAATTGATATGGCTAAACTCAACCGCAGCCTGCTGCGTTTGCAAAATTTTTGCGGTCGGTTTGTCTGAGATTTCTGCACCTTTGCCAAGCAAACCAAACATTTTTTCCATATCGGCGAGTGAATTTTTAATTTCACGGTACACAAAACCCAAGAAATTAAGCGGGCCATACAATTGCAACAAGAATGCATTGACCAAGACCAAATCACCCAAGGTCATCGTGCCTTGCACTACGCCATCGGCCGCCATACCAACGAGCAGCGTAATCCCCACCGCAATAATACTGGCTTGCACCGCATTCAAAAATGATAGTGAGACTTGGTTATTCACCGCCGCAGCTTCCCACTTTTGCATACTATTGTTGTAGCGCTCGGCCTCCCAGCGCTCGTTGCCAAAGTATTTGACCGTTTCATAATTGATCAAGCTATCAATCGCTCGGGTATTCGCTTTGGAATCCATTTCATTCATGTCGCGACGAAAACGCATGCGCCATTCGGTAATACCCAGCGTAAATGCGATATACACCGCCACCGTGCCGAAAGTAACCGCCGCAAACGTCCAATGGTATTTTTTGAGCAGAATAATCGCGACCAGACTGATCTCGACCAAGGTTGGCAAAATATTAAACAACATAAAGTTGAGTAAAAACGAAATGCCTTTAGTGCCGCGATCAATATCCCGACTCATGCCGCCGGTTTGCCGTTCCAAATGAAAACGCAGCGAGAGTCGATGCAAGTGCTCAAAGACTTGCAACGCGACTTTGCGAATCGCGCCTTGCGTGACTTTGGCAAACACCGCATCGCGCAGCTCGCCTAAAATAGCCGTACTTAAGCGCAACGCGCCATAAGCCAGAATCAGCGACAGAGGAAACAACAGCGCGGCATTTTTTGAATCCAAACTATCCACAATGTCTTTAAGCACCAAAGGCACTGCGACACTGGCAAACTTAGCAACAAAAAGCAGCGTAAGCGCTAGTGCCACGCGGAATTTGTACTGCCATAAATACGGCAATAAGGTTGAAATCGTTTTCCAGTCGTTACGTGACTCAGTGCTGGGGTTGGTATTACTTGAAGGAGGCATTAATGCAGTGTCCGTGGCATAGAAAGTACAAATTGTTCAATCGGAGCTTCAAACTCAGTGCCGTCAGCGGCAATCATTTGATAACTGCCGCGCATGGTGCCCACAGGCGAATTGAGCGTAACACCACTGGTGTACTCAAAGCTTTGACCTGGCGCCAACTCAGGATGCTCGCCAATTACACCTTCACCACGCACCTCCTGCGTTTTGCCTTCTGCATCTTCAATAATCCAATGCCGCGACAACAATTTAGCCGCTACTGAGCCTTCATTGGTAATGGTGATTTGGTAGGCAAAGGTATATTGCTCACTGCTTTCATCAGATTGTTCGGCCAGATAAAATGGCCGCGCTTGCACGCTCACCTTATAAGAATGTTCCATATATTCCTCACTGCGACGATTTGCTTCGATGCAGCAGTTTACCAGCCTGCGTGCAGCATATTGAGCAAAGTCATCTTGTTTTCGCGATAAACTGGCAAACTAGGCTAATTTTGTAATCCTAAGTAGTTAAGCAAGAGCTTTCTAGCATCGTTGTCTCGCCTCGCCATACAATTCTTGCACGGATACTTACATATATCGATTGATCAACAAGGAGCCCGTTATGACCTTTCGCATCGCCCCTAGCATTTTGTCTGCCGACTTTGCCCGCCTGGGTGAAGAAGTTAAAAACGTCATCGCGGCAGGCGCCGACATTATTCACTTTGACGTGATGGACAACCATTACGTACCTAATTTAACGATTGGCCCTTTGGTGTGCGATGCAATTCGCCCATGGACTGATGCGCCGATTGATGTGCATTTGATGGTAAAACCTGTTGATCGCATCATTCCTGACTTTGCCAAGGCTGGCGCCAACATCATTACTTTTCACCCTGAAGCCTCTGAGCACATCGATCGCTCACTGGGTTTAATTAAAGAGTGTGGCTGTAAAGCAGGCTTGGTATTTAATCCAGCAACGCCACTGCATTATCTCGATTACGTGATGGATAAAATCGATATGATTTTGCTGATGTCGGTGAATCCGGGTTACGGCGGCCAATCTTTTATTCCTGCGACACTCGCCAAAGCGCGTCAAGCCCGCGCACTGATTGATGCCTACACCGCCAAAACAGGTCGTGAAATCTGGTTGGAAATCGATGGCGGCGTCAAAGTCGACAATATTGCCGAAATTGCTGCGGCAGGCGTCGATACTTTTGTTGCGGGATCAGCGATTTATAGCCAGCCCGACTACAAAGCGGTGATTGATCAGATGCGTGTTGAACTCGAGTCGGTCAAGAAGGTGAAATAATGCAGTTACTGCACAACCCACGTTGCAGCAAAAGCCGCGAGGCTTTAGCTGCACTCGAGGAGCGCGGTCACGCTCCCACGATTCGCCGCTATCTCGAAGACCCGCTTTCCGAAGCTGAGGTAATTGAGTTACTCAGCCAGCTCAATATCTCGCCACTGGACTTGGTTCGACAAAAAGAAGAGCTTTGGCGTGAGCTTAGCGCAGGAAAAATCCTGACCGATGCCGATATCATCGACTTATTGGTTCGGCACCCCAAGCTGATTGAACGACCCATTTTGATTCACCAAAACAAAGCCGCCATCGGTCGCCCCTTAGCGCGTATCCTTAGCATCTTGTAATTGAAAATAGAGAACCTCATGCCGATCACCGCCTGCGCATTTGATTTAGACGGCACCCTTGTCGATTCAATTCACGATCTGGCCAGAGCTGCCAACTTAGCACGCGCTGATTTGGGCTTGGCCGAACTCAGTAGCGATCGCGTAGCCAGTTTTGTTGGTGACGGTGCTGCCAGCTTGGTGGCAAGGGTATTGGCTGATAGCAACAGTGCAGAATATACTGGCACAGCCATGCAGGTAGAGGGCATGGACCGCTTTAACGAGCACTATCGTGCTGGGCTGTCTATCGCTACGCAGTTTTACCCCAAAGTGCAAGAAACCCTGCATATGCTGCATGAGCGCGGCATGCCGCTCGCGATTGTGACCAATAAGCCAGAACGTTTCACCATACCATTGCTGCGCGAATTGGGTGTATTTGAACACTTTGATGTGATTGTTGCTGGCGACAGCCTACCCAAAAAGAAACCTGCACCGGAGCCGCTACAATTTGCCGCCTTGCAACTGAAAGTCGAGCTAGCCGATATGCTGATGGTGGGCGACTCAGAAAACGACATCCTTGCAGCGCGCGCAGCGGGGTGTCCGGTGATTGCAGTGAGTTATGGCTACGGCAGCAATATCGAATCACTGGGCGCAGATGCGGTAATTCATCGCTTTGACGAATTACGCGATTATTTAGACCTAAACTAAACCCGCTATTTAAGTTCAATCAGCAATAATTTTGCTGGTAATACGTGCGAATCTGACGGATACGTTGGCGAGTTTGACGATATGCCGTAGTTCACGCACAATTGCAGCTCAATCTTCGATTTTTATAGAAATCACTCAACATGGCTTTTTACTCCGCACCGACCTTCATCCAAGGATTTGAAGGACTTGAATGGCGATGGCGTCGCTGATTTAGCGCACACACGCCCTTCTTCTATTGATTTGGAGTAACACCCATGATTTCCCGCTTTGAATTTGATGCCTTGGCCAGCCAAGGTTACAACCGCATCCCACTGATCCAAGAATTATTCGCAGATCTAGATACCCCGCTTTCGGTTTACCTCAAGCTCGCCAACCGCCCCTATTCTTATTTGCTTGAATCTGTGGTCGGTGGCGAACGCTTCGGACGCTATTCATTTATTGGCTTGCCAGCACGCACCCGCATAAAAGTCTGCGGCAACAAAACCGAGCTGATACACAATGATCACGTCATCGAAACATACGATGGCAACCCGCTCGATTTTATTGAAAACTATCAAGCCCGCTTTAAAGCGCCACCGACTAATGGCCTGCCGCGCTTTATGGGTGGATTGGTCGGCTACTTTGGCTATGAAACAATACGTTATATCGAGCGCAAACTCGCTAGCTGCGAAAAGCCAGATCCAATTGGTGCGCCCGACATTCAATTGCTGCTCTCCGAAGAAATCGTTGTCGTCGACAATCTCAGCGGTAAATTATTCTTGGTCGTGTATGCCGACCCAAATAACGAAATGGCGTTTGATAAAGCCGAAGCGCGCATCCATGACTTGCGTATGAAATTACGCGAGCCAGCCAATATTCCTTTGTCACTGGCGACGGAACAACAAAGCACCCCAATTTCTGAATTTGGCGAAGAAGCTTTTAAATCCGCCGTACTGATCGCAAAAGACTACATCAAAGACGGCGACGTGATGCAAGTGGTGTTAGCGCAACGCATGAGCACGCCATTTGCTGCATCGGCGATGTCGCTGTACCGCTCACTACGCAGCATCAACCCATCGCCGTATATGTTTTATTACGACTTTGGCGACATGCAAATCGTTGGCGCTTCACCCGAAATCTTGGTTCGCCTAGAAGACGACACCGTGACAGTACGCCCGATCGCCGGAACACGCACACGCGGTAAAGACCGCGCTGAAGATCTGGCACTTGAACAAGAATTACTCGCCGACGAAAAAGAAATCGCCGAACACGTGATGCTAATCGACCTAGGCCGCAACGATGCTGGCCGTGTAGCGCAAACGGGCTCGGTTAAACTCGTCGACAAAATGATCGTTGAGCGCTACTCGCATGTGATGCACATCGTCTCAAGCGTGGAAGCCAAGCTCAAACCGAAACTAAGCGCAATTGACGTCTTGAAAGCCACCTTTCCTGCGGGTACCGTTTCTGGTGCACCGAAAGTGCGTGCGATGGAAATCATCGACGAATTAGAGCCAACTAAACGGGGCGTTTATTCTGGCGCAGTGGGTTACCTCGGTTTTAACGGCGATATGGACGTGGCCATCGCGCTGCGTACCGCCGTCGTCAAAAACGAAACACTGTATATGCAAGCTGGTGCTGGCATTGTCGCCGACTCAGTACCACAAAGTGAATGGCAAGAAACCCTCAATAAAGCGCGCGCTGTTTTACGCGCAGCAGAACTTGCTGAACAAGGGCTAGACGCTTAAGCGCCGCCCCCTATTGAGAATAAAGGATACCGCCATGCTACTGATGATCGATAACTACGATAGTTTTACTTACAACCTCGTGCAATACTTTGGCGAACTCGGCCAAGACGTACAAGTGCACCGCAACGATGAAATCACCATCGAAGAAATTACGGCACTCAATCCCAAATATTTAGTGATTTCTCCCGGCCCTTGCTCGCCTGCTGAGGCGGGAATTTCAATTGCTGCGATTAAACATTTCGCTGGTAAATTGCCCATCATGGGCGTTTGCTTGGGTCACCAAGCGATTGGTGAGGCTTTTGGCGGCGTCGTACTACACGCCAAAACGCTGATGCATGGCAAGGTATCGCCAGTTATTCATAACGATATCGGCATGTTCAAAGACATACCCTCACCCGTTACAGTAACGCGGTATCACTCATTGGCAATTGAGCGTGAAACACTCCCAGAGTGTCTTGAAGTCACAGCTTGGACTGCCGATGGTGAAATCATGGGCGTACGCCACAAAACACTGCCAATTGAAGGCGTGCAATTTCACCCTGAATCGATCCTGACCGAACACGGGCATAAAATGCTCGATAACTTCCTCAAAGAATGGGCGTAATACTAAGCGCAAGCCGACCCGTAGGTCGGCTTCTTTACGCCAACAAACCCAATAATTGAGTTCAAAAATGATTACTGTACAAGCCGCCCTGAATCGCCTGATCGACAACAACGAACTGTTTTACGATGAAATGCTGTATTTAATGCGGCAAATTATGTCCGGCGAAATGACGCAAGCACAAATCGCCGCGCTATTGATTGGCCTACGCACCAAGGTCGAAACCGTCTCTGAAATCGCCGCCGCTGCCACGGTAATGCGCGAGTTTTCAACCAAGGTAGCCGTGCAAGATCGTCGCCACTTGGTCGACACTTGCGGCACCGGTGGCGATGGCGCACATACGTTTAATATTTCGACCTGCGCCTCATTTGTCGCTGCAGCGGCTGGCGCCAAAGTCGCCAAACACGGCGGTCGTTCAGTGTCTTCAAGTTCAGGTTCGGCAGACGTGCTGGAAGCGTTTGGCGTCAATCTTAATTTAACTGCAGAGCAAGTCGGCCAGTGCATCGATGAAGTCGGCTTGGGCTTTATGTTCGCACCAAATCACCACAGCGCAATGAAATACGTTGCACCAGTGCGTAAAGAATTGGGCGTACGAACAATTTTCAACATTCTTGGGCCTCTAACCAATCCTGCTGGTGCGGACAATCAAGTTATGGGCGTATTTCACCCTGACCTAGTAGGTATTCAAGCGCGAGTATTAAAGCAATTAGGCTCTAAGCATATACTGATCGTACACGGCAAAGATGGCATGGATGAGATCTCAATCAGCACGCCAACGATGATCGCCGAACTCAAAGATGGCGAAATTATTGAATACGAAATCAACCCGCAAGACTTCGGCTTTGAATTGGCCGACATTAAGTCGTTGCACGCCAGTAACGCAGCCGAATCCAAAGCCATCATCGAAGGCATCCTGAATGGCGCAACGGGCCCTTGCCGCGACATAGTGCTATTGAATGCAGGAGCAGCGATTTATGCTGCTAATTTAGCGGTCACGCTGGAAGATGGCATTAACGCGGCACATGAAGTGATTGCGAGTGGGACGGCGAAGGCCAAGTTGGATGCACTGATTGCATTCACTCGTAAACTGAGCCAAGTGTAATTCACCATCGATAGAGACATTAATGAACAAATTATTTTTTGTTGATTTCGAAAATCTACAGAATTTATCTTATGAAGAAATTGACCCAAATAATGACATGGTTGTTATTTTTGTGGGCCACTCACAAACCAAGATAAATTTAGACATCGTAAAAAAAACTCAAAGACTAGGTAAGGCCGTTGAGTGGATTCAAATGGGGGGAAATGGCCGCAACGCTCTTGATTTCCACATTGCTTATTATCTTGGTTATTTTATTGCAACAAAAGAAAACACCTCAGTTCAATGTAAAATTTACATTGCCTCTGGCGATAATGATTATGACGTTCTTATAAAACACATAATAAGCCAAGGACATCACTGCGAAAGAGTTAAAAACATTCCTCCTCTTATTAGCCAGAGCGATAATACGACAGATATTCAAGCTCAAATAACAGAAAATATCACTTCAGCGACATTAGAAGTTCGTAACGACCCTGCACCTGCACCTGCACCTGCACCTGCACCTGCACCTGCACCTGCACCTGCACCCAAAAAATTATCAAACACAGAGATACTAGAACATTTAATTTCAAACTTAGGTAAAGTCGAAAAACTAAAACGCCCAAGAACTGAAACTACTTTAGTAAATCACATCAATGCTCAATACCTTAAGAAAAAATCTGATCTAAATCCAACGGCAATTTTTAACCTGCTAAAGCAAAATAAAAAAATCTCCGTAAATCAAAAACGAATTTCATATTTATTTTAAGAAGATTATATGTCCGACATTCTAAAAAAAATCTGGGCGACGAAGTTTGAAGAAGTCGCTGCTGCTAAAAAACTCATTCCGCTCACCGAGATCCGCGCACAGGCGGAATCAAACAAAGACCATCGTGACTTCGTTGCATCGATTCGCGCGAAACATGCGGCGGGTAAAGCGGGTGTGATTGCCGAAATCAAAAAGGCCAGCCCCAGCAAGGGCGTAATGCGTGATCCGTTTGTTCCGGCAGAAATTGCTGCTGATTACGAAGCGAATGGGGCGGCTTGCTTGTCAGTGTTAACTGACGTGCAGTATTTCCAAGGCCATGCAGATTATCTTAAAGCAGCGCGTGCAGCGTGCAACATTCCGGCGCTGCGCAAAGACTTTATGGTGGATGAATATCAGTTTTATGAAGCGCGCGCTTGGGGCGCGGATTGCATTTTACTGATCGCCGCCGAGCTCGATTTGGCGCAAATGCGTGACTTTGAAGCGTTAGCACATCAATTGGGTATGGCCGTCTTGGTCGAAGTGCATAACGGTGAAGAGCTTGATGCTGCGTTGCAATTGACGACGCCGCTCGTTGGTGTCAATAACCGCAACTTGCGCACGTTTGAAGTGAGCTTGCAAACCACCATCGACTTGCTGCCACGCATTATTGACGCTGGTGGCAATCGAATTGCAGTCTGCGAAAGCGGGATTCACGCGCCGAGTGATGTGCAATTAATGCACGATCACAATGTGCATACCTACTTGGTCGGCGAAGCGTTTATGCGCCAAACCTCGCCGGGGCGAGGTTTGAGTGAGCTATTTGATCCGATTTACAAATAAAACTAGGTATAAGGCTCTGATTAATATTCAGCAACAATTAGAGCCTTATACATCCACTATTTTTTACCACCACCTTCCCCTCCTTTGCCGCCACCTTCACCACCCTTGCCGCCACTGCTACCTCCACCAGAGCTTCCTTTGCCACTATCCCCGCCCGACTTGCCGCCTGAAGAACTACTCGATTTGCTACTAGCATCATCAGCCCCGCCAGATGAACGGCTTGATTTGCTTCCAGAATCGTCAGACTGACTATTATTGCGACTGGACTGCCGCTGATCATCGACGCCTTCTTTGTGCGCCACTTCGACGCCATGCTCAGTTTCAACTTTTTCGGATTTTTCGGCTTTTTCAACTCGCTCAGACTGCCCTGAGCGACTCAGGGAGCGATGTGCTTCCTGACTCTTGGAAACAACAGAGCCCATATTCAGCCCTAAGGAGTTGGAAATCTCCCCCCAGCCCATTCCCGAGCTACGTTGCGCAGTCACAGTAGCCAATGCCTGTTGCAAAGTCATACCCGGATTTTTTTGCATCATGGCGCCACTTAAGGCCAAAGTATTATTAACACCACCCCAGCCCATCGTTTTGTTCGAAGCATTCAGAACCGTGGACGAGCCAGAAACCGTAATGGTAGCGCTTTGACCTGTGCGAAGCGCATTGGCTAACTGCACGGCATTTTCTTTTGAGCCCGCCAAGCCTGAATAAGTTGTTGCCAGTGCATTAACCACTTGCTGGGATTCTTGCTGACTACTTAATTGATTGGTTTTCTGTGCGCTATCGTCCAGAGAGTCTGCCAGTACTGGCGCGCTAAGTAGCAGCGATGCGGCAAAAATTATCTTGTTCATTTTTAGCTCCAATAAAGGTGAGAACCAACTACTATTCTCGTCCTCTCAAAGCTGAGCGTTTAAATGAATGTTGCTTTTGACCGCCAAAAGGGTGTTTAGACTTAACTTCAAAATAAAACACAATCAATCTCCCCTCGGCTAAGCCGAGGGTTTACCCCAAATTAATTATGCCGCGACTGGATAATCGCTGTAACCGACTGGACCCGGCGTATAAAAGGTATTGGCGTCGGGCTCGGTCAATGGCAAACCTTGCTGCATCCGCTTTGGCAAATCAGGATTGCTAATGAACGCTCGACCAAAAGCCACCAAATCAGCCTGACCCGCAACAAGTGCCGCCTCAGCACTGCCAGCTTCAAAACCACCAGAGGCAATAAATAAGCCCTTGAATGCTGCACGCAATTGCGACTTAAACGTGGACGGCATTTCTGGCGCCCCCATGGCCGAATGATCGACCAAATGGATATAAACCAGGCCAATCTCGGACAGGCCCTGCGCTAGCTCGACGTATTGCCCCACAATACCGGCAAACTCTGCCGTACCATTAAATACACCGTATGGCGACACCCGAATGCCGACTTTATCTGCGCCAATCGCTGCCACACACGCCTGCGCCACTTCAAGCACGATCCGATTTCTTGCCGCAGCGCCACCGCCGTATCCATCTTCACGCGTATTGACGTTGGCATTTAAAAATTGCTCGAGCAAATAGCCATTTGCAGCGTGCAACTCAATCCCATCAAATCCAGCCTCAATCGCCAACTTTGCCGCATTGACATACTCAGCAATCAAGGCAGGGATTTCAGCTTCGGCCAAGGCGTGTGGTAGCGCGTGCGGCTGCATCCCTGCAACATCAGTGTAAATTTCGCCTTCAAGTACTTTGTCAGTAGGCCCAACTGCTCGCGCCCCTACTGGCAAATTCGCCTCGCCCGTTACCCTGCCGCAATGCATCAGTTGAACAAATATTTTAGCGCCACCACGATGCGCGGCAGCCGTACTGAGCTGCCAGCCTGCAACATGCTTAGCATTGAATAGACCTGGAATACGGGCGTAACCTAGGCCATCAGCCGAAGGCGATGTGCCCTCGGTAATAATTAAACCTGCACCTGCGCGCTGCCCATAGTAATCAGCCATGATTTGGTTAGGGATATTATCGATCGCCCGACTGCGCGTTAACGGCGCCATCACGATACGATTTTGCAAGGCCAAACGGGGGTGCTGCAGAGGATCAAACAACATGCGAAGTTCTCCAGTAGGCTCAATCAAAGGGTACTTTCAACAAACATACTTATCTTTAATTAGATGGAGATACAGCAAGCAATAACAAGCATATCAATGCTTCGAGAATATAATCACTGCAAATATAAAAATCATCCTGTGCTACACCATGACAATTTGATGCAAGCTATACAAAGTAAGTCCAATCAGACCACCAACTAAAGTGCCATTCAGCCGCACAAATTGCAGATCTACCCCGACATTCACCTCAAGCCGCTCGACCATCACTTCGTCATCCCATGCTTTAAGTTGCTCGGCAATAAATTGACCGATTTGGCGGCGATACTTTTTGACCAACTGCCCAGCAGCAACTCGGACGTGGCGATTGAGCCAATCGGCCAACACCACATCGCTCGCTAAACGCAGTCCAAAGTGCTGCAGACTATTGGCCAATTTGCTGCGCAACACGGAGTCTTGCCTGGCCAAATCATCAGCCAGCCACGCCACCACTCTCGCCCACATACCATCGATAGCATTGAGTAAAGTCGGTTGAGCCAGTAGATGTTCTTGCGTCGTTTTTAGCTGATGTTGCAGCGCTTGATCGTGCACCAAACGCTGCTGCAAATCAGCCAGTGCCGTATCAAAATGCGCACGCAGTGGGTGATCCGCCATTTCGCGCATTTGTTGTACTTCGCGTCCAGCCGCATGGACTAATTTGCGCGCCATATAGCGACCACCGGCTTCATCGAGCGAAATCCAGCGCAAGTAATCAAACTCAGCAGCGATGATGTTAGCAATGTGCTGCTGCAACGCCGGCTTTTGTAGTTCGCTATCCAAATGCGTAAGCACCACATCAAGCAACACTTGGTGTTGACCACTTTGCCGAATTACCGCCAAAATTTCGCCGGCGGGTTTGACCAAATCAATTTGACCCAATTGCTGACGCATCAATTCACGCAAACGCAGTACCATTGCGGGCTCAGTCAAGCTTTGCAAAACAAAATCCAGCAACCGTGCCACTTGATCGGATGCCGCTTTGGCATTGACCAACTGCTGTAGCCACAACCCCAAGCGCATTGCCGGATTAAATTCGCGCACCTTGGACATAATGCGCTCAGACGACAAAAAATGCGTTTCAATAAACTCGCCCAAGCTATCGGCAATGCGATGTTTGTTTTTGGGGATAATCGCAGTGTGAGGAATCGGTAAATTGAGTGGATGACGAAACAACGCCGTGACGGCAAACCAATCGGCCAAGCCACCAACCAAAGCGGCCTCGGCAAACGCCACCACATAACCGAGCGATGGATATTCGCGGCGATAGTAGCCGGACACCAGCATAATAATCAGCATCAACACCAACAACGCCGTAGCGCGGCGCTTGTGCTGATTTAATCTTTGTAGTTTGAGATCGTAAGGGCGAATTGCGGGTGGATTGCTTGACATTGAAGACCTCAATACCAGAATGCAAATGATAGGTATTTGCTGCTAGCCATTGATCAATAATGACTAGCAATCAATACCTATCTTAGTTTACTTTTTGAACTTTAACCGGCTTGCCTTTGAGCTTGCCTTTATCATTACCAAGACGCTTTAACACTTGTGCGGCGTATTGCAATTCAACCGCGACATAAGTTCTGAACTCGAACAAATCAATTTTGCCAATCGCTTCATTCGGAATGCCACCATCGCCCGTTAATGCACCAACCACATCACCTGGGCGCACTTTTTGCTTGCGACCGGCATCAAAGCACAGTGTCGCCATTTTGGCAGGCAAGGCGAAATCACCGTTAATTTTAAGATCCGCCTCTTTCCCTTCAGGAATTGGCAACTCGAGGTATTCTTCAATCGTACGTTGACGCTTCACTTGCGACGGTGAAACTAAGCTAAACGCCAAACCTTTTTTACCCGCGCGCCCCGTACGGCCGATGCGATGCACATAGATTTCAGGATCGTACGGCAATTCGTAATTCACTACCGCAGCCAAGTCTTTAATATCCAAGCCACGCGCAGCCATATCGGTCGCAACCAAAATCGGGCAACTGCCGTTGGCGAATTTCACTAAGGTCAAATCGCGATCGCGCTGTTCAAGTTCACCATGCAATTCAATCGCATCAAAGCCGTCATTTTGCAGGCTACGCGCCAGATCCATGCAGTCTTGGCGGGTATTACAAAATACGACGCTCGATGCGGGTTGGTGATGCGCAAAAATGCGTTTGAGCAAATCGGCTTTTTCGCCATTGTCTTTGACTAAAAATAGCTGCTGCTCGATATAAACTTGGTCGTGCAAAGACTCAACCGTTACTTCAGTTGGCGAGCGCTGAATTGACGCAGAAAGTTTACGAATCCCTTCTGGATACGTTGCCGAAAACAGCATCGTTTGACGCCATTTTGGCAAGAAATCAATCACATCTTGCACTTCCCCGCCAAAGCCCATATCGAGCATACGGTCGGCTTCATCCAGCACCAAGGTGCTGACTTGCTTTACGATCAATGTATTTTTATGCAAATGATCCTGAATACGCCCCGGCGTGCCAACCACCACGTGCGCGCCATGCGCGAGCGAGGCCGCTTGTGGTGTCAACGGCGTACCGCCGCACAAAGTCAGGATTTTTAAATTCGGTAAATGGCGACCCAAACGACGCAAGTCTTTGCTGACCTGATCAGCTAATTCGCGCGTTGGGCACAACACCAAAGCCTGAACGCGGTGCAAATTGATATTGAGTTTTTGCAGTAAAGGAATACCAAAGGCTGCCGTTTTACCGCTGCCCGTTTTGGCTTTGGCAATAATGTCGCCACCTTCAAGCAAAATTGGCAAACTCGCAGCCTGAATCGGCGTCATCGCCTCAAAGCCCAGTGATTCCAAGTTATCCAGCATCTCGGCAGGCAAATTTAAAGCAGAAAACGGCGTTTTAGTCATAGCAAACCCAAAAAGATAGAAAGCAAGCCAAATGGCATAGCTGAAAGATTAAGCAGAGCCGCTTAAATCAATTCATTGCACTACAAGCATTCTAAGGGAATTACTAAGATTACTGCGATTTAGATTGGTAATGCAGAGGTGAAACTGACATGAAGCAAAGCAAGAAGTCTGGTCGGGGCGGTGGGATTCGAACTCACGACCACCTGGTCCCAAACCAGGTGCGCTACCGGGCTGCGCTACGCCCCGAACAGAGCCCGAATATTATAGACCAACGCGGCAAAGGTCAAGCGAAAACAAGCTTAAAAGTAGACCTTAGGCGGCTAAAAATAAATAAAGTATTGTTCTTTAATGAAATTATCTTTACAAAATCAAGCCACACAACAAGGGCTTTGTAAGCGTTACATCTATACAAACCCCCAACAATCCGGCGCCAGCTTGCTTTTCAACCTAAAAATCAACACTCCCCATGCATCGACTCACAATTGTCACCGACAATGCCTTTCACGAACCAATAGGTGCGCGCTACAATTGCCAAACTTATATAAACACCCATTCACCGCCACTTTGGAGCCCTTATGCCTGTTAATCTTGCACCGATTGATCCCTCACTGTTATTTCCTGTAGCCGGAGTTGAAATCGGCATCGCTTCAGCTGGTATCAAAAAAGTAGGCCGCCGTGACACAACGATTTTCACCATTGCCGCAGGTTCACGTGTTGCAGGTGTATTTACACTCAATCGCTTTTGCGCAGCACCAGTTCGCCTATGCCAAGAGTATCTCGCCGCGAACAATGCAATTCGTGCCCTAGTGATCAATACTGGCAATGCCAATGCAGGAACGGGCTTGGATGGACTAGCTCGCGCAGAAAAAATCTGCGCCGCAACTGCTGAGCAATTGGGCGTCAGCAGCCAGCAAGTACTCCCTTTTTCTACTGGCGTGATTTTGGAGCCACTTCCATTTGAAAAAATTATCGGTGCATTACCAGCAGCCAAAGCGGATTTATCACCCGCGAACTGGGCGCAAGCAGCCGAAGCGATCATGACCACCGATATCGCCCCCAAAGCCACGAGCAAGCAAATCACCATCGCGGGTAAGACAATCACCGTGACCGGCATCTCCAAAGGTTCGGGCATGATTCACCCGAACATGGCGACGATGCTCGGCTTTGTTGCCACTGACGCGGCAATTAGCCAAGAACTACTACAAGGCATGCTCAAACGTGCCGCCGATTTATCATTCAACAGCATTACTGTTGACGGCGACACCAGCACCAACGATAGCTATATCGCGATCGCCACTGGACAAGCTGGCAACCCTGAAATTGTTGACGCAAATAGCGCAGACTATCTCGCACTGCAAACCGCTATCGAAGAAGTCTCTCACTTTCTTGCTCAGGCCATTGTGCGCGACGGCGAAGGCGCAACTAAATTCATGACGATTAAAGTCGCAGGCGGCGCAAGCTACGACGAATGCAAAGCGGTCGGATACGCGATTGGTCGCTCGCCACTGGTTAAAACAGCGTTTTTTGCCTCCGACCCCAACCTTGGCCGAATTTTGGCTGCGATTGGCTATGCTGGAATTTTGGATTTGGACGTCGACAACATCGAAGTTTGGTTAGATGACGTCCTAGTCGCCATCAACGGCGGCCGCAATCCCGAATACCAAGAAAGCCAAGGCCAAACGGTCATGAATCAAGCGGAAATTTGCATTACCGTCAAACTCAACCGTGGCGAACACCAAGCCACCGTTTGGACTTGCGACTTTTCTTATGATTACGTGAAGATCAACGCAGACTATAGAAGCTAATTGACTTGAAATAAGAGCAAAAAACCCGCATCGGCCAAGCCCTGCGGGTTTTTAATTAGCTGGAAAAATAGCTATATTTGCGTCTATATTTGTAAATAACCAATGACGCGACTGCACACGAATGGACATCGCACCAATCTCAGCGCAATTACAAGCGGCTGCATCACTGATTCATGAGCAAACTCACAGCAGAAAGGCAGACGCTTACTTGTTGTGTGAAGAAACGCTTAATCTAGCAAGGGAATTGCACGATGATGCTGCTTTTATCGCCGTCGCCATTGATTATGCGCTCGTTATAGACCAGCAAGGCTACCCAGAGCGCAGCATCAACATCCTATATGAAGCACTTCAACTGGCGCAAAGTTATCACCTATTTCAGGAAGAGGGCCGCTTACTCATTGCGATTGGCCGCTCGGTTTATACCCGAGCCGAATATTCACTGGCGATCCAAGCTTGGGCACATGCACTTGAAGTTTCAGAACTCGCCCACGACCACAATACATGGGTTTGGGCGAAATTTGGGGTTGGTCAAGTCTATGACGCAATGGAAGACCACACCACCGCGATTGTCGTCCTCACGGAAGCAAAAAAACGCGCTGATGAATTAGGTAACAAAGAATTATTGATGCACGTTATTTTTAACCTAGGGGTTAATTTATACCGAGAGCAACAGTACTCATCAGCACTAGTGAACTACCAAATAGCACAACAATATGCCGTTGAACTCAAGCACGATGATGAAGTCGGCGAGCTTTATTTTCGCATGGCAGAAGTCAACCTTGCAGAAGATAGAATTGATTTGGCGTGGCAACAATTAGAACAAGCCGAAGCCATTTGCAGTCGAACACATCACATTTGGGCCCTAGCCAATATCAATATGACCCGTGCTGCTATTTTCGAAAAGCAGCACAATTTTGTTGCCTCTCATCATGAAATTAACATTGGAATTGAAAACGCGATTAAATCAGGCGCCAAGCACGTTTTGATGCGCCTCTATTTGGCGCAATCTGAATTAGCTGAAAAAGAAGGCAATGCAAAATTATGCTTAAGCGCCTATAAAAAAGCGAACAGCATTCATTTAGAAATTTATCCTAGCGATAAAAAACAACAAATTGCTGCACTAGAAGAAATCGCGGGAATCGCTGATAGCCCAGGTAAATTACTACTCGAGCTGGCGAATAACCCACAGTTAAGCAACCCACATTTGGATCAACTTGCCCAATTAATTTGCTCAAAATCAATTGAGATACTAAAAGTAGATCAAGCTAGTTATTGGACATATAGCAATAATAAATTTTTAAATATTTACAGACATAACAGCAGCCGAAACAACAAATGTTATGAAGAAATCACACCAAGTCAATACGCAATTTTTTCTCGCACCATGCTCAGTGGTGACTTAATTATTGCTCACAGCGTTCGTCACCACCAACTCACTTGGCCGCTATATTCTGACTACTTTGCTGCCCATGATGTTTTTTCCGCTCTCATCATTCCAATCAGAGCAGGTTCAGAAACCAGAGGTTTTTTGTGCTTTGAGCACCGCAAGCACCAACACAATTGGTCAAGCAATGAAGTTCAATACGCCAATCAACTTGCTATTGTGGCGGCACGCGGCATTAGCAATATCGACCTAAGCAATTTCTTGACTGAAATTGCTGATCTCAATGCCAAGCTTATCCAAAGCAATGATGCGCTCGAGCAGCGTGTCACCGAAAGAACCCAAGAACTCGCATCAGCCATGGAGCAGCTCATTCAGTCCGAAAAATTAGCTTCACTTGGCAATTTAGTCGCTGGATTTGCCCATGAACTCAATACACCGCTTGGCAATACACTAACCGCCTCCAGCACTCTACTCGAAAAAAATAATGAATTAATTGAACAAGTTAATTTAGGCAAATTAAAAAAATCATTACTGGATCAATACCTAACAGAAAGCTCTATGACAGCACAACTCATTGAACGCAACGCCAGAAGAGCAAGTAATTTAATTTCCAACTTAAAACAAGTGGCGGTCGACACCGCATCAAGCAAAGTTAGAAATTTCAATCTACATCAAATCATTAGCGAAACGCTAACGACTTTAAGCCCTTCGCTTAAACACAAGAATGTAACCATTGAAAATAACACCCCCAGCCATTTGCAACTCAATAGCTACCCAGGCTCACTTGAGCAAATCATTACCAACTTAATTAACAATGCAATTATTCATGCATTTAATGAAAATGAAAACGCGCAGATTTTGATTAGCGCAGAGGCTATCGACTCGCAAAACACTCGAATTACAGTAAAAGATAATGGCTGTGGCATTGGCGACTCGATCAAATCGAAAGTTTTTGACCCATTCTTTACTACCAAATTTGGCCAAGGAGGTAGTGGACTTGGACTTTATCTGGCCTATTCTTTAGCAACAGGCACGCTAGGTGGGCAATTACAACTAGAAAGCGCAGAAGGTTGTGGTAGTACGTTCATTATCACACTACCCAATCAAGCGCCCGCAGAACAAAATCAAATCAATGACTTGCATCGACACTAAGATGCGTTGATCGGCACAGCTAATCGAATGGCTTCACCAGTATTAGGCACAGACGCAGCCCTTAGGCGCTCAAAGTTATAACTCGTGAGTAAGCAAGGCTGAACATTGATCAAGTAATCTGCCGCCTCATTCAACGACATATTTTTGATAAAGTTAATTTTATCTGCAATAAAAAAAACCCGCTTTTGTTCACGCACCACCGGTAAAAAATCTTGTAGCAAACTACGGTTTGCTTCTCGCAGCAAATACCACGCCCTATCCTGTACAATCAGAACATTGAGCATCGCCCCCCAATAAAGTGGGCCAACCACTTTTTGCGGTGAGATTGCGATGATGGTACATAAGGTTTCCGGTGCGCATGCAAGCGTAGACAACTGGGCTACTGTACGCCCATCGCTTCCGAGTTGAATTTCTATGATTTCTTTATCCACAACACTCTCAACATCACTTACGTGAAAACCATCTAATCATGGTTTAGCGCCGTAAAAAATGCAAATTAAAGCTAAAAATCAATGACTTCAAATGCAAAAAAAATCACTCGAGTGGCTGCAGGCATTCTTATTAACGCTTCTGGCCAATTCTTACTAGGGAGTCGCCCGACTGGCAAACCTTATGCATGCTACTGGGAATTTCCTGGAGGCAAACTAGAGCAAGGAGAAAGCGCAGCAGAAGCCCTGTCACGTGAGCTCAAAGAAGAAATGGGCATCCAAGTCACGCAAGCCACGCCATGGATTACGCAGCGTTTTAACTACCCACACGCCGATGTGGAATTGCAGTTTTTTAAAGTCACCGCTTGGGATGGATTGCTGCACGGCCACGAAGGGCAAGCGCTCGCTTGGCAGAACATAGGCCAACTGAATGTTTCCCCGATCTTACCAGCCAACGGCCCTATTTTGCGTAGTTTGGCACTTCCTAGTCAGATCAATATTTCCAACGTTGCTGAGTTAGGTCTTCAAACTTTTTTGACTCAGCTAGAAGCAAAATGGGCTAAAGAAGCGGCATGGGTCTTAATTCGAGAACCACAACTATCATCAAGTGATTATGTAAAAGTGGTGAAATCCGTCCAACAAATCGCCCGCCCACATGGCGGTAAAATCATCATTCACCACGACATTGAGTTAGCGCGAAGTCTCAATATAGATTGCATTCATTTAACTAGCGCCCAACTGACTGCAATGGGTGAACGCCCTCAAGGAATGGACTGGGTCAGCGCGTCAACTCACAACCTTGCTGACTTGCAGCAAGTGGATCGACTAGGTCTCGATTTTGCTTTTCTGGGTCACGTCAATTCAAGCCAAAGCCACCCCAATCAAGCACCCCTCGGGTGGAATGAATTTGAGGCGTTGTGCCAACATGGTTGGCGCTTTCCTATCCTGGCAATTGGTGGTCAAAGCCCAGAGACATTAAGCACTGCACAACGACACGGCGGACATGGCATTGCAGTGCTACGTGCGGCATGGTTCTAAGGAGTTAAAGTCATGAAACAATCGCGAACGAAATTAATCATCATCCTGATTATCATCATTAATCTTGTCTTTACTGTTTCAGCATACAAACAAGGTTTATTTGATCGTTGGTTTACTAACAAGCCCAAGCAAATCATTAACATCAGCTGTGCAGATTTAAGTTTGGGCTGCGCCTTCAAAATTGATCAGCAAAGCTTTACCGTCAAAAGCGATCAAGCCATTAACACAAGCAAACCCGTTCACCTCACTCTGATCGGGCCAGCAAAATCGATACGACTCAGCTGGCAAATGCTGGGTATGGACATGGGCAGAAACTACTACAAAATGCTCAGCGATGATCAACAACAGTGGCGCGCCGAAACCATGCTCCCCATCTGCAGCCAGCAGCGACTGGATTGGCTACTCACATTTGATATTGATCAGGCCCAAGTTTTGATACAAACGCAATCAGGCGCCCAAAAATAGCACTGGCACTCTACGCTAGATCTTATAAGCTCAATCAACCCATCGGCCAATTTATAATTATGCGTGCACTTTTTCTACTACTCACCCTCAGCATTTGTACCTCTAGCTTTGCGGCCAAGGTCTACCAATGGCGCGACAGCAGCGGCAACGTATTTTACTCAGATCAACCGCCACCCAATGCCGCAGCCAAAGAGCGAACCATACGCCCTAACACGTTTAACAATGCAAGCGCGCCGACGAGCAAAAAGGACGCTACGGCAAACGTCCCGCAAGTGGTGCTGTGGATCATGCCACAGTGCGGCAGCGCCTGTGATGAAGCTGTCGCACTGCTCGATAGCCGCCAAATTCTGTACGATGTTAAAACCGCAGACCCCGCGAAAGAATCGACAATGATCGAATTTTTTAGTCTAGTAGGCACACTTCAACAACGCCCACCAGTACTGGTGATTGGTAAAGAGGTATTGAAAGAGTGGAATAGCGCAGCTTGGCATGCCGCGATTAGTAAAGCTGGCTTTGCACGGCCTAACGACAAAAAATAAGCTTTCCCACTCAAAAGCCAGACCAATTTGCCAACAATTACCGATCGATACTAGGGCTTCCGCCACTTGTGGCGACCTCATGAAACTGGACAATACTCTTTATGACAATTAAAAGAGTCCAAAATGTCCAAGCGTGCTAATTGGGGTTCAAAAATAGGTTTAATTCTTGCTGCGTCCGGCTCTGCCGTTGGTTTGGGAGCAATCTGGAAGTTTCCTTATGTTGCCGGTCAAAACGGCGGCGGCGTATTTCTCATCATCTACCTAGCCTGTGTATTAAGTATTGGCATTGCCATGGTTCTTGCTGAAATGAGCATCGGCCACATGGCAAAAAAATCAGCTACCACGGCCTATCGCAACCTCAAAGGAGGCTTGTGGCCATGGGCTGGTCGCCTTTCTGTGGTTTGTGTCTTCATTATTTTATCGTTTTACTGCGTGGTGGGCGGCTGGAGCTTGGCTTATTTATGGCGCTCCATCACCGGTGAAATCCTAACTCAAGACACCAAAGCACTTGGTAACTTGTTTAACTCATTCATTGGCGACCCAGTCCAAAGCATTGCCTATACAAGCGCCTTTCTCGCCGCCACGGTAGCGATTGTGATGGGCGGCGTGCAAAAAGGGATTGAGCGCACCAGCAAAGTATTGATGCCTGCACTGTTTATTTTGTTGCTGATTATCATCGCCCGCGTATTAACACTACCGAACGCCATCGATGGCGTGATGTATTTCATTACTCCGGACTTTTCAAAAATCAACGGCGCGATGTTGATCGAAGCAACGGGCTTAGCGATGTTCTCGTTATCGATTGGCTGCGGCACCATGATCGCTTACGGTTCTTACGTTGACTCAGAAACAAAATTGCCTGGCGCCACACTATGGATCTCTTTGCTCGCGGTATTGGCGTGTATTTTGGCTGGCTTAATGGTGCTGCCAGCGGTGTTTGCCTTCGGGATTGATCCATCAGCAGGCCCGGGACTGACATTCATCACAATGCCAGCGATTTTCTCGCAAATGCCAGCAGGGCAATTCTTTGCTATCGCATTTTTCTTATTACTGGTCTTTGCTGCGGTGACTTCATCTGTTTCACTGCTCGAACCCATCGTGGCGTTTTTGATGGATGAATTTGAAGTTGAACGCAATAAAGCCACTTATTCGATTTTTGCCGCCGTATTTGTCATGAGCATACCTGCTGCGCTTTCTTTTGGTGTGCTAGCGGACTTTAAACTCTTTGGTAAAAACCCATTCGACTTAATGGACTATGTCGCCTCAAATATCATGATGCCAGCGGGCGGATTACTGGCAGCGTTGTTTGTTGGCTGGGCGATTTGGCCGCGTATTCAACAGTCACTCACCGCGCAAGGCTCAACTGCCATCTTGCCGGCGTTCCGCACAATTTGTGCCGTGATTGCCCCCGTAGTGATTAGTATCGTGTGGATCCACAATCTGTAACAGCCAGTCAAAAGCAGCGAGTGCTATCATTGGCACTTGCTGCTTAAACACTGCTCCCGTGACGTCAAATAACTACACCATCAACCCAATTGGCTATATCCGCACTCCATTTGCCGATAAGTTCGGTATTCCACGCCAACCCAGTTTAGCGCCTCATGCCACTGGAACCTTAAAACTCATTGCCCCCTATAACCATGCCGACTGCGTGCGTGGCTTGGCCGATTTTTCTCACGTTTGGCTCAGCTTTATTTTTCACGAAGTCGCTGGACAGTGGTCACCTATGGTGCGCCCCCCTCGGCTTGGCGGGAATGAAAAAATCGGCGTATTTGCCAGCCGTAGTCCATTTCGCCCCAACTCGCTGGGACTCTCTCTGGTTCAGCTCGTAAAAATCGACACCCATCATGGTGTTACTTTGCATTTCTCTGGGCTTGATTTAGTCGATCAAACACCCATCATTGACATCAAACCTTATATTCCTTTTGTTGAATGCCAGACAGATGCCAAAGCAGGATTTGTGACTGGGCAACCACCTCGCCTTAACGTTGAGTTCAGTGAATTGGCCCTTCAACAAATCAGCAATGCGCCTTATGAAAATTTATTTGGGCTCATTACTGAAGTATTAGCCCAAGACCCACGCCCTGCTTATGCTAGCGACCCATACCGCACATATGGGATACGTATTTATCAATATGATATTCAATGGCGCTGCGATGGAAGCTCCGCCTATGTCCTCGCCTTGGAACTCGCTTAAACTATGAATTCATTCTTTAAATTCGGCCTCAAAATCAGCAGTACCATTGCCATACTGGGCTTGCTTTCGGCATGCAATAGCAACCCACCGCCACCGCCGATTGCCACGCCTAGCCCAACTAAGCCACCAGCCCAAGTTAAAGTCGGTCTCGCACTTGGCGGCGGTGCAGCCAAAGGCTTTGCGCATATTGGCGTCATCAAAATGCTAGAAGCCAACGGCATTAAAGTCGAAGTCGTTTCTGGCACCAGCGCAGGTAGCGTAGTCGGCGCAATGTACGCCAGTGGCATGGATGCTTTTGCCTTGCAAGAACGCGCATTTAGCCTGGATGAAAGTCAAATTCGCGACGTCAATCTACTCGGAGGCGGCTTGGTCAAAGGGCAAAAGCTGCAAGACTATGTCAATCAACTGGTGGGCAATAAATCGATTCAACAATTTCCCAAGCCTTTTTCTGCCGTTGCCACCGAGTTAGAAACGGGCAATCGGGTCGCATTTAACCGTGGCAATGCAGGTCAAGCAGTACGCGCGTCGAGCAGTATTCCGGGCGTGTTTATGCCGGTATTGATTGGCAATAAGAAATTTGTCGACGGCGGGGTCGTCAGCCCAGTCCCAGTTGACTCGGCCCGCGAACTCGGCGCGAACTTTGTCATTGCAGTGGACATTTCCAGCAAGGCCACGGGCACAGCAGCGACGAGTGCTTTAGGCATCATGAATCAGGCCGTTGTGATCATGGGGCAAAAACTCGGCGAACAAGAACTTGCTCGGGCTGATATCGTCATTCGCCCCAAAATTGGCAAAATTGGTGCCGCAGATTTTGACATGAAAAATGTCGCGATATTAGAAGGCGAAAAAGCTGCGCTCGCCATGTTGCCGTTGATTCGACAAAAAATGGCTGAAAAAGCCCTCGCTGGAAAATAGTCTTGGTATATAAACAGAGAGATTACAAACCAATTGCTAGATAACAATACCCAAAGAAAACTACATTTATGGGTCGATGCGGATGCCTGCCCTGTCGTCATCAAAGAAACAATGTTTCGCGCCGCCGATCGTTTGAGTTTGCCGCTGACGATGGTCGCCAATCAACTGATTCGCGTGCCACCGTCACCGAATATTCGTGCAGTTCAAGTCTCGCACGGTTTTGATGAGGCCGACCATTGGATTGTTGACCAGGTTCAGGCAGGCGATTTAGTCATTACGGCCGACATCCCGCTCGCCGCCCGCGTCATAGAAAAAGGAGCCTCAGCACTCAATCCGCGGGGCGAGTTTTACAGCCCAGAAAACATCCGTGAACGACTCAATATGCGTGACTTTATGGAAGAGTTGCGCGGAGCGGGCTTGCAATCGGGTGGCCCTGCCGCATTTAGTCAGAGCGACCGACAGGCTTTTGGCAAGGCACTCGACCGATTTTTAGCCAAACGCGTCAAAGCCTAGACTGAACGCCACTCTCAATTAGCGAACCTTTCGCGCCTTCACTAAGGAAAATCATGCCAATTTCAATGTACAGCGCTTCAGTTCCGGTTTTTAAACAAATGTTATTGGCGCTGGCCGACGTACTCGCCAAAGCAGAAGCCCATGCCAAAGCAAATGGCATCGACGCAGAAACACTACTGCAAGCACGCCTTGCGCCGGATATGTTCCCCTTGGTGCGCCAAGTGCAAATTGCCTGTGATTTTGCCAAAAGTGTTCCTGCACGTTTGGCGGGTGTCGAAGTGCCATCGTATGAAGACAGCGAACAAAATTTCGCCGAACTGCAAACACGAATTAGCAACACACTCGCCGTAGTTGAGGGCTTTAGCGCAGCGCAAATCGACGGCAGCGAAGACCTTGAAGTTGTTCTGCGAGCAGGCACGCCAAAAGAGAAAAAACTCAACGGCCAAACCTATTTGCTCAGCTACGGCTTGCCGCAATTTTTCTTTCACATCACCACCAGTTACGCCCTGCTACGCCACCATGGCGTAGAAATTGGTAAACGCGACTACATGGGTGCTTATTAATTAGCAGGGGTATTTGACGCTAGAAATTGATTTATGATGGCTAGCATCAAATACCCAATCATCCCTACACTCAACTAGCAGAAAACACATAAGTGCGGTACAGTTAGATCAATAGAACGATTGTTCAAGACTCCTACGTATGCAAATCAGCCAACTGCCGCCCGCACAGCAACAACGCCTCCTCAAACTCGGTATTAGCTCGGCCTTTGACTTGATATTGCATTTGCCGCTGCGCTACGAAGATGAAACCCACCTGTACAGCATTGCTGATGCGCCGCTCGGAAGCCCAGTCTTAGTTGAAGGTGAAGTACTCTCTTGCGAAGTGAACTACAAGCCGCGCAAACAGCTCAATGCGCGTGTTAAAGACGCGAGCGGCTCGTTGGTCGTGCGCTTGATGAATTTCTACCCCAGCCAAGCGCAGCAACTTGCAGTCGGCAAACGAGTACGACTGTACGGCGACATTAAGCACGGATATTTCGGCACCGAAATGGTCCACCCAAAAATCCGCGTTGGTGGCGAAGTGAGCTTACAAGAAGCACTTAGCCCGATTTATCCAACGACAGCTGGTATGTCGCAAGCGCAAATTGCGACTTTTATCGGCAAAGCGCTGCGCAGCACGCCCATGCCCGATACGCTACCCGAGTCGATTCTCGCCCCATTGAATTTGCCTGATTTTGCCAGTAGCGTGCAATTACTCCACGCGCCAACGCCTGATATTCCAACAGTATTACTTACCGCACGCACCCACCCTGCTTGGCAACGCCTGAAGTTTGATGAACTGCTGGCGCAACAATTATCACTGCGCTTGGCACGCGCGGTTCGCCGCGAAAAAACCGCCCCCAAAATCAAGCCCGATGGTCGACTTGCCGCTCAACTGATCGCCAACTTGCCATTTGGCTTAACCGGTGCACAAAAGCGAGTTTTGCTCGAAATCACCAAAGATTTAGCGCAAAAGCATCCGATGCAACGTTTGCTACAAGGCGATGTCGGCGCAGGCAAAACCATTGTTGCCGCTGTTGCCGCCTGTCATGCGATTGAAGCCGGTTTTCAAGTCACCATGCTCGCACCCACCGAAATTTTGGCCGAACAACATTATCAAAAATTATCCAGTTGGCTCGCCCCGCTCGGCGTGAATGTTGTTTGGCTCACGGGGAGCTTAAAAACCAAAGCCAAGCGCGAAGCGATCGCCGCCGCTGCTGATGGTAGCGCACAACTCTTGGTCGGTACGCACGCGATTTTCCAAGCCAGTGTCGAACTCAAAAATCTAGGGCTCGCGATTGTCGATGAACAGCATCGATTTGGCGTCGCACAGCGACTTGCCCTGCGCGAAAAAGGACAAAGCCCGCATCAACTGATGATGAGCGCGACACCGATTCCACGTACTTTGGCGATGAGCTTTTATGCCGATCTGGATGTGAGCGTCATTGATGAATTGCCACCAGGCCGCACGCCGATTGTCACCAAGCTCATATCCGACGCTCGCCGCGATGAGGTCATCGAGCGCATCGCAGCCAAAGTGCTTGAAGGTCGGCAGGTGTATTGGGTTTGCCCACTCATTGAAGAATCAGAAACACTGCAATTACAAACAGCCGTCGATACGCACGCGCAGTTATCCGAAGAACTGGAAGGCATCGCGGTCGGCCTACTTCATGGACGCATGAAACCTGAAGAAAAAGCCGCAACAATGGCGGCATTTCAGCGCAATGAAATTCAAGTACTGATTGCCACCACCGTGATTGAAGTCGGCGTTGATGTACCCAATGCCAGTTTAATGATGATTGAGCACGCCGAGCGCATGGGGCTATCCCAACTACATCAATTGCGTGGCCGTGTTGGTCGTGGCGCGCATGCGAGCTTATGTATTTTGCTCTACACCACACCACTGGGTGAAACTGCCAAAGCGCGCTTAAAAGTCATTTACGAAAATACCGATGGCTTTGAAATCGCAAGGCAAGATCTGCACATCCGTGGCCCAGGCGACTTGGCGGGCGTAAAGCAATCGGGGGTGCCGATGCTGCGCTTTGCTGATATTGAAAACGACGCTGACCTGCTCGAATTTGCCAGAGAGACAGCAGAGGCCATTTTGCAGAAGCAGCCACAGCTTGCACAAGCTCATCTAGACCGCTGGCTACCCGGCAGAGAAAGTCTACTCAAAGTCTAAGTCAACTTAATACCATTCAAGCAACAAACTTAAGTCATTGAACGTAAGGTAGTGCAAAGATTTGTGCAAACAGCATAAAATACAAAACTTCATATTGCTGCGATTGGCCTTAGATTTTGTACAACCTAAAATACCGCACCCTTTGCATTGCGACCGTGGCCATTTTGATTGCCGCATTTGCCTTAATTTTGAGTTATGAACTAAAAGCTCAAGGCATCCTCAAAGAATTCAACACACCAGAGCAGCTAGAAAAACTCAAAGCCGCACGCTCAGCCAATAAAGAATTCAGCTTTTTCGAACGCTCAATGCAAGACTACCAAGAACAGCCCAGCACCGAGAATCAAGCCAAGGTTCAAGCCACATATAAAGTATTTTCCGACCGTATTTACGACTACAAATCTGATGCCTTCCCCACTTTAAGTCGCAACAACCCGCAAGTCGAAAAGCACCTACCACCAATTGTTCGATGGCTTGATGCAACATCCCCTAAAATCAAGAACATTACACCTGAGTTAGTCGAACCGATCTTGCAATCTGCAGACCGTATGTCTCCACACCTACGCCAAGTGGTGAATGCTTTAGACAATCGTCACATGCAAATATTGGACGAAAAAAAAGCCAACGTCCTTGTTTTACTCAAAGAACGAACAGTATTAAATGTGGTTCTATTGGGTGCCATGCTGATCTTTTCTTTTGTGACTTTACGTACATTGTGGCGAAATCAAAAAACGCTAATAAAACTTAAAGAAGCAGAACAAAAAGCCCAATCTGCCAACCAAGCAAAAAGTCAATTTCTAGCCTCAATTAGCCATGAAATGCGTACACCACTGACCACTATTTTGGGTTACGCAGAATTGATCAAAAAAATGGATCATCAACCTAAAATTGAGCAAAAATACCTAGAACACATTATCCACGCTAGCAACCACCTACAAACACTGCTAGGCAATGTGTTAGACATGAGTAAAATTGAAGCGGGTCATTTCATTCTGAATGAAAGCTTGCTGGATACGCGCTTATTCATCAACGAGCTCAACGGCATGTTTGTCCCACTTGCCGAGAAAAAAGGGCTCAACCTCACCATTACCGCCGATAGCGACTTACCAGCAGGAGCCACTTTAGACACCGTCAAATGGCGACAAATCGTACTCAATTTATTATCCAATGCGATTAAATTTTCAGACGCAGGCGAGGTTCACTGCGCCTTATCGTGGAAGCCACGCCAAAACCAACAAATTGAACTCATTGCCACGGTAAGCGATCAAGGTTTGGGGATTAGCCCGTCTGAATCCCCATTAGTATTTAGCCCGTTTGAACAAACACAAAGTGGCATTTTCAAGGGCGGCACCGGTCTAGGCTTAGCACTGAGTAAAGAATTCGCTCAAAAAATGGGGGGCAACCTCAGCTTTGTGAGTCAAATTTATGCCGGCAGTACTTTCACCGCCAGCGCCTTAGCAACCATTGCAGAACTTCCGACAATCGCCCCTACAATCCAATCTCAACTCGACGGTTTGGTTATCCTCTTAGTTGAAGACCAAGATGTAAACCGCGAACTCATGCGGCAAATTCTAAACAATGCAAACGCGACCGTATTTGAAGCCGAAAACGGCAAAAAAGCACTCGAAGTATTAGCAAAATACCCACAAATCAATACGCTCGTCATTGACCGCAACATGCCTGAGTTGGATGGGATTGCTACGATTGAAGCGATGCGGCTGCAAGGTTACTTCTTACCCTCTCTGATGGTGAGTGCCGGTTTGCAACCAAGTAGCGAAGAAATTAAACGGATTGGATTGAATGGCTGGCTCGGAAAACCATTTACACAGCATGAATTACTCGACAGTGTTGCCCACATCAGCCAATCAGTGGATACCAGCTACAAAGCCATTACCCACGACAAAGACGCAAGCGATGAATTTGAAATCTCGCAATACTTTAACCCAGAAGCGCCAAATCGCTTGGGATTTAGCGTCGAGCGATTTGCGGTACTCAGCCAGAAAGGGTTAACACGAATCGATGAGATTTTACAGCAACTATCCTATACCAAAGACACAACAGACTGCTGTCGACTTGCTCACAGCGGCAAAGGGATTGCATTGCAAATTGGTGCCGACCGAATTGCTCAGCTACTCGAACAAATCGAAATCGCAGAGGGTTCTTTTAGAAATGAGCAATTAACTGAGCTTTTAACTGAAATGAAAAGCACCCACGAAGCCATTAATGAATACGGGCAGCAAACCCAATTTTTACCGCCTAAACACTAAAGCAATTTAGTTTGTTTTTCTACGCCACAGCCGCCAAGCCAACAAAACAGCCAAAACAACAGCATAGATAATCGGTTGAGTTAAATCTTTTTTGACCAACCACAGATAGTGAATTACCGCGAGTGGTGCAATCAGGTAGATCAGGCGATGTAAACGCCCCCAATTTCGCTTTAATCGTCTCATCCAGCCATTTGTTGAGGTTATGGCTAATGGCATCAGCAATAAAAACGCCGCGAATCCCACAGTAATAAAGGGGCGCTTGACGATGTCGTTCACAATCGCGTTTAGATCAAAAAACTGATCCAGCCAAATGTACGTCACAAAATGCAAAACCGCATAAAAAAACGCGAACAAGCCCAGCATTCGCCGCAGTTGAATTAATCTGCTCCAACCGGTGATTTGTCTGAGTGGTGTAATGCTCAAAGTTACCAACAAGCCAACCAATGCCCAAGTTCCTGATGATCGAGTGATAAATTCAATCGGATTAACGGAATCAGAAAATAACAAAGCTGCTCGTAGCAAAGGTAACAAACAAACGATAAAAACCAGCGGCTTAAGTAATTTGATCGCCCATTGTCCAACTATCGACTTACCACCCAGATGTATCTTAACCTGCTCATTGCTGTTATTAACCTGCATCAATATACCTAATTAAAAGTTTTTTCTTAAATCCATACCTGCGTACAAACTGGCCACCTGATCAGCGTATCCATTAAAAGGCAGCGTCGCGCGCTTTAAGATTTCACCAATTCGTCGCTCTTTTGCCTGACTCCATCGCGGATGATCAACAGCAGGATTTACATTGGAATAAAAACCATACTCTGATGGCGCGGTTAAATTCCAACTCGTGGCAGGCTGTGATTCTTGCAAGCGGATCTTAACCACGGCTTTGATGCTTTTGAAACCGTACTTCCAAGGCACAACTAAGCGCACAGGCGCGCCATTTTGATTGGGCAATACTTCGCCATACAAACCCACCGCCAAGATTGTTAGAGGATGCATTGCTTCATCGATACGCAAACCCTCGCGGTATGGCCAATCCAAAACACGGCTTAGTTGCCCAGGCATTTGTTTTGGGTCTTTCAAAGTTTCAAATGAAACAAACTTTGCTCTGGAATTAGGCTCGACTTGTTTGAGTAAACTCGCCAGCGGAATGCCCACCCAAGGAATCACCATCGACCAGCCTTCTACGCAGCGCAGGCGATAGATACGCTCCTCTAGCGCGGCAACTTTGAGTAAGTCGTCCAGGCTATAGGTCCGAGGCTTGCCAGCCTCGCCTTCGACCACAATTTGCCATGGTTTGGTTTTGAATTTGCCGGCATTTTCGGCAGGATCAGATTTGTCTGTCCCAAACTCATAATAATTGTTGTACGTAGTGATTTCTTTCAGGCTGCTGGGCGTGTCCTTGGTCGAAAACCTACTGGGCACACCTTTTAGCGAAGCCGAGGCTTCACTGGCCAGTAACAAGGCTCCAGCGGAAGCGGCCATAAACTCACGGCGATTTAAAAACACTGATTTGGGCGTGATTTCAGACGGCAAAATATCACTTGGTTGGCGGATCAACATATCATTCTCCTAAAGTACTTCATTAGTCGTTCGTGATCCGACCTTCTTTCATTGGAACATAAAAAAACCGTAAAGTTGCGCACTTTACGGTTTAGTTCTTTTAGGCTTACAGTATTACTTCTGGATCATTACCCATGCTGCAAGCATTTTAGCTTCAGCGGCAGTCACCGCATTCGGTGGCATCGGCACGGCCCCCCAAACACCTGAACCGCCCTTTTGAATTTTAGTCGCCAGCAAAGTCACGGCATCTTTATTGCCTTTGTACTTTGCAGCAACATCTTTGTAAGACGGGCCGACAATCTTTTTGTCGACCGCATGACAGGCCATACAATTTTTAGACTTCAATAAATCGTCAACAGGCGCAGCAAATGCACTTGCATTAATTAAAAGACCTACAGAGAGTACGGCAGCAAGCATTTTCATATCTAATAACTCCAAGTCAGCAAACTCAATTTCCGGCTTTTAGAATGGCACAGAAATCGCACTTTAGACACTGAGAATCATCAACTCTTACTAATTTCTTGAAAAAAGTGCAGCCCAATTTGCAATAAAGCGCGACAATATGGCTTTACTGCGTCTCGGCACGAGTTTTGCTCATGGATTACTTCCCTCTTTTTTTAAATCTAAAACAACAAGCCTGCATGATTGTCGGTGGCGGCGAAATTGCTGTTCGTAAACTACGCCTTTTACGCTCTGCCGGGGCCGACGTAACTGTGGTGGCGCCTGAACTTTGTGATGAAATGCTAGGCCTAGTCAAATCAGGTGAAGTGCGCTGGCAACCTGCAGAATTTTCACTCGCGCAAATTGCAGGCCAACGCCTTGTGATTGCCGCAACCGACCACCCAAGCGTCAACCAAGCTGTGTTTACAGCTTGCGAAGCTGCCGGGATTTTAGTCAACTCCGTCGATGACCCTGCGCACAGCCGATTTATCACGCCAGCGATTGTTGACCGTGCCCCGCTGACAATTGCCATTTCCACTGGCGGTGGTGTTCCGGTACTGGCGCGTCATTTGCGCGCGCAGCTCGAAGCGCTCATCCCGCATGGGTGGGGTGACTTAGCAAAATTAGGTAGTGAGCTACGTGATTTGTGCAAAGAAAAAATGCCCGACACCGCAAGCCGCCGTGACTTTTGGGAAAACGTACTAGCAGGCCCAATTCCCGACCAAGTTTTTTCTGGGCAAGTAAACGAAGCGCGTGAGCAATTGATTTTCGCCATCGAAAATCGTGCCTTGCAGAGCGAAAACTTAGGCGCTGTATACTTAGTCGGCAGCGGCCCCGGAAATCCAGATTTACTCACCTTTCGCGCTCTACGCCTGATGCAACAGGCCGATGTGGTGCTGTACGATAATTTAGTGTCGGACGACATCATGGAAATGGTTCGCCGCGATGCGGAGCGTATTTATGTCGGCAAAAAATCAAATAATCACGCGCTACCGCAAGAAGAAATTAATCAACTTTTAGTGCGCCTTGCTTTAGAGGGCAAAAAAGTACTGCGCTTAAAAGGTGGCGATCCGTTTATTTTTGGTCGTGGCGGCGAAGAAATCGAAGAGCTTGCCGAGCACGGCATTGCTTTTGAAGTGGTACCAGGGATTACTTCTGCTGCAGGCGCATCGTGTTATGCAGGTATTCCGCTAACGCACCGCGATTATGCGCAATCAGTTACTTTCGTGACTGGTCACCGTCGCGCAGGAGAAACCGATCTCGACTGGCCTCGCCTGGTTAACCCATCCGAAACTGTGGTGGTCTATATGGGCGTAGCACAATCTGGGTATATCGCTGAGCAACTTATCCATCATGGCAGAGCCAGTCATACCCCGATTGCAGTCATTGAGCGAGCCACAACAAATCAACAACGTGTCGTGACCGGTGAGCTTGGGCAACTCGCTCAACTCATTACAGAGAGCCATATCAAACCGCCAGCACTGATTATCATTGGCGACGTGGTCAAACTACATAGCAAACTCAACTGGCGATCAGAAAAAGGCTAGCTCATTACAAAGGGTGCCGATGTTTTCGGCGCTCGATATTTGGCAATCAAACACAGTGTAATGATGACAAACACCAAATTCGAGCTCGCTGAAAACACTAAAGCCCAACCGCGCCCGTTCGCCAAAACTTGAACCAAAGCATAGAAAGTCGCAATCAGCGATGAAACACTCCAAATTGCCCAAGACCCCAGAGAGACATTGCTGCTGGATTTAGAGGCATACATCAATTTCCATTGTGGGAGATAAGCCAGCAAAGAAAGGAAGCCAACGCAGAATTGTAAATAAGTCGCTCCTTCTAAAACTAATCGATTCATACTAAAAACTCCAAAACTGATTCTTTATTTCATATCTGATAATCGTGTAGCTGATTCCTCATCACTAATGAGGCGCCCTTTTCCAGAGCCTAAGCGCTGCGCAATATAAATACTACTATGCCCAGAGAACAAGTAAGCAACAACACAAGCTAATAATGCATATGGGGCAATTGCCGCACCAAATAGTTCAACAGCCATAAATGTACATGCCAGTGGCGTATTGGCAGCGCCAGCAAATACGGCAACAAAACCTAAGCCCGCCAATAATGGATATGGCATATCTAATATGGGCGCCAATGCATTACCCAAAGTTGATCCAATATAAAATAAAGGAGTTACTTCACCACCTTTAAATCCTGCCCCCAAAGAGAATGTCGTAAATAGAAACTTTAATGGTGCGTCAAACAATGATAATGGTTGAGAAAATGATTCAATAATACTTGGAACCCCTAAACCTATATATCGATATGCACCCGTGGTATAAACCAAGATTGAAAGTACCAAGCCACCCACAAATGGCCGCAAAGGTGGATAACTAATTTTTTTAAATTGATGTGCAAACCAATGGGTAGTTTCAGCAAAAAACTTACCGACCAAACCAAAGACAATACCGGCAACTAAAACAGCAACGATACCCTTGAGCGTCACCGTGGGGATGGATGAAATGACATAGTGGGTGTGATGCACACCCAAAGCACGAACCACCCAGTCACTCGTCAAGCTAGCGATTAAACATGGGAATAAGGCATTATTGCGCATCTTACCAAGAGCCAAGACCTCCAAGCCAAATACAGCTCCGGCCAGCGGGGTACCAAATACACCCGCAAAGCCAGCACTCATTCCAGCCATCAAAATGGCGCGTCGCCCTTCTGGACCACGCCGAGTCAAGAGCGCAACGCGATCGGCCAAAGTACCAGACATTTGCACCGCAGTACCTTCACGTCCGACCGATGCACCAAACAAATGCGACAGCACAGTACCTGCCAACACCAAAGGCGCCATCCGCAAAGGGATAACCGCTTTGGGATTATGCACTTCATCAATCAGTAAATTACTACCCGATTCGATGCCGCGCCCAAAGCGGTGATACAGCCAGCCCACACCAAATCCAGCGAATGGTAAAAACCAAATCAGCGATGGATTGGCCACGCGCGTGACAGTAGCCCAATCAAGCGACACCAACAAAACGGCGGAAGCAAGTCCGCCTAACATTCCAATTAGTACCGCCAGGGGCAACCAAATAGCCAAATCCAAAAAAGTCTGTCGATAGAAGCTAAAGCCTGACATCTGCGAAACCCAAATTAAACTACAAATTGATGTATCACTCTAAAAGCAATACTAAACAAGGCTTTGACAGCCATACACCTAAAAATACAGCCAAATACTCAGCACTAGCGGCAGTAAGAGTGCAGTAACAACCCCATTAAACCCCATCGCCAAACCTGAAAAAGCACCGGCGGTATCCGAGATTTGAAAAGCGCGTGCCGTACCCACACCGTGCGAAGCGAGCCCTAAAGCAAAACCTTGCGCCACTTCGTGTTTGATATTAAACCATTGATAAAGCGGAACAGCTAAAGCCGCACCACCCACGCCCGCAATAATGACCGCATTGGCAGTCAACGATGGTAAACCGCCGTGCTCTTGCGCCAAGGCCATGGCAATCGGTGTTGTGCACGACTTCGGGACAAACGACAAGACTGTCTGCCAATCAAGCCCCAAAGCTGACCCAATGATCAACACCGAAACCATACCCACCAGCGACCCAACCCCCAAAGCGATCAAAAGAGGCCAAAAATAAGCCTTCATTTTGGCTAAATTCGAATACAAGGGAATCGCCAATGCAACCGTGGCGGGCCCAAGCAATAAATGAATAGGCTGAGCGCCATGAAAGTACACATCATAGGGCGTATGTGTGAGCTGTAAGATGCCGATGATGAGCAATACTGAAATCAAAACAGGATTAAGCAAAGGAAAGCAGTTGGCTTGTTTATAGATTTTATTAGCTAGTAAATACGCCAAGCCCGTTACCGCAATCCACGTTGCAGGAAACTGCGCCAAATCGATTGAAAAGTTCATACGGAAGACTCCGGCTGCTTTTTCTGCCGACGCAACAAGAGAAAGTTCAACACCCAAGCTGTGACCAGCAATGTTACAAGGGTGGACAGCATAATCGTCACCATCATCGCAATGCCTTGCGCTTCTAGTCGATCACCTAGCTCAATCAAACCTACCCCAGCCGGGACAAATAACACCCCCAAATACCGCAACAAACCTTCGGATGCCAACGCAATTTTTGACTCAGCCCTGCCACGCACTACGCACCACAGGGTGAGTAGCAGCATACCTAAAACCACACTCGGGATAGGCAAATTAAATAATTGCCGTAGAAGTTCGCCACTAACAAGGGCAAGAAAAATAATTGATAAGCCGTACAGCATGGCAAAACCTAAATTTATTTTGAAATATGATGCCACTGTACTGCTTCATCACACGGATGCCTAGAGTAAGAAATAACATTCAAATCAAATACAGCAGCTTATATAGGGGTGATCTGTCAGGTTTTAGTATTTCCGCCCCACTATTTCACTAAACCCCGCACGCTTCAACAGGTGCACCCATTTAAAATGTACTCAGCGCTGAGCAAAAAAAGCTTTCCCAAGCAACGATGGTTTTCGATAAAATGAGCAGATGAAGATTGATACAAGTTCTTGCTTTCACTGCGCCGAGCCCTGCCCATCTGATAATGAATTGCATATTCGCTACCGCAATGCAGATCATGCAGTTTGTTGTGCTGGCTGCAAATCCGTAGCAGAAACCATTATTAGCAGTGGTTTAGATCAGTATTATGCCCAGCGTGAAAAACCTGCCGACCGCAAAGAACCACTACCCACAGAGCTTCGCGAGCAACTTTCTTTGTACGACGACAAGCAACTTCAAGCTGATTTCGTTCACCAAACTGGCGAGCAGAGCAAAGAAGCGGCTTTAATATTAGAAGGAATCAGCTGCGCTGCCTGTATTTGGCTGAATGAGCAACACATCGCCCAACTACAAGGCGTGCAATCGGTATCGATCAACTACTCAACATATCGAGCCCGTATTCGCTGGGATGACAGCCAAATTCATTTATCCACGATTTTGGAGCATATCGCAGCAATCGGCTATCGCGCACTCCCGTACGACCACGCCAGAGATGAAGTGAACTGGCAAAAACAAAGAAAATCAGCACTATTTAGACTCTGGGTTGCTGGCCTGTCGATGATGCAGGTCATGATGTTCGTTGTACCGATTTATTTATCAGCCGACGGCGAAATTGAAGACCTTTGGCTGACAATGATGCACTGGGGTAGTGCCTTACTCACCCTCCCCGTCGTGCTTTATTCTTGCTGGCCTTTTTACACCAATAGCTGGCGAGATTTAAAACATGGCCGCGCGGGGATGGATTTGCCGGTTAGTTTGGGTGTTTTAATCGCATTTTTTGCTAGCGTGTATGCCTTAATAGCGAATAACGGTGAAATCTACTTTGATTCGGTTTCGATGTTTGTATTTCTGCTATTAAGCGGGCGCTACTTAGAGCTCAAAGCGAGGCGTAATGCTGGCGCCGCTGCAGAAAAACTCGTCAAACTCGTCCCCACATTTGCCCACCAACTACATAGCGATCAAACGCTACATGAAACCGCCGTTGCTCGACTCAAAGTCGGTGATCGGATTGTGGTCAAAGCCGGTGAAATTATTCCTATCGATGGCTTGGTGCTGGATGGTCAAAGCGAAGTCAATGAGGCGATGTTAACGGGCGAATCGCTCCCCGTACGCAAAGTATCTGGCTCAAACGTGACCGCTGGTACGTCGAATTTATTGTCTCCACTCACCGTAGAGGTCAAGCTGACAGGAGCAGATACCCGTATTGCGGGCATGGTTCGAATTTTGGATCAAGCGCTAGAACAAAAACCTCGCTTAGCGGCGATTGCGGATCGGATATCGGGTTGGTTTGTTTTTGGTTTACTCATCGCAGCCGCCCTCACCTATTGGTACTGGCATCTGCACGACCCACTTCACGCGCTCCCCATTACCGTCGCGCTACTGGTTATTTCATGCCCTTGTGCTTTATCGCTCGCGACCCCAACGGCCTTGACTGCGGCTACAGGCCGTTTAGCGCAACTCGGTTTATTAGTAACAAGAGCCAATCTCTTAGAAACGCTCGCCAAAGTCACTGACATCGTTTTAGATAAGACGGGAACGCTCACTCATGGCGAACCTCGTATCGTTCGCACCGTTCCGCTCGCCATGGAAGCAGAGCCCGCATTAACTATTGCGCAAGCTTTAGAATCTCAATCTGAACACCCAATCGCAAAAGCCTTTGCCGCTCAGAACAAGCAATCCGACAATTCAGCAGCAACGGATATCCAAAAACACGCCCAAGGCGGGATTTCTGGCCGTATCGATAATCAGCAATACTGGATAGGCTCTTTGCAGTTTATTAGTGATTTATTGAACCAACCCATACCATATACTTTAACGCAGTATACGACTGAAGGCTCTATAATTGCTTTATCAGATGGAGATACATGGCTTACTGCCTTTGTGCTGGCAGATACTTTACGCCCTGACGCAGCAGAGCTGGTTCACAAACTGCATCAGTCTGGATTTAATGTGCATTTAGTATCGGGCGATCAACTCCACCCAGTCAATCACATTGCCAGTCAACTCAGCATCAGCAATGTCCGCGCTCATGCGACACCCGAAGCTAAAGTGGCGTACATTCAAACACTGCAAGACAGTGGAAAAGTGGTACTGATGATCGGAGACGGTGTCAATGATGCACCAGTACTCGCCCTGGCCAATGTCTCGATTGCCATGGGCGCTGGTGTTGATATTGCGCATGCTGCGGGCGATATGATTTTGCTAAACAACAATTTGGCCTGTTTACCAGCCGCGTTTAAGCTGGCAAAAAAAACACAGCGCATTATCAAGCAAAACTTATTGTGGGCACTACTCTACAATATTGCTGCGCTGCCTTTGGCTGCCGCAGGGTTTGTTACGCCGTGGCTCGCAAGTATTGGTATGGCGATGAGTTCTCTGCTCGTAGTACTCAATGCGCTTCGTCTTGTCTCCATACCTAAGAAAAAGAGCCAATAAATTGGAAAGCCTCTACCTACTCATCCCCCTATCGATTGTTATTGCCTTTGTGATTGGTTTTGTCTTTTGGTGGACCATCCGCAGTGGCCAACTGGATGATTTAGAAGGCCCTAGCTGGCGAATTTTGCATGACGATGACAAGAGCGAACTAAAAGAACATCACTTGCACGAAGAAAAGCAAAAATTTCCTGACTGAATGCCGCCCAACAAGGTAAAATCATACCGTTTGTAATTATGCACACTTGATTCAAATCAAGTGTGCAAGATACTTAGTTGCGTATAGTCCAGTATGTGTCAGTCTCACTTTTTTGTAGAATCTATACCTACTCAGGTTGCTAAAAAATTTGGCAAAGACCAAAACAGGCTAATCGTAATAAATAAAAAAGTTTTTAACTCAATTCCAAGCAGTTGGAGATCATTCGGAGCGCTCTAATGGAAAACCAAGCCACATACAATTACAAAGTGGTTCGGCAGTTTGCCATCATGACGGTCGTTTGGGGTATTGTCGGAATGTTAGTCGGCGTGATCATCGCCGCTCAAATGTTCTGGCCAGAACTCAATGTCGGCCAGTATTTTCATTTTGGCCGTTTACGCCCCCTTCATACGAATGCAGTCATTTTTGCATTTGGTGGATGTGGCCTATTCGCAACGTCGTACTATGTAGTTCAACGTACCTGTAATGTACGTCTTATCAGCGACAAACTCGCCGCCTTCCACTTCTGGGGTTGGCAACTGGTTATCGTTCTGGCAGCAATTACATTGCCACTGGGTTACACCCAAGGCAAAGAATATGCTGAATTGGCCTGGCCGATTGATCTATTGATTACTGTAGTGTGGGTTTGTTACGCCATCGTGTTTTTTGGTACGATCGCCAAGCGTAAAGTAAAACACATCTACGTAGCCAACTGGTTCTATGGTGCGTTTATTCTTGCTGTTGCCCTACTGCACATTGTAAATAGCATGGCACTACCAATCTTGGGCACTATGCAATCGTATTCAATTTACTCTGGCGCTGTAGATGCCATGGTGCAATGGTGGTACGGCCACAATGCAGTCGGCTTCTTCTTGACGGCTGGATTCTTGGGCATGATGTATTACTTCGTTCCTAAGCAAGCAGGTCGCCCTGTTTACTCATATCGCCTTTCTGTTGTGCATTTCTGGGCACTTGCTTTCACATATATGTGGGCAGGTCCGCATCACTTGCACTACACCGCCCTACCTGACTGGACTCAATCCTTAGGTATGGTGTTCTCTTTGATTCTACTGGCACCAAGCTGGGGCGGTATGATCAACGGGATTATGACTTTGTCTGGCGCGTGGCATAAATTGCGTACCGATCCAATCTTGAAGTTCTTGGTGACGGCCCTGTCTTTCTATGGCATGTCGACCTTTGAAGGCCCGATGATGGCCATCAAATCAGTGAATGCGCTAAGCCATTACACAGATTGGACTGTGGGTCACGTTCACTCAGGTGCTTTAGGCTGGGTTGCGATGATTACCATCGGTGCGATCTACTACCTGATCCCACGTTTGTTTAATCGCGAACAAATGTACTCAGTCAAACTGATTGAAGTTCATTTCTGGATGGCCACTTTAGGTACTGTGCTTTATATCGCTTCTATGTGGATTGCCGGTGTGACCCAAGGTCTAATGTGGAGCGCTGTGAATGCCGATGGTACTTTGACTTACGCCTTTATTGAGTCAGTTAAAGCGACCTATCCGTACTACTTCATCCGTTTCTTGGGCGGTGCTTGCTTCTTATCAGGCATGTTCTTAATGCTTTACAACGTTCTGCGTACCGTATCGATCGGCAAAGCCGTCGATGCGAAGATCCCAGCCGTTGCAGCGCACGCCTGATCGCGGAAGGAAAAATAACATGAATAAGCTGCAAAAATTAGTTGAAGAAAATGTTTTCTACCTGATCATCCTGACTTTGTTTACGCTCAGTATTGCGATGTTTGTAGAAATCTTACCGTTGATGTTCAGTAAATCCGTAACTAAACCGATTGATGGGGTAAAGCCATACAGCTCACTCCAGCTAGCGGGCCGTGACATTTACATCCGTGAAGGCTGTTATGCATGCCACTCACAGATGATTCGTCCTTTCCGCTCTGAAACTGAGCGTTATGGCCACTTCTCTGTCGCCGGAGAATCGGTTTATGACCGCCCATTCCAATGGGGCTCGAAACGTACTGGTCCTGACCTGGCTCGTGTTGGCGGACGTTACTCTGACGAATGGCACCGCACTCATTTGATGAACCCACGTGATGTCGTCCCTGAGTCAAACATGCCCGCGTTCGCCTTCTTGGCAGCGCGCCCTGTTGATGCGGAAATGATGCCAAAGAAAATGACAGCACTACGTCAACTGGGTGATCCGTACACAGATGCAGACATCGCAAATGCGGCCAAAGCAGTGGAAGGCAAAACAGAAATGGATGCCCTCATTGCCTACCTACAAGGTTTAGGTCTTGTTCTGAAAAACAAAAGGTAAACACGATGGATCTGCAGAACGAAGTACGAATCATCGTCACCGTTGCTGGTTTTGTTTTGTTCGTGGGAATTTGCTTTTGGGCCTTCAGCAAACGAAATAAAGCCGCTTTTGACGAAGAAGCACAGCGAGTGTTCTTAGACGACGATTTGCCGCCGTCAAACAAGCAGACCTAAAGCGTTCGGAGAGTAAAATGGATGATTTTTCAAGTAGTTTTTGGGGCTACTTCATTGCAGCAGTATCGTTAGGCGGTATTTTTTATTGCGCCTACATTCTTGCCACGCAAATGAAAGTGAAGCTCAAAAAAGGCGAAAAGGCACAAGTTACAGGCCACGTTTGGGATGGCGACTTGGAAGAATATAACAACCCACTACCAGGCTGGTGGGTTGGGATGTTTATTTTGACTATCGTCTTTGCTTTGGGTTATTTAGCTCTATACCCAGGCTTGGTTGCCTTTGGTAACCTTAAAAACTGGAGTGCAGTAGGTCAATACAAAGCTGAAGTCGCAAAGTCCGACCAAAAAACTGATGTTTTGTACGCTTCATACATGGCAATGCCAATTCCTGAAGTTGCAAAATCGCCAGAAGCGATTGCAATGGGTAAAAACCTATTTCAAACTTACTGCGTTCAGTGCCACGGCTCTGATGCACGCGGTGCGAAAGGCTTCCCGAATTTGACGGACGGCGACTGGCTTTACGGTGGCACTCCAGAAAAAATCAAGGAGACGCTTAATGTAGGTCGCCACGGGCAAATGCCAGCCTTTGGCGCAGCCTTTGGCGACGAGAAAGTTCGTGACGTTGCAAACTACGTAATGAAACTATCAGGCAACCCAGCACATAACAATGTGCGTGCTGAGCGCGGCGCAGCAACATTTGCTCAAGTGTGCATAGCCTGTCATGGCACGGATGGCAAAGGCAACAAAGATATTGGCGCACCAAACTTAACTGATAATATTTGGTTGTATGGCAGCGGATCAGAAGCCGTCATTTCAGAAACCATTATTAATGGTCGTGACAATGTGATGCCCGCTTGGAAAGAGTTTCTTGGTGATGGAAAAGTACATTTGCTTGCTGCTTATGTCTTTAGCCTACGCCAAGAGCAAAAATAAGATTTAGTTTTAAAATACTCGCGGGCGGATTTTCCGCCCGTTTTTCATTCGCCAAAGAACCATGCTTAAAGTCACAAGACTTTCATCATCGTTTTTGCAAAGGGGTCATTATGAGCAAAAAGCTAAAAGACATTCCTATCAACGTCATCAACGTTAAAGATGACGGTGAACTCGAAGAAGTCATGCTGTATTCAGCGCATAAAAAAATCTACCCGCGCTGGGTCACTGGCTTTTGGAATAATTGGCGCATTTTTTTCGTCATCGCGACCCAATTGTTTTTTTACTGCATGCCATGGCTAGAAATCAATGAACGCCAAGCACTGTTGTTTGATTTAGCAAACCGGAAATTTTACATTCTGGGTCTCGTATTCCTGCCGCAAGATTTTATTTACCTCACCGCCCTACTCCTCCTTTCTGCGTTTGGTCTTTTTGCTTGGACCACGATTGGTGGTCGCCTTTGGTGTGGCTACGCCTGTCCGCAGACCGTTTATACCCAAATTTTTCTTTGGATAGAAAAATGGGTTGAAGGCGATCGTGGCGCGCGAATTAAACTTGATAACGGGCCATTGAGCGCCAAAAAACTACAACTCAAAACCACCAAACACACACTCTGGGTGCTTTTTGCACTCTGGACTGGCTTCACCTTTGTCGGATATTTCACGCCGATTCGTGAGCTATGGAGCAATCTAATTATTTTCGCCCTCTCCGGATACGAAATATTCTGGATTTTATTTTACGGCTTTGCCACCTATGGCAACGCTGGCTGGATGCGTGAGCAAGTGTGTAAATACATGTGCCCGTATGCCCGCTTTCAAAGCGCCATGTTTGATGCCGACACCTTAATCATTAGCTACGACCAAGAACGTGGCGAAAATCGTGGTAGCCGCAAAAAAGGCAGCGATTACAAGGCTGATGGTTTGGGCGACTGCATTGATTGCACTATGTGTGTACAAGTCTGCCCTGTCGGCATCGACATTCGTGATGGACTGCAATATGAATGCATAGGCTGCGCCGCCTGTATTGATGCCTGTGATGAAATCATGGACAAGATGAATTACCCACGCGGCTTAGTGCGCTATACCACTGAAAATGCGCTTGAACACAAATACCCCGAAAGCGACATCATCAAAAAAATCAAACGCCCTCGTGTATTGATGTATGCGGTGGTGATTAGTATTGTGCTGGCAGTGACCATTACCTCATTGATGATGAGGCAGCCGATTAAACTCAATATCGAGCGTGATCGCATCTCTCTAGTTCGTGAAGTCGATGATGGCAAACTGGAAAACACCTACCGTCTCATCATTCAAAACGCCAGCGAACGCAGCCACGCCTACCTGATTCAAGCCGAAGGTTTGCCGCAAATGAAACTTATTGGCAAAGATTCAATCGAACTGGCCTCTACTGCGATTGACAATATCTCGATCAGATTACAAGTGCCGCCCGAACACGCCAAAGCAGGTAGTCATGAAATTAAATTTACCGTGACGGCCAAAGACGATCCAACACAAACCGTAACAGAAAAAGCCACCTTTATTGGAAAATAATATGAGTACACCGCACGAAGAAAAACCTTGGTACAAGCACCCTCATGTTTGGCTGCTAATTACCTTTCCAGTGCTCGCCATTTTAGGTGGAATGCATATGTTGTATTTGGCGGCCACCTCAAAAGACAGCCTGGTGAGCGACAATTACTACAAAGAAGGCAACAACATCAACCAACGCCTGCAGTTAGAAAAAGCAGCGTTGGCAAAAGGCATTACAGCGCAAGTGATTTTGGGCGACAATCAGCAATCCATTCGCATTTTGTTCAACAAAAAAGAACTTGGCCCCATCAAGCTGAAAATCGTTCACCCAACCATGAATGGTTTGGACCAAGAAATTACGCTAAGCAACCCAACAGCCGGAATGTATACAGGCAGCCTAAAACAGCCATTGCAAGCGGGCAACTGGCACGTTGAGCTCAGCGACGATATAAAAACCTGGAGCCTACGTAAAACATGGGCGACCCAGCGCGACGAAAGCGTTGCACTCCCTTAAAACACCCAACGGCTGATCGACAATCAGCCGTTTTGCCATATAGAGTAGGCGCCAGGGCTGGTATAATCTCCCATTACCCAGCCTTTACATGCGCCCTCATCTTATGTCGCTACCCGAACTTCCTCGCGCTAACGAACGTCTGCAAATTGCACAACCGCACGGTTCTGCCGATGCGATGCTGTTAGCCAGTTATGCGCAAGCTGCACGCCCCTTGGTGATTTTTACAGCCAATGCTCAGGAAGCTGCGCGACTTAAAGATGAACTCGGGTTTTTCTTACACGAAAAGACCGTTCTACAGTTGCCCGACTGGGAAACCCTCCCTTACGATCATTTTTCACCGCACTCTGACTTAATCAGCGAACGCCTCGCAACACTGTGGCAAGTTCGCCAGAATGCTGTCGATGTATTGATAGTGCCACTTCAAACTGCGATGGGGATATTGCCGCCGGTAGAATTTTTAACCGCAACCACCTTTTTTATCAAAAAAGGCGACCCATTCGACGCAGAAAAACTCCGTGCTGATATGGCCTTTGCCGGTTACAGCCACGTTACGCAAGTGTATGGACCTGGCGAGTTTTCAATCCGCGGCGGATTGATCGACCTATTTCCGATGGGCAGTACACTGCCGTTTCGGATTGATTTATTCGACAATGAAATTGAATCGATTCGCACTTTTGACGTAGATACACAACGCAGCCTGTACCCAGTACCAGAGATTCGCCTACTGCCAGCGCGTGAATTTCCGACCGATGAAGAAGGTAGAAAAAAATTCCGACAAAATTTCCGCGAAGCATTTGAAGGTGACCCTTCGAAAGCTCGGCTCTACAAAGACATTTCCAATGGCGTCATTCCCGCTGGGATTGAATATTACCTGCCCTTGTTTTTTGAACGCACAGCAACTGTTTTTGATTACCTACCGCAAGAAGCAGTATTGGTCTTACACGGAGAGCTACTCAGCGCTGCAGGGCAATACTGGCAAGACATCGCCGAACGACACAAACTCAGCTACGGCGAGAAAGACCGACCACTACTACCACCACGCCAGCTTTTCGTCGAACCTGATCTGCTCTTTGCCAATATCAAAAAATATCGCCGCATTGATCTGATTCAAGGCGAAACCAGCCTAACTCACCCATTGCCGGCGCTGGATGTAGATCGACGCAACGAAAACCCTATCCGTCGCCTCAATGATTTCATCACCCAATACAGTGGAAAAATCATTCTCAGCGCAGAAAGCTTGGGCCGCCGTGAAACGATGGCGCAGTTTTTTGCCGAGTACGGTTTAAAGCCAGCCTTACTCGATACATGGGCTGATGCACTCGCCAGCAATGAACACGCTATTTTGTTGGCTTCGCCCTTATTCAAAGGTTTTGAATGGCGTAGCGCTACCATTGCAGTTATCACCGAAGCCGATTTATACCCATCGGTCATTCAAAGTCGCGGTAAAAAACAACAAAAACGCAGCAATACCGATGCCATGCTGCGCGATCTATCCGAGCTCAAAATCGGCGATCCCGTCGTCCACGAAGCACACGGTATTGGCCGCTACATGGGCCTCACCTCGATGGATTTGGGCGATGGCGCGACTGAGTTATTGCTGATTGAATATTCTGGCAACGACAAACTCTACGTACCCGTAAGCCAATTGCACGTCATTTCGCGCTACTCAGGCGGAGCATCCGACACTGCACCGATGCACAAGCTGGGTTCTGGTTCGTGGGAAAAAACCAAGCGTAAAGCCGCCGAACAAGTTCGTGATACGGCCGCCGAGTTACTCAATTTGTACGCCCGCCGCGCAGCGCGCGAGGGTCATGCCTTCGAGTGGAATCCACACGACTACGAAGCCTTCGCCGCTGGCTTTGGCTTTGAAGAAACCGCCGACCAAGCTGGTGCGATTGAAGCCGTCTTGGTCGATATGCGCATCAAACAACCGATGGATCGTTTGGTTTGCGGCGATGTGGGCTTTGGTAAAACCGAAGTCGCACTGCGCGCCGCGTTTGCAGCCGTTGCCGGAGGCAAGCAAGTCGCGGTGCTGGTGCCAACCACACTATTAGCCGAACAACATTACCAAACCTTTGCCGACCGTTTTGCCGATTGGCCGATTAAAATTGCGGAATTATCGCGCTTTAGATCCGGCAAAGAAACCAGTGCAGCAATTGCAGGTCTCGCAGATGGTAGCGTCGATATCGTGATTGGCACGCACAAATTAGTGCAGCCGGATGTTGTATTCAAACAGCTCGGTTTGGTCATCATCGATGAAGAGCATCGTTTTGGTGTGCGCCAAAAAGAGCAACTCAAAGCACTTCGCGCGAATGTCGACGTACTGACGCTCACAGCAACGCCGATTCCACGTACTTTGGCGATGAGTCTGGAAGGTCTACGCGACTTTTCGGTAATAGCCACTGCACCGAACAAACGCCTTGCCGTAAAAACCTTTGTTGCCAAGTTCTCTGACGGCATTATTCGCGAAGCCGTACTGCGTGAACTCAAGCGCGGCGGGCAAGTTTTCTTCTTGCATAATGAAGTCGACACGATCGAAAACATGCGCGAAAAACTCGCTGCACTCTTGCCCGAAGCGCGCATCGGCGTCGCGCACGGCCAAATGCGTGGCCGCGAACTCGAACACGTGATGCGTGATTTTACGCAGCAGCGCTTTAATTTACTGCTCTGCTCGACAATTATCGAAAACGGTATCGACATCCCGAACGCCAATACCATCTTGATGAATCGCGCTGATAAATTCGGCCTCGCCCAGTTACACCAAATGCGCGGCCGCGTTGGTCGATCGCACCATCAGGCCTACGCTTACCTGCTCGTTCCCGACCTAGAAGGCATTACTAAAGACGCAAAAAAACGCCTCGAAGCGATTCAACAAATGGAAGAACTCGGCTCCGGCTTCTACCTAGCAATGCATGACTTGGAAATCCGTGGTGCGGGTGAAGTGCTGGGCGATTCGCAGTCGGGTGAAATGCAGGAAATCGGTTTCTCGTTGTACTCACAAATGCTCAAAGAAGCGGTCAAAGCACTTAAATCAGGCAAAGAACCCGATCTGTCACAACCACTGGGCGTTACCACAGAAATCAACCTGCATTCGCCAGCGCTGTTGCCAGAGGAATATTGCCCAGATATTAACGAGCGCTTGTCACTCTACAAACGCCTTGCCAGCGTCGACGAAAAAGACGAACTCAACGACATTCACCAAGAACTCGTCGATCGTTTTGGTTTACTGCCAGAGCCTGCCAAGGTACTGCTCGACTGCCACCGCTTACGGATGCTCGCCAAGCCTTTAGGGATTAGCAAAATTGATGCCGCCGATACGGCCATCATCGTGCATTTCGCGCAAAACACCGTCGTTGAGCCGATGAAAATCATCAGCCTGATTCAGAGCAAAAAACACTACAAACTACAAGGCCAAGACAAACTACGCATCGAAGGCGACTGGCCTTCCAGCGCACTGCGCGCGGCGCGGATTAACGAATTACTCAGAGAGCTAATTTAATATGAGCAGTATTGGTTCGCATCCACTACCTAACAATGCATTCAAAGACATACCCAAAGAGTACTTTCCATTTCTTTGTGCATTTGCTGTTTACGGGCACGGTCTCGGCCAAACTCGGCTGATTGAATTACTTAAACGCCAACACGCCACATCGCCCTTCGTCAATAAAGTTGTACTGGATGTTTTGTCCGTTAAAGCAATGCTGGGCAATTTGATGGTAGCAAAGCTCATTGACGCCGAAACCGTCGGTTTTGCACTCAAGCCCGAATTGCAATGGCCCTTATTGGATTTACTGGCCACTGAAGGCACGCTCAAAAGCTGGGTTCAAAACGCCCTACAAGTTAAACCCATGGTGCAATACTGGGAGAGCACTTCGCGGCAAAGTTATGCACAATTGTGCATCTACTCCGTGATGTTAAATGACGATCAAACACTGGCGAGCGATTTGCAATTATTTGCGTCGGGCAATCTGACCCACGTCGCACTCGAACAGCACCCAGTGCATTTCTTCTTTCAGAACGAATTAGGTCTGCATTTTTTAGAGCAAGCAGAGTCTGGAACGCAGGCCACTTTGCTCAGTCATTTCCTCTACTACGCAACACATTTACTCGCTCCGGCCTCCGCGCAATACGAATACGCACTAAAAAACATTTCAAAATTTTCCACTCCATTGTTTTTACAAACGCTGGCATGGCAAGCGCAATTACGTGGCGATATGGCGACCTATGCCAAGCTAAATCAGCTCATTGACCCCAACTTCATTACTGGGGCGGATATGACGATGCGGCTCGCTCGGGGCGACTACCAATCCATCGTCGAGCGTGGAGCGGCAGTCATTGCACACGAAAAACAGCAGACCAACAAGCGTAAAATCGCCATCGATGGGCAAGTCGGCATCGTCTACAGCCTGGCCTTGCTCGGCACACGACAAGAGGCAGACCTCAAACTGCTCGTCACTCAATTTGAAGTCGCAAAAAAAGAGAAACTCAACGGTCTCTATGCCGACCATATCGACTGGGTGTACTACCTCGCGACAGGCCTCTCCTGCCAAAACAATTCACAAATGCCGATCTCTGCTAACTATGGTGTCATTGGCTTGTTTGAGCTGATGATTTTATATTGGCGCGATTATCCATTCGATGCGAACTGGCGCACACAATGCGAAAAACTGCATCACGCTTGGCAAGAATATGAATGGGTCACGCAAGAAGTTGATGTATTTATGAGCAAGGCGTTTGGTGATGAATTATTGCACCCAAACTGGCATGCAGAACGTAACCTAAAACCGCTGATTGATCTTTTCCCACGCGAAGAGGCATGGTCACGCGCCTTAACCGCTTTGAGTTTACTCAACGCAAAACCCAATGACATCAACACCAGCAGCATGCGCTTAGCTTGGTTTATCAATCTTTATCACGGCTCGGTGACGATTGAGCCCAAAGAGCAAAAAGTCAACGCAAAAGGCATCTGGAGCAAAGGCCGCGCCGTCGCGCTCAAACGCCTTAGCATTGGCAACGACCCAGCGCTAAGCTACCTCACCGAACAAGACACCCGCATCGTGAGGCATGCGCATGCAGAGCATAATTACTATGGCGAATCAGGCTATACCCTTAATCATGAAGCAGCACTGATTGATTTGTTGAGCCACCCGCACGTGTACTGGGCAGATTCGCCCGATGTACGCATCGACTTAGTTGCTGGCGAAATCGCTTTGCAGCTCAAAGAAATCAAAGGACAGATTTCGCTAAAGCTCAATCCAAGCATCACCGCCGGTGAAGACGTGGTGTGGCGTAAAGAAACGCCAACGCGTTTGGTGGTCTACCGCATCAACCCCGACATTCGGCAAATTGCCGGCATTATCGGCGCAGGCTTGATGGTGCCGTCGGCAGCCAAACCGCAGTTAGTCGGTGCGATAACGTCGATTGCACCTCATATTGCGATTCATTCCGACCTGCCTGAATTAGCAGCGCATATCGATGCGATTCCTGCTAACGCGATGATTTATGCTCACTTGCTGCCGCTTAACGAAGGCCTGCGCTTACAATTTCTGGTGCGCCCTTTACAGGATGGCGGCTGGTTTGTGCCAGGGAAAGGCACGGCAAATATCTTGGGCGAAATCGATGGCAAAACCGTCCAAGCTGAACGTGATTTAAAAACAGAGAAAGCAAACCTCAGCTACATCATCAACTACTGCACCGCGCTCGCCAATAGTGAGAGCGACGGCCAAGAATGGCAAATCGATGCGCCGGATGATTGCCTTGAGCTCTTAATGCAACTGCGTCGATTGCCCGCCGAGCAAATCGAACTCGTCTGGCCAGAAGGCGAACGCTTCCGCCTCAAAGCGACCAAGTCGCTCGCCAATATGAAACTCGGCTTGAAGCAACAAGGCGATTGGTTTGTCGTCAACGGCGAAGTCAAACTTGATGACGGCAAAGTGCTACAACTGCGCCAACTGCTTGAATTACTCGACGCCTCGCCAGGCCGTTTCTTAAAACTCGGCGACAATGATTATTTGGCGCTCACTGATTCATTTAGAAAACGCCTAGAGGAACTCTACGCCGTCGCTGAACCAAGCGGCAAAGACGGCTTTAAAGTCAATCTACTCGCCAGCGGCGCATTACTAGAACTTGCGAACGAAGTGGGCGAACTCGAAGCAGATGCAGCTTGGCGTAATCACATCGCCAAACTCGACAGCCTCGCTCAGCATCAGCCGAAAATCCCATCAACGCTACAAGCCACTTTACGGGAGTACCAGCAAGACGGCTTCCAATGGCTATCGCGCCTTGCACACTGGGGTGTGGGGGCCTGCTTAGCCGACGATATGGGTCTTGGCAAAACGGTTCAGACTTTGGCATTGATGCTGGAGCGTGCACCGAAAGGTCCTTGCTTAGTCGTCGCACCTACGTCGGTAGCCTTGAACTGGGAAGCTGAAACACGCAAGTTTGCGCCAACTCTGAAAATCCAAGCCTACGGTCAAAATCGCAAACTCGATGAACTTGGTGCATTTGATGTGATTGTCACCAGCTACGGCCTACTGCAACAAGATGCCGAGCAATTTGCGGCCGTGCACTGGCACACCGTCGTACTCGATGAAGCCCAAGCGATTAAAAATGCGACCACCAAACGCAGCCAAGCGGCGATGGCGTTGCAAGCCGATTTTCGGATGATCGCCACCGGCACACCGATGGAAAATCATTTGGGCGAGCTGTGGAATTTATTCCGCTTCATCAATCCGGCGCTGCTAGGCTCGAAAGAAAAATTCACCGCCCGCTACGCCAATCCGATTGAAGGTGGCGACAAGGCAGCTCGGCAAGCGCTAAAAAAAATCATTCAGCCCTTCATGCTGCGACGAACCAAAACGCAAGTGCTCGAAGAATTACCCGCTCGCACCGAAATCACTCTACGCGTGCCATTAACTTCCGATGAAATGCATTTGTATGAGGCGCTCCGCCAACAGGCGGTTGAACGGCTTGACAGCATTGACGAAGCCGCAAAAAAACCGATGCAAGTATTGGCCGAAATCACCAAACTACGCCGCTTTTGCTGCAATCCCAAATTGGTAATGAAAGACAGTCAACTCACCGGCAGCAAACTCACTGCGTTTACCGAAATCACCACTGAATTGCTCGAAAACAAGCATAAAGCCTTGGTGTTTAGTCAGTTTGTCGATCATTTGGCGATTGTGCGTGAATGGCTCGATGCGCAAGGCATTAGCTACCAATATCTGGATGGCAGTACGCCGCCCAAAAAACGACTTGAAGCGGTCAACGCCTTTCAAGCGGGAACGGGTGATATTTTCTTGATCAGCTTAAAAGCAGGTGGCTCAGGGCTGAACCTCACCGCGGCCGATTATGTGATTCATCTTGACCCTTGGTGGAACCCTGCGGTCGAAGATCAAGCGTCCGATCGTGCGCATCGCATGGGGCAGCAACGTCCAGTGACCATCTACCGCCTCGTCGCGGAAGGCACGATTGAAGAGCAAATCGTCGCGCTGCATCACAATAAACGCGACTTAGCTGATAGCCTGCTCGAAGGCAGCGATAGTAGCGGCAAGCTCAATGCGGATGCCTTGCTCGAACTTCTCAAAACGGCAGCTTAATGATGAAGAAAACACTGACCTTTCGTCCTGCCAACGCCGAAGATGCCGAAGCGATAGCGGAACTGATTCGCCAATCCATTACGGAGCTATGCGATTTAGACCATCAACATAATGAGGCTGAGCTAGCTGATTGGCTCACCGACATCAATACAGAAGCGATTACAGACTGCACTGAAAACAGTTCAGTACAATATCTGGCCTTACTCGGTAAAAAACGCGTGGGGTTTGCGTCGATGAATTGGCAAGGTGAAATTGTGCATCTCTATGTTGCCCCCAAACAGACTCAGAACGGGATAGCCACCGCCCTGCTTGCTGCGCTGGAATTGGCAGCCCGCGAACATGGCTTCAACCCTATAATGGTGGCAACAACGCACAGCGCACGTGGATTTTTCCGTACGCGCGGCTTTATCCCGACTCGCCCCGATTACGCCGAGTGGTTAGAAAAACCACTTCAGCAGCATTAATTTACTCCTTGGAAAGACCATGAGCACAAAACTACTGACCGATGCACAACTCGAACAACTCGACGCTTTTTTAATGTCGCCCCGCACCCCCGCCGAAACCATGGACATCGAAATGCTCGATGGTTTTTTGGTGGCGCTTGCAGTTGGCCCTGAAGAAGTGCCAGAAGAGGAATGGCTGCCTGCGATTTTCGCCGGCACCCCACCAGAATTTGACGACCACGCAGAAGCTGACGAAATTTTCGGACTGATTCGCCAACATGCAGCCAGCATTAAAGCCGCATTCTCAGTGAATCGTCGTGACAATCCGGGCGAAAACCCATTGTATGTACCGGTGATCTTGTCTGACGAAGAACAAGATGAAAACTGGCAAGAAACCTCAGGCGTTTATTGGGCCTCAGGCTTTTTTGCCGGTATTGAAGCGCGCTCAGCAGCTTGGGATGCATTGCTCGAAGCTAATGAAGAGCTCGATACTGCAGTAGAAAATGTACTTGCTTTAGCGGCCGCAGCCGAAGGTGATTTAGCCGATACCAGCCCAAGCGATGAAGTGGGTGCTGAGCCAGTTAAATTACTCAACACCAAAGAGCGCCAAGAACGTGTTGCTGAATTACCTTGGCACGTCGAAGACATTATGTACTTTGTACTCGAAGAAAAATTCGGCAAAGTCGAGCAAGTCGTTCGTGAAGAGCCAAAAATCGGCCGTAATGACCCGTGTCACTGTGGCTCGGGCAAAAAATTCAAGAAGTGCCACGGAGCTTAATGCGTGCCTGATTGGCTCTTGATACTGCGGCCCAGTGGCGGCTCCTTTCATCGTTCACGTATGTTGCTGGGCGCACTGGCTTTTGGATTGCCAATGGGGTATCAAGTCTTTCATCAGCAGCATCTCGCCGCAGGTATGATGGGTTTTGCCATATTGGCCACCATTATGATGGATATGGGGGGTAGTCGTCGGCAGCGACTAGGTAGCATGCTGTTTGGCAATATACTCATCATTACTGCGGCTAGCATTAGCTTAAGTATCAACGCTAATTTATTGCTTTGGTTTGCCGGCATTATCTTACTGGTCACCTTGATTGGCGCCAGCTTAAGTGCGGGATTTGCACTGGACTTACTACTGCGAATGGTCGCCTCAGCGTATTTAGTGGGCTATCCAGGCAGTGTAATTTCAGGCTCAATCTTGCCGTATTATCTAAGTGGCGCGGTAATGACGATCGTGCTGGCGCTGTGTGTTGCTCCCCGCATCAACAACCCAATCAGTCTAAAAGTGCCGCCACATTGGCACAACGATTATCAGCAGCTTCGCCAAGGTCAATTTGCTGGCGCTACATTTGGACTATTGCTGGCAATTGCTTGTGCTTTAAGCTTTTTCTTCGCGCAAAAATTGCACTTTACTGCGCCAAATGTGGCGGCAATTTGTACTTTGATGGTATTTAGACCAGAACCCAAACGTACTTCTTCAACGATTTGGCAAAGGCTAATGGGTGTTCTACTGGCCTCACTGATTGCATGGGCGTTTGTATTTGAGATTCAATCTTATTGGGCCTTGGTCGCACTGGCTGCCATCACTGGCGCTTTAGTGCCGATCGCTTTTGCTAATGGGCTGATGTATGTCGCTGCCGTGACGACATTTTTGATTTATTTAATTTTAGCTTTACTGGGAATCCAAGGGCATGCTGCCGAGATTTCTGCCGAGAATCGAATTTTTGAAACATTATTAGGCGCAGCGATTGCGATTATTTTTGCGATGATCTTTCGCAGTTTAAAACCAGAAACAGGACCTTAGTCATCATGTACCGTTTAGTTATCCAAGCACCTGAAGTAGCGACGCAGAATTTAAAGCAATTAGCGCGCTTGTCTGGAGCTCACACCATCGAAGCGATCAACACCCAAGCCTTTAAATTGCACGGTGCTGAAATCGAAAATGACGAAGCGGTGGCTGATTTTTGCGAATCAAATCAATATGACTACGCGTTTATTCCAGAAGATCATAGCGTGCGTGATATTGGTTTAGTCGTGATGGATATGGACTCAACGCTCATCACCATCGAGTGCATCGATGAAATTGCCGACATGTGCAATCTCAAGCCACAAGTGGCGGCGATTACGGCAGCGGCGATGCGTGGCGAACTCGATTTTAATGAAAGCCTAACTCAGCGCGTGGCTCTTCTCGCTGGATTAGATGAAGCCGCCCTAGAGCGTGTGTATATCGAACGCCTGCAATTGATGGCCGGCGCCGAAACGATGCTTAAAGGCTTTCATGCTGCAGGAGCGCAAACATTATTGATTTCAGGTGGATTTACCTTTTTTACCGAAAAACTTAAAGTCAAACTGGGCCTTACCCGTGCGATCGCCAATGTGCTCGAAGTTGAAAACGGCAAACTCACCGGCCGTGTGATTGGCGACATCGTCAATGCCGAACGTAAACGCACCGAACTCATCAAGATGCGCGATGAACTTGGTTTGCGCGCCGATCAAGTGGTCGCAATGGGCGATGGCGCGAATGATTTGCCGATGCTCCACGCCGCTGGATTTGGTGTGGCTTGTCACGCAAAGCCCAAAGTCCAGCTTGAGGCACCGTTCAAAATTAACTTTGTAGGCCTCGACGGCGTATTGAACTACTTTAAATAAAATGATGTATTGTCCTGTAGCCGATTAGCAATAAAGTCTACAACGCAATACATGCTAGATAAAATCACAATAGCCCTACCTAAATCAAAACATTGAAATGATTTGGGTATTTTTTATCTCAATTGTGTAATAACGTTGAGCAAGACACGACTACTGTAGTGTCGATACAGACAGGGCACTGCCCACAATCCACTGGAGAATCAAAATGAGCAATAAATCAATCATGCTAGCCTCTGCAATGGTCGCTGTTTTGGCTGCAGCAGCACAACCTGTATTAGCTGCTGATGCAGCAAAAGAAAAATGCTATGGCATCGCTAAAGCATCCGCTAATGACTGCGCAGCCAATGGACATTCGTGCGCAGGTCAAGCCAGCAAAGATATGGATCCAAAAGAATGGAAATATGTTGCCAAAGGCACTTGTGTTGATATGAAAGGCACACTCAAAGCAATGTAATCGCTTCACGGGCACTGCACAGTCGTGGTGCCCAAACCTCAAGACTCAACATGCTCACTACACTCCCTCTAGCCGCAGGTCTTGGCCTACGAAGCCCCCATATTCAACAAGTGCTAGCCGAAAAACCCAACGTCGCTTGGTGGGAAGTGCATAGCGAAAACTTCTTTGGCGGCGGAGCCCCGATTGCAGCGCTGGAACGACTGCGAGCTGATTACCCCATCAGTCTGCACGGCGTTGGCATGGGTTTAGGTAGTCCACATGAACTAGATCCATCACATTTAGCTCAACTCAAAACTTTAATTGATCGTATTGAGCCGCAGGCCATTTCAGAGCATTTATCGTGGAATCGGCTACATGGCAAAGTCTATGCTGACCTGCTACCAGTACCGCGCGTAGAAGGTGTAATTGAACTGCTTTCGGAGCATATTCAAATCGTGCAAGATCAATTGCAGCGCCGCATCTTGATTGAAAATGTATCTAGTTATATTCAATTTACTGGCGAACAGTATCTTGAGAGTGAAGTTCTGGCTGAGCTAGTGGCGCGTACTGGGTGCGGGCTTTTGTTGGACATAAACAATCTATACGTCAGCCAAGTCAATCTCGGCATCGACCCTTTGGTCGAGCTAGTGCACTTACCACTGGCTGCGGTGGGTGAAATTCATATTGCTGGCTTTGAAGTTTTTGATGGCATTGCCATTGATACGCATGGCGCAGCACCTTGCGATAAAGTGTGGCAATTATTGGATGTGGTTTTAGCAAAAACAGGGCCAATACCGGTCTTGCTAGAACGCGACCAAAACATCCCTGAATTAGATTCGTTTTTACACGACTACGAAACGCTAAAAAACCGCTGCACGGCGAATTGGATTTAGGTGCAACAATGAGTAAATACAAGGACATCTTCACTGATTTCGCTCGCGCGCTGGATAATGAGAGCCATGCGATAGAATGCATATCTGATACGACAAAAAGCAACTTCAGCATTTATCGCAATAATATTCAAATCAATCGCATCAACGCGCTGCGCATTGCGTACCCAAGCATTGATTCGCTATTAGGCACTGAGTTTTTTGATGCGATGTCACTGATCTATGTGCAACAAAGCCCTGCAAGCCATGCTAATTTGCACGAAGAAGGGGCAGACTTTCCGCAATTTATTGCCCATTTCACCCCTGCTGCAGACTACTTCTACCTTGCCGATGTCGCCCGACTCGACTGGGCGATTCACTGTGCGCACTACGCCCCCGATGTGGCCGTTCATGGACCTGAGCGTATTGCCCAATACGCGAATCAGCTAGAAACACTAAAGTTTGAGTTTCATCCTGCAATGGCACAGATTGAATCACCACACCCAATTGCCACTATATTTGAGATGCATCATGGCGGCAAAGCACCTGATGATTTGAATAAGTCAGAATGTGTCTTGGTTTGGCGCGATCAATACGCCAAGATTAGCGCCTCTGAATACCATTTTTTTGCGGCCTTGCAAGCCAAACAAACTTTAGCCGATGCACTCGACGCAGTGGCAGAGTTTGATCCCGAATTTAACCCTGCCAATGCGATGAGTTTAATGCTGCAACATGGGCTAATCCGCAATATCATCCACGCATAAAGCCATGCTGCATGCCATCATTCTGATGGCACTTCAAATATTTCACTATCAACACACTGCTTTGCTCGGCACAACTTCACCATCCAGTTGGCAGGCCGCGTAGTAGGAATACCTTGCCAACTACCACACCAAACACCTGGGCTACATGCCTTAGTGATTTTTTGGCTCAATAAAACTTGCCGCTGGTTCGCATCAATCAACAACCAATGATCCGGTGCCACCGTTGGCGAGGTGGTTTGCCAGCTCACGATCACTTGGCCAATCGGCAAGCCAGTACCCAACTCTGGGTCGTTTGAGGTGTGCACTTTAACCACAGGCACCGCAGGTGCGATATCTGGTCCGAGCATCGCGTCTACCGTTACTTTGTCAGACTCGCTACATAAAGTCTCAGCACAAAGTCGCACCGACAATTGATGCGTCCCATTGATCAGAGGTAATTCAACTTGGCCCTCCTGACTTTTGTCAGTTTCATCGGTAAATTTGGCCGAGCGGAAAATGGCTTTGCCATTATTTAATACTTCCCAGACTTTACCGGTATTACCCCAGTAAATATTCCAACGAATCAGAGCGCTGCCATCGGTAGTGACGGGCGGTGTCCATGCCAATTGTGGAATATCGGGCCGTTCAATCTTTGGGCGATCAGCATCAATTGGGCCAATATCAACCCACGTTTCTGCCGATGACTCACTGCACTTCGGTTTTTCCAATGTGCCATTGCATAAACGCACCAGCCATTTATGCAAGCCAGGCTCTAATTGAGCAATCGTAAATACACCGCCCTGCACCGCTTCGATATTGGTTTGGGCAATGACCGCCGTACTACTGGCATTTAATTTTTTAACAGGATTAACATTCCCATTCAAACTACGTGGCACAAAATCGCGACCACGATAGCGAAGCTGATTATTATCCCAAAGCTCCCACCACAGGCCAGCATCACCAAAGCCGATATTCCAACTCAGAGTAAATGGACCGGCCTTGATACGAGTCGGCACTGGATCTAAAAAAGGTTGGATCGGCGTTGAGTCAATGATGGCACCCATATCGGCACCCGAGTTAGGAACAAACTCAGCGGGGCGAATGGCGGGATCATTGCCCTTGGGGGCCGCTGGCGCAGGCAAAGCTTCGCACTCCATCATCCCCAATATCATGGAAGGACGACACGCCAGTTGCTCGCGTTTTTCAGCCTCACTACTGGAAATTAAGAATCCAGCCTGTGCTGCCGCGCTCAGTAGCAAAATCAAAGTTCCGATGAATTTCATGACCATCCCCGCCAAACTACATTGAAGCTGCTTCAGAATATTCTAATTGTAATTGCAACATTCTTTCGCCACGAAACTCATTTACACTGATTTTATACACAGCCAAACAATCCCTAGGTATTGGCTCACACCAATTAAATTGCATAGCCTCTACGACAATACCCAGTTTGGTTGCGAGTTTGAGCTTACTGTGCTTTTCACCCACAATCCGCTGTTCAACAACGCGAAATACGCCTTGAAATACTGGAGCAGGAAATCCCTGCCCCCAAACTTGTTTATCTAATGCCTCGGCGGTTTCCAAAACAAAGGCGTCCTCTGGCAACTCACCATCCGTTTCTAACACCCTCGTTAACGCTGCTTCATCGAGCAATTCACGGCAAACGGCTTCAAACGCCGATTTAAACGCGGAAAAATCGTTGACGTTTAATGACAAGCCCGCCGCCATTGCATGGCCTCCAAACTTGCGAATCAAATGCGGATGGCGCTTTGAAACCAAATCGAGCGCATCCCGTAGATGCAAACCCGGAATCGACCGGCCAGAACCCTTAATCTCATCATCATTGCCATTGGCAAACACAATCGTGGGTCGATTAAACCGATCTTTCATCCGTGAAGCAACAATCCCCACCACGCCCTGGTGCCAATCGGTATTGTATAAACAAATGCTAAAGCTATCTTCAACCGCGACCGAGGATAAAGCTAACTCAGCCTCTTCGCGCATACCATGCTCAATCTCTCGCCGTGCGCGATTAAGCTGGTCTAACTCTTTCGCCAACGGCAAAGCCACTTCTTCGCTCGCCGCCAGCAGCGTATTGATCCCAAAACTCATATCATCGAGTCGACCTGCAGCATTCAGCCGTGGCCCCAAGGCAAAACCCAAATCAAAACAACTAGCACGACCATAATAGCGACCTGCTGCAGTAAACAGCGCCATAATGCCAGGTGATGCGCGGCCTGAGCGCATACGTTTCAGTCCTTGCTCAACCAAAATACGATTATTGGCATCGAGCTTGACCACATCGGCCACCGTACCCAAGGCGACAACATCAAGCCACTGCGCCAGATTGGGCTCAGGATGGTCTGCAAAAGCCCCACGCCCACGTAACTCAGCACGTAAGGCCATCAAGACATAAAACATCACCCCAACACCGGCGAGGTTTTTACTCGGAAATTCGCAACCCGGCTGATTCGGGTTAACGATTAATGCATTCGGTAAAGTATCTGCGGGCAAATGATGATCGGTAATCAGTACCTCAATTCCCATTTCTCGAGCGGCCTCTACACCGGCATGGCTGGCAATGCCGTTATCTACCGTAATGATAATGTCCGGTTTGCGCTCCGCCGCGAGCGCAACAATCTCTGGCGTTAAACCGTAACCATATTCAAAACGGTTCGGCACAATAAAATCGATCTTTGCACCAAATGCAGCCAAACCCTTCATGCCGAGTGTCGTGGCGGTTGCACCATCACAATCGTAATCGCCAACAATCAGCATGCGCTGGCCTGCTGCAATAGCATCAGCCAAGCGCGCGCCCATTGCCTCTGCATTTTTTAGCAGAGGAAATGGCAATAAGTGTTTGAGCTCATGCTCTAAGTCTTTTGCATTTGCAATGCCCCGCGCGGCATACAGCTTTGCTTGTAGCGGTGAAAATCCAGCGTTACGCAAGTGGGTTTCTAATTCAACAGGTACGGGTCGAGAACGGATAGTGAGCACAGTAGCCTTAAAAATTTTAAAATGGCAAGCGAGCGGGTCGCCAGAAACGATATAAATCAGAGCGTTTAATTTTTACTTGCTCCCCTGCTGCGGGGAAGGTCAATGTTAGCTGTTCCAGTTGACCGGCCTTGAGCTTTGAAAGTAGCGGTGAAAACCAATCATTTTCAAGCTGCTCCCATTGCGTACGCCACTCATAAGCGTTGCCGTAGATTGCGTCAAAACTCAAAGCATCCAGAACGACCACTGCGTCTGTTGTACTAGGCAACGAAGACGCAGACGTTAAAGCAACATGCCACGCACTACCTGCCATCGCTTGCACGATTTCATTACCACCATAAATGGGCTGTGCCGCAGCGGGCTTTGACTGGCCCGATGCCAAGATACCGCCCCCCCACAACCAGACGCTATTGATCATCGGTAGACCTGCCTCATCACGCTCATCGTTAACCGAATGACCGTAAAGCACCATTTGAATTTCATTGAGTACAGCATGAAACTGGAGCGCTTTTTCGCCTTGCGGCAAAAAATCATTCATATTGCCACCCAAGGCCTGCTCAAATGGCGTAAAGCTAAGCTGTGGATCAACCGGCAATTTTAAATACCACCGCGTTGGAGTGGCGGCCACAAAGGTAAAGCCATCTTCGGCAAATAGACGATTCAGCGCAGCCACCAAAGCATCGGCTTCTGCTTGGCTAATTTGAAAAAAAGGCACCCCCAAAACAGTGAGGCGATCTCGGTCAATTCGCAAATGCACTGGATCGGCACGCAGCCAAAATCCATGCTCAGCCGTTGGATGATCAATTTGTAGCGTCAACGGCGCTACCGCCGGTGCGATCAAGCCCATACGCTGCGCACACACACTGGCTAAATCTGTACTCGGAATAGAAAAGCGACGGCCTTTGCCATTCAGGCAGGCCAAAGCAGGCAGCGCCAAATCTTTATTGATATGAGGGCGCAATTCTTCGTCACGCCAAATCGAATCGGGGATAATCAGTTCATAGTTCATGCGACGGATTTTACACTGAACACAAAGATACACAGGTAAAAAAGCTTCACCTCTATAATGATTCACTCACCTTCAAGCAAACCCTAGAATGTCTGCACTTAAATACCTCAGCGCCTATCCAGAACACATTCAAGCCAAGGTGCAAGCCCTCATTGCCCGCAATGAGCTAGGAACGCTACTCGCACAGCGTTACCCGCAGCGCCATACTGTCCAAACCGACAAGGCCTTATACGATTATGTGACGGAGCTAAAGCAAGAATATTTCAAAAATTCACAAGCACTCGCTAAAGTGACATTTGATAGCAAAATCAAAGTCATTCAGCACGCCCTTGGCACGCACACCCAAATTTCACGGGTGCAAGGTGGCAAACTCAAAAGCAAAAATGAAATTCGAATTGCCACTTTATTTAAAGACACGCCACCTGAATTTTTAAAGATGATTGTCACACACGAGCTTTCGCATTTGAAAGAAAAGGATCACAACAAAGCTTTTTATCAGCTATGCCAGCATATTGAGCCGAATTATATTCAACTGGAATTTGATCTCAGACTTTACTTAACGCACAAGGAATTAGCACCATCTTAAAAAGTTACGTCATGTAATCTTTTTGGCTGCGTCCAGCAACTCATCGATGGAAATGCCTGCATCTTGCAACTGCAACTGCAGGTTTTCACATAATTCACGTTTTTTTCTTTGTCTTGCAATACGCTCACTATTGGCACGCTCTTGCTCTTGCTTAAGGACGTGCCAAGTTTCGGTATTAAATAAATCTGCTGCTGAATTCAATTTTTAAATACTCTCCTGTGCTTGAATTAATAGCCACGTTTTTGTTTACGGCGCTTTACTTTTGAATTGGGTACATTCAACTCGACCGATTTTGATGCTTTGTCTTCTGCCGCAGAAAGTGGATTACTCCCTTCCTTGTTCTTCTTAGCAAAAAGATTTGAAATACTCTTGATTAAATTCATAATAAACTCAGTAAGACTTGATTAATTAAACAATAAGCCACCGTGCTATCGGCAGTTTTTCTCAATAAATGCTGTTTTCTCAACAATTTCTTGCTCACGCTGCTGAGCAGGTAAAAACTCCATCTTGCCTTGATCATTACTCACTTGCTTAAACATATTGGCACCTTTCAAAAAAGCAAGTCGTGACTCAGCAGCAGCACAGGCTTTTTCATCTCTAGGTGGTTTGACTGTTGGCGCGGCAGCAGGTGTCTGGCCTTGCGCAGCAGATGCTTTAGTGGGCACAGATGATGCGGGGCGCTGTGCAGCAACAGTGGTGACGCGGCTTTCATTTAAATTCATGCGCTGTGCTTTACCTTGTGACGCTGGAGGTGGCTGATCTGAAAATTGTATACGCCCCGATGAATCAGTCCATTTATACACTTCAGCGTGCGCCCCAAACGCTAAAAAACACAGTAACACAGTCAAGCTACGCATCATCGCCCCCTAATAATTAACTTTAGTTTCTATCGCCCAATTAAATACAAACAATGAAGAGATCTGTTTGCCCTAATTTGACAACAAAGCCTGTACATAGCGGCGAACGCCGTCTTGTACTGATAGAAATTTTTCGCCGTATCCAGCTTCACGCAGTAGTGTTAAATCCGCCTCTGTGAAACATTGATACTTGCCCCTCAACGCATCAGGAAATTCAATGTATTCCAAAATACCTTCTGCCAACAGCTCTTCCAACGATAGCGCAGTTTGTCCGGCAGCCCCTCGGCAGGTATTAACCGCAGTGATAGCAATATCATTAAAAGGCTGTGAATGCCCTGTACCTACATTGTAAATGCCGCAGACTTCGGGATTATCCAAAAACCACAGATTTACTTTGACGACATCTTCAACCGACACGAAATCACGCGTGTGACCACCAGCTGGATAGCCACCGTACTCGCCAAATAATTTTACTTTGCCGGTCGCTTGGTATTGATTAAAGTGATGGAAGGCCACTGAAGCCATCCGCTCTTTATGCCATTCGCGTGGACCATATACATTAAAATAGCGGAATCCCGCCACTTGCGCTGTAATTTCACCATTCGCGATGCGATTACGCAGCACTTGATCAAACAACAACTTCGAGTAACCATAGACATTTAATGGTTGTTCACAATCCGGCGACTCAATAAAGCCGTTATCACCATTGCCATAGGTCGCGGCAGAAGATGCATACAAAAACTGTACTTCTTCGGCTTGGCACCATTCGAACAAAGCCAGCGTATATTGATAGTTATTATCCATCATATACTTACCGTTGTGCTCCATCGTATCTGAGCAAGCGCCTTGATGAATGATTGCGCTAATCGCGCCGTCAAATGCACCCGCAGCGAGTTCTTCGATGAAATCCGTTTTATCCAAATAATGAGCGATTTTCAAATCGGCCAAATTGCGAAATTGATCACCTTTAGTTAAGTCATCAACCGCAATAATATCGGCTTCACCACGCTCATTGAGCGCTTTAATTATATTCGAGCCAATAAAACCAGCTGCACCGGTAACTACAATACTCATAACAAAACCTCGTTGTAATTAGTTATTTAATACGATGACAAAGCGCCAAGAACAACCATGCACCGTGCGGCATCCATTGCTCAGTCCAGCGCCAGCTATTGGCCATCGTTGCCACTTCAGCAGTTTTAAAGTCGATATCGGCTTCATCATCATAACCGCTGGTAATACCATTGCAAACACCGCCTGGGGCATTATAAAAGCCCGGCTCGTAACGTGGATTATTGCGACCCCATCCTTGCAACATACACGCGTCATAAGGATTTGCCCCCAAAATCCAATCGAGCGCCGCTTGTTCATAACGGGCAATTTGCGCGACAAACACAGCATCTTCAGCAAACAAATTGCGAGCTTGTGCTGCCGCAGCCACAATCGAACCTAAACGCGCATTCTCACCCTGCCACCAATAGCCAGATTCATTTTGGTGCGGAATAAAGAATTGGGTATTGCCTTCCAGTCCATTATGTTTAACGTATTGACGCGGATACCCAAATGGATTGTTTACATCTGCAAAGGTAATTTGCAATTCAAACTCATACGCTTTGCGTAAAGCAGCGCGAATTGATGCGACCAGTTTTGATTCCGGCAACACCTCAATAAAGCGCATCAGCGCAATATAAAGCAAGCCAGCTTCAGCAGCATGGAAGTAACTCCGCTGACCTTCTGCATCGGCGCGGAACCAGCCATCGGCGTGTTGGCGCGCCAATAAATTTGCAACCCGAACTTCAGCCGAAGTCACATACGCCGCATCATCACTAACATTGAATAATTCAACAGCTGCCAGTAAAGCGCAATAATCATCAATAATGTTTTCAGTTTGATCGCCGAGATATTCAACATTGTGTTGCTCTAAATGCGCAAAACCGCGGCTAGCCGCCAGCAGATAATCGGCACGCGTAAATGCCTCGCCATCGCGCGACAGTTGCGAAGCACGTGCTAGCGCGGCAATGGCCACCCCACCGCCCTGGCGGTACGCCGCTTGATATGTAGCGTACTTATCGCCTTTTTGCGTTTTGTATTCACAAATGTCGCGGCGATTTTCGTCTTTGCTCCATTGATCAAATACGGTCATATAAAAATAACCAGCTGGATCCTGCATACGCACCAAGAAATCTGCACCATGCAAGGCCTCATCGACCATACGCTCGTCAAACCATTTTAATTGCTGCGGTAAGCGTGAATGGCCATCAATTAAATTCCAAACGACTTGTGGCGTTTGCTGTGGATTCATATATTGCGAGAATGCCAGATGCGATAGGTATTTAGAGCAATCACCCGATGCATCGTACCAGCCGCCACTCACGTCACGATGCTCTTCCGTGCCCCATTTCGGGCGAGACAAATCAGCCATGTCATAAATACCAGTACAACGCTGACCTTTAATGTAATGAACGATATCAGATAGCATTTGACCAGCAAATAAATCCTCAGCAATCGCAAAACGGTGTGAAACCAGCGGCGGATGCACATCATCAATGACGATAAAATACTCACCCACTTGTGTTAATTCAGTTAAATCAGCAGCCCAAAAATGCCAATTTTTCCACTTTGCGACCGTGCCTCGCGCATGAATCGCTCCGCGAAATGCAGCATGACGGGTATTGGCATCAAAAACGGTAAAGGTTTTACCTTCTAGTTGATCTGCTGGCGCCTCAATTAAAGCCACTTTATTCGCCGACGGCGCAAAACCCAGATGATTAAATAAGAAATTCACAAGACTATCCTTAGGCTAAATTGAGTTTATTCTTAATATTTATTTGATTGTAACCAATTGCGAACAGCGCCAACCATGCCCGCATGATTACCTGCATTAGCTAAAACGACATCTGTCATGCCTCTAAAATCGGGCAATAATTCAGCAGAAATCGCCGTATTAAGTTCACGTAAAAAAAGAGAACCACGTGCACTTACCCCGCCACCAATGACAACACGCTCTGGATTAAAGGCATAAATCAAATTGGCAATGCCGGTTGCTAATAATTTAAACCAATCTTTGACGACCACACTCACCTGCGGGTCTTGAGCATCATAAGCAGCAAACACTTCATAGCCATTGCTAAATTGATTTTTCATTTTGGCATTGGCAGCAGCTAAAAGACCACGCATCGAGGCATGATCCTCCCAAATGAGGCCAGCAATCCGCATATAACCCCACTCACCTGCCGCCGCTCGCGCGCCACGGTAGATTTGATGGTTTAAAACAATACCACCACCGATACCAGTTCCAATCGCAATCGCGATGTAATGCGCCGCACCTTGCGCTGCGCCCAACCAACCCTCAGCTAAAGCAACGCAATTAACATCATTATCAATACTCACTGGCAAGCCAAACTCTTGCTCTAAAGCCGCCTTAGGCGACATTCCTGCATAACCCTCAACCGCCTCTGCAGCACCTAAAATTAAGCCACTGTATGCGTCAACCAAGCCAAAAGTACTAATTGCGATACCGGCAATCTCATACTGCGCCATCATCGTACGGCTTAACTCGCGCAAAAGTTGAATAACCGCTTCACCACCAGCGTATTTTGGGGTATCTACGACAGTTGCAGATAAGACCTCACCGGCATGGCTCACGATGCCATACTTGATTTGTGTGCCGCCAATATCAAAGGCCAATAAATTCATACATTACCCCAATCAATTTCTTTTTTGCCATTCTGCTGCAGATACGTATTTGCCGTAGAAAAATGACCACAACCGATAAAGCCACGATAGGCCGACAAAGGAGAAGGATGCACCGAGCTTAATACGCAGTGCTTGTCGCCAATCAAATGTGCTTTCTTTTGCGCATGAGCGCCCCAAAGCATAAACACCACGTGGGATTGAGACTGTGCCAAATATAAAATAATCGCATCCGTCAGCGCCTCCCAACCTTTTTTAGCGTGCGAACCGGCTTTATCTGCTTCAACAGTGAGTGACGTATTCAGCAATAATACGCCTTGCTCCGCCCAGCCGGTCAGATTGCCATGTTGCGGGGGATTAATACCTAAATCTCGCGCAAGTTCTTGCCAAATATTTCGCAAAGAGGGTGGAATTTTTACGCCGAAAGGTACAGAAAAAGATAAACCATGCGCTTCACCCGCGCCGTGATAGGGATCTTGCCCTAAAATCACCACTTTAACTTGTTCAGGCGCTACATAATCCAGCGCCCGAAACCAATCATGCTGAGCTGGATAAATCAGTTTTTCAGCGCTTAATTCTTGCTGTAAAAATTCAGCCAACTTCAAGACGTCACGGCTGTGACACACCTCGCTAAGCGCAGGCAGCCAGTAACTGGGAATGCTGGCGCATAAATTCATTCTTTACGCTCACGAAGCTGATGAATATGTCGTCGATGATAGCGAAAGATTGTTTTTTCATAACTATCTTGCAAGCTAGCACTCATCGCAAGCCATGCCGCTTTGATCTCAAAACCACCTTCAATCTCAGCACAGGAAATCACTTTAGCTGAAATTTTCAATAGAAAAGGAAACTGATCAGAAAGACAAAATGCAACAACACCCGTTTCTGCCACCGGTAAAGCATGTGGTGCCGTCCAAATCACAAACTCCAAGCCCAAGGCGGCCGCAGTTTGTGATGGTAGTTGTGTATTGAGTGAACGCGCTAACCAGAGCAACATTAAATCTGATTTAGCGTTTTGCTGATGATGGGCATCTTCAATAAAATCATGAGCTTGCTCAAAATCGGCGAGAACTTGTAAATATCGACTCATTTCCCAATCATTCGCAGGCGCAGTATCAATCAGCCACGCCAATGGAATTGCATCGCGAAATAAAGAGGGCCCATCTATTTTTGGGATCGACATTGTTTAATTTAAGAATTTCAATAATGTGACGATTATAACGTGTGGCAGAAAAAATAAATGCAAAACCAGCAAATTGATACCGCATTTTCTATGCTGAAATCACTCAGCAAATCAATTCAAATCGGAGTTCTGTGATGCACCTTAAAACCAGCGCTTTAATGATGACCTTATGTCTTCTGACTGCGACAGGCAGCAGCATCGCAAATGAAAAGCACAGCAACAAAAAGGCGAATCACGACCCCGCTCATTGGAGTTACGAAGGTGAAACAGGGCCGAGCAATTGGGGCTCAATGAAATCTGAGTTTGGTTTGTGCAGCAATGGCAAACAGCAATCGCCAGTCAATATTAACGAAGCCTACGCGCAAGAGTTAGAACCGCTGCAATTTCAATACAAAGAATCGAAAACCAATATTCAAAACAATGGGCACACCATCCAACTGAACTACGACGCGGGAAGCTACTTGACCGTCGGTGCTGATCGCTACCAATTGCTACAATTTCACTTTCATACCCCAAGTGAAGAAGCAATTGGCGGTCAGCGCTATCCAATGGTCGCACACCTCGTTCACAAAAATGATGCCGGGCAATTAGCCGTCGTGGCTCTTTTGATTAATCAGGGCAGTAGCGACAATAAAATTGTTAAAACCTTCTGGGACAAGATGCCAACGAATCACAATGAAACGCGCGGATATGATCAGCTCAAATACAACGTCAGCGATTTATTACCCAGCAATCGTAGTTACTGGACACTAATGGGATCACTCACGACCCCACCATGCAGTGAAGGTGTGCGCTGGTTAATTCTAAAAAATCCACTGAATATCTCAGCTAAACAAATAGCACGTTTCAAAAAAGAATTCCCAATGAATGCCCGCCCCATCCAATCTTTGCAGCAACGAGCAATTCTTGATAGCAACTAATATGTATATGACTGTAGACTATATCTTATAGCACCTACAGTCATATACCTAACTCAATCTCTGACGTTTAATTTCATACAAACAGATCGCAGCGGCATGACCCACATTCAAAGACTCAATGCCTTCGGTCATTGGAATTTTGATGCGTAATGTCGCTTTTTCAGCCAGCGCAGTTGAAACCCCCGCACCTTCCGACCCCATAACCAAAGCTAACGATCCTGATAGCTTTGCAGCGTACAAGTCAACTGCACCATCCAAAATGGTAGCGGCAATCTTGCCGTCAAAATCATTGGCAAAATCAAGTAAATCAGCATTCTCTACGATAGACATCACCGCCTGCGCCCCCATTCCAGCACGAAGCACTTTAGGCGACCAAACATCGGCGCAGTCTGATGACAACACCACCTGCTGAACACCGGCAGCCTGTGCCGTTCGCAAAATTGCACCTACATTCCCAGGATCTTGTACGCCATCGAGTAGCAAAACAAAACCATTTTGCTTTGGGCTATGAGGCTCAGGAATATCGATCAAAGCCAATACACCACTAGCACTACTTAACTCAGACAGCTGCGAATACAGGGTCTGAGACAAATAAGTGACTGGGCACGCACAACGCAAAACTAAATTCTTTATTTCTTCCCGTTGGGCGCCATCTTCAGAAACAAAAAGACGGACAACACAATGCCCCGCATCGAGCCATGCTGCCAGTAAGTGAGCGCCATCCAGCAAAGTTTGTTTAGATTTAATACGTTCGCGACGATTTTGAGTCAATTTCAATGCCTGCTTAAAGCCTGCATTTTGGGTAGACGTGATAATTTCCATTGATGTCACACAGAGGTTCGACGCGCATTGTGCGCTAAAGCTTTACTTGCCAACAGGCATATTTGCTTGAAATGTTGATAGTGAAAATCAGTGACCTCACCCAGTAAGCCGCAGTCTGCATAAATTAAGCCCACAGGTTTATCACCTACAAAAATAGACATCGCACAAAAGCTTTTTGCTCCAACTTGCTCAACCAATTCAATCGGCAAATGAGGAGAAAACTGCGCGTAATTAGCAGAGTTCAACCAAAAACTTTGCGGTTTCTGCAACAACTTAGTTAAAACATGCTGTTTTTCTAATGAAATACGCAAATTCTGTAAAGGATCCGTCGGAGCTACACCCTGCACGTAGCGAGCACGCAGCGAGTTCTCCGCAGCCATCAGCAAAGTAAATGCAATACGCTGCATCGCGAGTCCTTCAGATAAAGCACGTACAGCCAGCGTCATCACCTGATTGGTTGGCGCGCCTTGTACACCCGCCAAATGCAATGCCTGCATTCGCTCTGCAAGCACATCTTTTTCGAGCACTGTTGAATCGGCCCGTGGCGTTACTTTAGAGACAGGTCTTGGCCACTCACCAGGCAACATGGCTAGCCAACGTGCTGGTGTATAGAGCGGATTACCTCGCCCTTCTTTGCGTGTGAATGCGAGTAATTGGCGAATTAAAAAATGCCAAATATCCTCAAATGGCAAATTCAATACGGCAGCAGTTGTCGTTAATTTTTGTTGAACATCATCTTGCCACCAGCCTTTGTCCAATAAACGGGCCAATGGCACAACCGCATGCTGTAAAACACTACGGGTTGAGGGCTCTGCATCTTTACGAATCAAAGTTTGAATCGGCTCTGGCATTTGCCATAGCGATAATAGATCCGCCACATCACCGGCATGAGTTGGCGCTTTTTCATCAAGAAAAGGAGCTAGAATCGATAACAAATCAACGATATTACTCAACATCGCTGCGGCTTGAATTTCACCTAACTTAGCATCGAATCGTTTGTTAGCGTAAAAACTAGCCAAACGACGCGCCAATCTTGCCTCCAAAACAAGTTTTAATAAATTGCCATATTCAGCTTGATGGGTAGGCAGCATCAAACTCTCTACTGTTTGTGCTCGGGCAAAACGCTCTAAAAATGGCGTCACACCTATCAACATAATGGCGGCTTCAATGGCTACGACATCGGAAGATAAGCTAGTGCGTTGGCGCTGATTAATCATACGCAAAACTTGGGCAGTTAATAGCGGGTCGCGCGACACCACTTCAGCCACCTCAGTGGGCCGAATGATTTCTGCTCGGCGCAACATGCCCATAATTTGATTGCGTGACTCTTGCAATACGGGAATGGCCCGCCGCTCCCAAAATTGGAGCCAATCAGCTATCGATTTTACATTCGCCATAGTAGAAGCTTGCCGTTTTTCCAGTCATTCAATTCAATCACTTGATCCGGATCTACCCCAGGAATCTCGAAAGAATTACTAATAAAGAGACTGCCAGGCTTCATTTGAGAGCGAGCTTGCGACCACAAATCTGCCATTACAGCGGGAGACAAAAAAGCATAAATGCAATCATAATCAGCAAAATCTAAGCCTTGATAATCTGCATTAATCCAACGAACTGATGAAGGCAGTCGAAACTTACCCCACAACCAGGGAGCTTTGGCCTGTTCTACACCACACAGGGATAAATCCGCCCTACTTGCAGATAAGTGCTGCAGAACTTTTCCAGTTCCAGCACCAACGTCTAGAAAATGACCACCCAATGGAATACATGATTCAAGCTCAGACAGTGCACTTTGATTACTTAAATACAGTGGCACACGTGAAACCATGACTTTGCCAAAAACAAACCATGACAATACTAAAGCTAATAAATACCAATGCGGCGCGATATTTAACTGCAAACAAAGAAAAATTAACGGCAGAAAAAAAAGATGAATCCACTTCCACCAAAATCCATCATGCAAGGATTTTGCCAGCAGAAAAGAAATACTAGAGGCTAGTGCTATCGCTATTAGCGAAGAAAATAAAGAGCCAACCCCAATAACTAAAAAAAATGAAAAAGCACAGATTAATGCAAACACAAGCCACTGCGGGAATACGTTAATCGATGACATCATTTTGCTTGCTGGATTGGATTTACAAACCCGCCTGCAGAGGGTGCAGCTACCGCCACCTCTTCAGTTTGGCCAGCCTGTTTACGAATGTCAGACTCGGCATCTTTGTTAAGCACCACAATGCTGATGCGGCGATTCACTGGATTGTAGACATTATCTTTATCCAGTGGGATAACATCGCCAAAACCATTCACTCGCAACACTTTATCAGGCTGCAAACCACCAAGAATCAGCTCACGCCTTGAAGAGTTGGCCCTTTCAGACGAAAGCTCCCAGTTAGTAAATCCAGCCGCACCACCTGCAAACTGCGTACCGTCAGTGTGGCCAGCCAAAGAAACTGCATTGGGTACTTCATTCAATAACTGCGCCATCTCCTGCAAAATGCCGTGAGCATAGCTCTCTAACTCAGAACTACCTGATTTAAACATTGGACGATTTTGCTCATCTACGATTTGAATTCGCAAACCTTCAGCAACCATATCCAACTTAATCTGATCTTTATACTGACCAAGTTTAGAGTTCTCGCGAATTTTATCGTCCATTAAAGCTTCAAACTTTTGCTTTAAAGCACTCAGCCTTTTTCTATCTTTAGCGGCCTCTGTTTGTGCCGGAGGATCACCTTTATTAACTTGACCCGCTTGCTTAGTAATATCATTACCGCCACCTTGAATAACAGAGTCAGCATCGCCAGAGCCGGAGCCCCCCGCATTCGCAACTTTGAGTGGATTATTAAAAAAGTCAGAAATACCTTTTAAATTCCCTTTTGACACCGAGCCAAGCAGCCACATCAATAAGAAAAAGGCCATCATTGCAGTTACAAAGTCAGCATAGGCAATTTTCCATGCACCGCCATGGTGACCATGACCGCCTTTTTTAATTTTTTTTACGACTATTGGTCTTTGGGAATCATCGCTCATTTTTACTCAGCCTATCTTTCAAAAAGTTATTTACCTTTTGCGTTCTTCACAAATTCTTCGAGTTCTTTAAAGGATGGTCGTTCTGAAGAATCGAGGACTTTGCGGCCAAATTCGACTGCCACTTGTGGAGCATAACCATTAAGACTAGCGATTAACGTTACTTTAATTGTTAAAAACACTTGGTGGCCTTCAGCCATTTTTGTTTCTAACACATTTGCCAATGGACCAACAAACCCATAAGCCAACCAAATACCCATAAACGTACCAACCAATGCAGCACCAATCAACTTACCCAATTCAGATGGGGGCAAATGCAGAGAACCCATCACATGCACAACCCCCATTACTGCAGCAACGATACCAAACGCCGGCAAACCATCGCCGAGCTTTGCCATCATGCCCGCAGCAACGTGCGCTTCATTGTGATGTGCTTCAATTTCAATATCCATTAAATTTTCGATTTCAAAAGCATTTAAGTTGCCGCCGACCATTAAGCGCAAATAATCACAAATGAAGTCGGTAATGTGATGATCATGCGATATTTTGGGATATTTTGAAAAGATAGGACTAGCATGGGGGTCTTCAACATCCCCTTCAATTGACATTAAACCTTCTTTCCTGACCTTTGCTAATAGCTCAAATAAACAAGCAAAAAGATCCATGTAAAAAGTTTTATTAAATGCAGAGCCTTTAAAAATGGTAGGTAATGCTTTACCAAATAACTTCAGACTTTTGGGACTAGCACCCGCAATCATGCCACCGATTGCGCCACCAAAAATAATGATAATTTCAGAAGGCTGCCAAAAAACAGCCAAATGGCCACCATGCCAAACATATGCACCCAAAATACAGACACACATAAAGATGTAGCCAATAATAACAAACATAAGCTAGCTTCCTAGTTAGCGGTGTTACATCAATAAATATTAAATTATCTACATCATAGAAGCAGCACTGCGACGTAACAAGCTATTCAAACAATATACGTTGTGCAAATGCAGCACGAACAGGAGCAAAAGACACCCTATGCTCCGGTATAGGCCCAAACTCTTTGAGCGCCTTAAGGTGCAGAGCAGTACCATAGCCTTTATGCTTAGCAAAACCATACTCAGGATAAAGTAAATCAAGCGCGTAAGCTTCAGCATCTCGATTGACTTTGGCCAAAATAGATGCGGCTGAAATACATTGCTCAGTCGCATCGCCCTTAATAATTGCTCGGCTTGGAATATTCAGAATAGGTGTACGATTGCCGTCAACCAAAACTTCATCAGGCAAAACAGAGAGCGCAGTCACTGCTCGAGACATTGCCAACATCGTTGCTTGCAATATATTTAACTGATCGATTTCAGTTGCGGTTGCTGATGCGACGGCCCATGCCACGGATTGAGACATAATTTGAACGGCCAATTTATCGCGTTGCTTTTCAGATAACTTCTTAGAGTCAGCCAAACCAACAATTGAATGAACATCGGGCAAAATAACAGCAGCTGCAAAAACAGAGCCAACTAAAGGCCCCCTGCCCGCTTCATCAACGCCACAAATTAACATACGTTCGCTTTAGTCAATAATTTAGCTACCGCATCAGCCGCGCGCTCAGCACCATTACATTGCAAACTAAGGTGGTGATGTTCAAATATATCAGACAAATTTGCAGACAGTACTTTATCGATCAAATAGTTATTGAGTGCTAATGATAAATTTTCTGGTGTAGCTTCTTCTTGCAAAAACTCTGGAACAATAAATTTACCTGAAATGATATTTGGCAAACTAACATACGGTAACAAAAATTTTCGTTTAACCATCCGATAAGTGAATGGACTTATTTTATAAGCCACTACAACGGGTCTTTTTGCCAACATAGCCTCTAAAGCCGCAGTCCCTGATGCCAATAAAATTGCATCTGATGCAGTCATTGCTTCGTGCGCATGTCCAAACATTAAACGCCAGTTTAAGCCTTGCGCATTAAGACGCCATATTTCATTTTCAAAAATGGTCCGAGTTTCTCTCGTTATTAATGGCACCAACAAAACAATCTTTGGGTGCAACTCCGACAATATTATCGCCGTTTTAATGAAGATATCCGCCATCGCCATAACTTCACGCTGCCGACTTCCAGGCAGCATAGCCACAACGACATCATTACTATCAACATTTAAAATTTCACGAACTTGAAATTGATTGACCGAGACGGGCATCAAATCAGCCAAGGGATGGCCGACATAAGTCGCGGCAATTTTTTGTTTTTTATAAATTTGCTCTTCGAACGGAAGAATCAATAATATGTGTGACACTGCTTTACGAATTTGCTTAATTCGTTCAGGGCGCCAAGCCCAAATAGATGGGCTAACATAGTGAACGGTGGTAATGCCGGCAATTTTAATTCGTTTCGCTAGGCCAATATTAAAGTCAGGAGCATCAATCGTAATTAATAAATCAGGTTTTTCATTTAATATTGCTTTGACCAATCGTTTTCTTAATTTCAATAACTTAGGCAAGTGCTTAACGACTTCAACAATCCCGCCAACCGCTAAAGTTTCCATTGGTTCAATGGAGTGAGCACCAGCGGCTATCATTTTATGCCCAGCTACTCCGGCAAACTGTGCGTCAGGAAAACGAAGTAGCAGCGACTGAATTAACGCAGAACCTAATAAATCACCAGAAGCTTCACCGGCAACAATCGCAATCCGTGGGCCCTTGCCATTAAAAAATAATTGATCGCCCATACGATTTATCGAACGATTCCGCGTTTTGATTGATCAAAAAAGTTCACAAAGCACTGAAGCACTGGCATAAATACCGCTTGTTCACGGATAAGATTAACAGCAACCTCGTATGAAGTGCCTTCACGATACAAAGTTTTGTATGCTTTTTTAACCGAAGCAATCTCATCCAATGAGAAACCGCGACGCTTCAAGCCTTCAATATTGATACTTCTTGCTGTTGCACGATTACCTTCACACATAACAAACGGAGGCAAATCTTGGACGATAATAGAACCACCACCAGCCATCGCATGTTCGCCAATCACACAAAATTGGTGAACAGCCGTTAAGCCCCCCAAAATTGCATAATCCCCTACAGACACATGACCTGCTAATGTTGCATTGTTTGCAAGTATTACATTACTGCCAACAATGCAATCATGCGCAATATGCGCATAAGCCATGACCCAGCAGTTATCCGCAATCGAGGTTAGACCGCGATCTTGAGACGTACCAATCGAAATTGTAACATTTTGGAAAAATGTATTCCCATTGCCTATCGTTAAGCGAGTTGGTTCAGCATTATATTTTTTATCTTGCGGAACACAACCCACAGAGCAAAACGAGTGAAATGTATTGTTTTCACCAATTTGCGTGTGCCCCTCAATTACACAATGTGACTCTACCACAGTACCTGAGGCAATCGTGACATTGGGCCCAACCATTGAATATGCACCAATGATAACGTTATCAGCAATAGACGCGCTTAAATCAACAAGTGCGGTAGGATGAATTATTGGCATTAAATTAATCTATAGAATTAAAGAACTTCACGCTGTGCGCACATCAAATCAGCCTCGCAAGCTAATTCATCGCCAACATAAGCTTTGGCAACATACTTCCAAATCCCACGTTTAGAAGCAATAATTTCAGCCTTTAAAATTAATTGATCCCCAGGCACAACCTGTCGTTTGAAGCGTGCATTATCAATGCCGGCATAAAACAAAATTGTATTCTCTGACGGAGCAGGAACAATACTCTTAAATGTTAAAATACCAGCAGCTTGCGCTAGTGCCTCTAAAATCAAAACACCTGGCATTACCGGATATTTTGGAAAGTGCCCCTGAAAAAAAGGCTCATTCATTGACACGTTTTTAAGGGCAACGACTGATTTGTTTGGTTCTAATTCCAACACACGATCAACCAACAAAAAAGGATAACGGTGCGGCAAATGACGCATAATTTCATTAATATCAATCTGTTCCATTTTCTTCTCCCTGCTGTTTCATACCACTAAGCACGCTGTTTTTTTCAATTTTTCTAATTCGCTTCGCCATTTCATCTAGACGGCGATAATGCATACTATTCCGAGCCCAAGTCGAATACGGCATCGTAGGAACACCACTAGCATAAACTCCAGGTTCAGTTAAGGAGTTTGGGGTGCCACTACCAGACAACAAAGTAATACCATTGGCGATTTCAATATGCCCGGCAATTAGAACTCCACCACCAATGAGGCAATTAGCACCGATTGTTGTTGAACCAGCAACCCCAGCACAACCAGCCATTGCAGTATGTGCACCAATTTTTACGTTATGCGCAATTTGAATTAAGTTATCAAGACGCACACCGTCTGAAATAATCGTGTCATCAAGTGCACCACGATCTATCGTTGTATTGGCGCCTATTTCAACATTAGAACCAATAATTACTTTGCCAATTTGTTGAATCTTTTCCCAGCTTTTACCATTCCAAGCATTACCGAAACCATCAGAACCAATAACGGCTCCACTGTGAATCTCTGTAGAGTCCCCAATTACGCAATCAGAATAAATGACAACGCGAGGATGAATTCTGCAATTGGAGCCAATGGTTACATTTTCCCCAATTACAGTACCTGATTCAATTATAGTACCGGGCCCGACAAAGGAGCCTGACTCAACAACCACATATGCACCAATTTCAGCGCTAGAATCAATGTCCGCTGAATTATGAATCACACACGTTGGATGACGACTTTCACAAGATTTGCGCCTAGGGAACAATACATTGAGCGATCTCGACACAAACAGCTGAGGATCTTTCACCACAACCTGTGTACACGCATATTTTGCATTGAATTGCTTCACTACCAGTGCGGATGCTTTACAAGAGGCTACTTTGTCAGAATATTTTGTTGCCGTATAAAAAGATAGATCACCAAATTCAGCAGAATCTAGCGAGGCTATTGATGTGACTTCAACATCATCCCCGATAATCTCACCACCAAACCGCTTGACTAGCTCTGTCAATTTTGCAGCCACAGCTGAATTAGCCATATTTATTTATCAGCCAATAGTTTAAGAACTTTGTCAGTGATGTCTATTTTAGGATTTCTATATACAGGATCCTGTATGACGACATCCAGTTTTTCAGCTTCAGCAACAGTGCGAATAGCAAAATTAACCCGTTCTTGCAACCCGGCCATTTCTTCATTGCGACGCGTATTTAAGTCTTCATTAATTTCGCGTTGCATGCGTTGAAAATCTTGGTTCAACTTAACTAATTCCCGTTCTTTAACACGACGATCAGCCTCAACAAGCGTATTTTTGTCGAGCATTTGTTGCAATGCTTTGCCTTGCGCAGAAAATCTCTGCAATTCAATTCTTTTCGGCTCGAATTCTTTTTCTAATTTTTTAGTTGCGCGAACTGCGGGAGCTGCCTCCCTAAGAATACGCTGAATATCAACGACAGAAACCTTAGTATCTGCAAAGGCAGAGATTGATGAAAGAAACAGCAATATAGGAATAATTTTAGATAGCTTCATCACGTATCTCACTTTTAAAAAATTTGCCCAATCTGAAACTGTACACTTTGTTTTTTCGCGTCAGCAGCCGCATTAATAGGATGAGCATATATTAGTTTGAGAGGACCAATTGGAGAAATCCACGTAAAGCCGACTCCAGCAGATTGCTGCAACGAAGTTAAGTCAATAGTCTGGTCATATACCCAGATATTACCTGCATCGTAAAAAGCACTCAACCTCATTGACTTATCGTCTTTCATTCCAGGTACAGGAATAAAAACTTCAAAATTATTAACAAATCGAGTCGAGCCTCCCATGCTATTACCTGTGTTATCCATCGGCCCTAGACTGCCTGATTTATAGCCGCGCACCGAATTAACGCCACCGGCATAAAAGTTTTTATAAAATGGATAGTCATCACTACCTGCATAAACACCACCGTAACCCAATTCAATATTCCACATAAATGTGTATGGTTTTTTTGTTGGCAATGAGTAGAAATATTGGCTTTGGAAATTTAATTTATAATAATTAATATCGGACGGTGGCACACCGATTTCAGCAGAGGTCTTTAACATTAAACCTTTCGTTGGAAATACCGCCGAATCTCGCGAGTCAGTCCCCCAATTAGCACCTATAGAATACACTTTTGTAGAATCACCATATTCTTTAACATAATCTAGGACATAAGAAGGCGAATCAATCGTCGTTTCAAACTTCATATCCTCATAATTCAAACTAAGACCAATTGAATTATACTCAGTCGTTGGCATCCCAAAATTAAAGCCAAGACCTTTGGATGAAATTTTATATTGGCCTAAATCCATTTCGCCTGGGTCAGTATCACGAAGATATGCAGTCCATCCAAAAGAGACTCCATCTGGAGTTGCATATGGATTATTCATACTCAACGAAAGTACTTTTGAAGCAGAACTCGTATTAATGTCAGCAGCAAAACGCTTGCCTGTTCCTAAGAAATTAGCCTGTGAGACAGACGCTTGAAAAATTGCGCCCTCACCCTGCCCATATCCCACACCAAAATTTAAATTTCCCGTTTTCTTTTCAACAACATTTATATTTACATCAACTAAATCAACGCTTTCAGGAACAACTGGGGTATCAATATTAACTTCACTAAAGAAATCCAATTGCTGTAAGCGTTCTTTACTGCGCTTTATTTTAGCTAAGTCATATGGTGCCGACTCCATTTGGCGCACTTCTCGACGCAGAACCTGATCTTTAGTTAAATTATTGCCATAAATATTAATACGGCGCACAGAAGTAGTCTTACCTGGATCGATAAAAAAAGTGAACGCAACAGTTTTATTTTCTTCATCGATTGTTGGCACCGCATTTACATTTGGAAATGCATACCCTTCAACCCCAAGTCTTTCAATAATTGCTGCAGTTGATTTATTAATACTATCACGAGAAAAAACCTCGCCTTGCTCGGCGGCCACTAAGTTTTCTAATTCAGAAATCGGCAGTGAAAAATTACCTGCGAAGGTAACTTCACCAGTCCTGTATAAATCGCCTTCACGTAAATTTACAGTTAGAAACATATCGGCTTTATCTTCAGACAAAGCGACTTGTGTTGACTCAATAACAAAATTTAAATATCCACTATCCAAGTAGAGTGATTTAATCGACTCTAAGTCACCACTAAATTTTTGCTTTGAGTACTGATCTGATTTGGTATACCAAGTCATCCATGTTGGTGTCGTAAGTGACATCCGTGCAATCAGTTCAGACTGCGAATAGACTTTATTGCCAACGAAATTAATAGCCTTAATTTTCGCTACATCACCCTCAGTGATATCAATTTGAATGCCGACTCGATTTCTATCCAGCTTAGTTACCGTTGTTTTAACATCAACGGAATATCGACCACGAGAGTAGTACTGTTGCTTTAATTCATTCACTGCAGCATCCAATACTTCTTGCTGAAAAATTCGTCCTTCAGCTAAATTCTGCCCCTTGAATGCCGCTTTAACTTGGTCTTTTTCCAGCATTTTAGAGCCATTCACATTGATCTGTGCGACAGTCGGGCGCTCTTCAACCGTAATTACAATTATATTTTTATCAACCTCGATGCGGATATCATCAAAGAAGCCCGTAGCAAATAAAGCGCGAATTGCTTCACTAGCCTGTGCTTCATCAAAACGATCGCCTACCTTCACATTTAAATAATTAAATACAGTGCCTGGATCAGTTCTTTGCAAACCTTCAACTCGGATATCTTGAACAGTAATCGGATCAAAAGCTTGTGCCGCAAGACTTAGGCTGGCAAATGCTGCAGCAAGCAGCACATACATTGATTTAAATTTCATTGGTCCATTCGTCAACAGGTTAGAGATTAGCCGAGGCCAAACAAGAAGCGATTAGCATCGTTAAAGAGTGCTAAAGCCATTAACAAGAGCAGTAAAGCCATTCCTACTTTTTGCATACTTAGCGCAAGCCATTCTGGAAGCGTACGCCCAGTTACTAATTCGTAGCCATGATACAGTAAATGGCCACCATCCAAAATTGGTATTGGCATCAAATTAAGCACACCAAGGCTTAAGCTAATTAGTGCCAAAGCGTTCAGATAGCTAACCCAACCCATGGCAGCGCTTTGTCCTGCAAAGTCAGCGATACCCAGCGGCCCACTAATCTGTTTGGGAGATAAAGCACCTACAAGCATTTTACCAAACATTTTTACGGTTAAAATCGATAGATCGTAGGTTTTAATCACCCCTTCTAAAAGTGCATCAATTGGCGAAAGCCGGACAATCTGTTGCATCGATTTATAAAGCTCTTCGTCATTACTAGGACTAACACCAATACGGCCTACTTTTACACCATTACTCTCAACAGAATCAGGCGTAATTTCTAAATCAATAAGTTGCTGCCCCCGGCGAATCACAATTGCCGTTGCTTGACCAGGGCGGGCTGAAACCTCTTGCTGAAATTCAGACCAAGTATTAAGTTTTTTATCATTGACAGCGACGATCCAATCACCAATTTTTAAGCCCGCTCGATCTGCTGCACTTTTTGCCTGCACATAGGCAATCTCATTGGTCACGGCAAAGGGTGATAAACCTAAGCGACCCAATATTTTTTGATCAAACTCTGCGGCGGTGATTTTCTCTAAATCTAATAAGTACTGTCTCGATTGGCCATCTTTGGACTTTGCCTCGATAGAAACTTCTGCTTGGCCTGCGGCAGAAAATAAACTCATCTGCACTTGTTCCCAACTCGTTACCTTACCAGCATTAACATTGGTAATCAGATCTCCAGAATGTAGCCCAGCTTTTGCAGCCACACTTTCTGGAACAACAGAAGCAATGATTGGTTTTAATGTAACCACACCATAAGCATACAATCCTGCATAAACGATCGCTGCAAACAATAAATTGATTAATGGCCCCGCCAATGCAATCGCCATTTTTTTAATAGGATGCTGGGTATTGAAAGCATAATGACGCAATTCCGAAGCGACTGGCGCTTCAGATTCGTCCAACATTTTAACAAAACCACCCAATGGAATTGCGGCAATTTGCCACGTTGTCTGCCCACGTTTCCATTGGTAAATGGGTTTACCAAAACCAATAGAGAAAGTTAACACACCAACGCCACATCGCCGAGCCACCCAATAGTGCCCATACTCATGAATGAAAACGAGTAAGCCTATGGCAAATACAAAAGCAAAAAAAGTCAGCATGACGTTAACTTACGCTCAATATACTGCACAGCAAAAGCACGCGACTGCGAATCTGCATCAAGCAACTCATCAATACTTTGATAGGGAAGTATAGATAATTGACTCAGAGCAGACTCAATCACCATTGGAATTTCAGTAAATTTAATTTTTTCATTTAAAAAAGCCTCGACAGCAATTTCATTGGCAGCATTGAGAACCGCCGGCGCAGCGCCGCCTTCTTTTAAAGCTGCAAAGGCCAACCCTAGGCAGGGAAAGCGCGCAAAATCCGGAGGGCTAAAATCCAAACGCCCGATAGCGAACAAGTCCAAAGCTTTTACACCCGCATCAATACGCTCAGGATAAGCCAAACCATAGGCAATGGGCGTGCGCATATCTGGCGAACCTAATTGCGCCAAAACTGAACCATCACGATATTGCACCATAGAATGAACAACACTTTGCGGATGAACAACCACTTGAATTTGTTCTGCGGGCGCATTAAATAGCCAGCGCGCCTCAATCACTTCCAAGCCTTTGTTCATCATGCTGGCAGAATCAACCGATATTTTTCGCCCCATAGACCAATTTGGGTGCTTTACTGCTTCGGCAACTGTAATTTGAGAAAAGGTTTCAATTTCGCGTGTACGAAATGGTCCACCCGAGGCCGTTAGCAAAATACGCTCAATACCAACTTCACTGAGTGAAGATTGGTAGGGCTTTTCACGATACGACTCAGGCAAGGCTTGAAAAATGGCATTGTGTTCGCTATCGATTGGCAGCAACACGCAGCCTGAATGTGATGCAGCATCCATAAAAAGCTGACCAGCCAAAACCAGTGTCTCTTTATTTGCAAGGAGTACTCGCTTAGATGCCTTGGCTGCTGCTAGTGTTGCTGACATACCCGCAGCCCCAACAATTGCAGCCATGACGGTTGTTACTTCTGGCGCCACAGAAATATCAACCAAAGCCTGTGCACCAAAACTGACATGAGTTTCAATCCCACGTAAACGAAGACCTTGGCTCAATAGCTCGGCATTAACCTCATCCAATACAACTGCATGTTTTGGACGATGCACTTCACAAGCCGCGATTAATTTATCAATCTGCGTTGCAGCGCTTAATGCATAGACTTGATAACGCTCTGGATGACGCAAAATCACATCCAGCGTATTAGTACCAATACTGCCAGTTGCACCCAATACGGTCACAATTTGTTGCTGCATAATTTTCAATCGCTTTTACAGAGGCATTAGATGTAACAGATAAATCGCCGCTGAAACGGGTAATATTGCCAGCAAGCTATCAATTCGATCCAAAATACCGCCGTGCCCCGGCAGCATATGGCTACTGTCTTTAATTCCACGCTGGCGTTTAAGTAAGGATTCCAGCAAATCCCCCATCACACTGACAGCGGTAATAATCACCGCAAAGCCAGCCCATAATAGCAGTTGCGCTTTTGAATTCTGCAAGGAAGAAACGGCTGGCGCCAAAGAAAAAGGTTTGGGTATAACCATAAAATAACATACAACAGCTATAGTACCGCCATATACCCCTTCCCAACTTTTACCTGGGCTAATTAACGGCGCTAATTTTCTTTTCCCAAATGCCTTACCTGAGAAATATGCGAACGTATCAGCAATCCAAGCAATCGCCATGATCAACAGTAAAGACCATCCATCACCACGCAAGATAATCATCGCCAAGCCAGCGGGAATCAATAATGCCCAACCCGTCAAAACATTCAAGTTACCTACATTGACCAAAGGCCACTTAAATCGAAGCCAGCATGGCACAAATAGCAGCCAAAACGCTAACGATGCCAACAACAATCCATATTGAAAATAGGCGGGCGCATAGTTAACGCAAATTAAAAACAAACATGCCGTTAATATTGGATATATTTTAGCCACCAAGCCATGCATACCCGCCATGTCTTTCCACTCCCACGCGCCTAGCGCCATAACAGCGGCGCAAAAAAACATCCATGCTGCTGGGGAAAAATAAAACAGCGCAATAACTATAAGCGGCAAAAGCAACAGCGCTGTAAAAACACGGGTCTTTAGCATAATTTACTTTGTGGCATCAAGTTGTTCACTAATTCGCCCAAAGCGACGCTCTCTACCTTGGTACCAGAAAATTGCATCGCCCAAAGCAGAGCGACCAAAATCAGGCCAAGGCAAATCGGTGAAGTAAAGTTCGGTATACGCCAGCTGCCAAAGCAAGAAATTACTAATCCTTTGCTCGCCACCAGTGCGTATAAATAAATCAGGATCTGGCGCATAAGCCATCGCAAGATAGGGCTGAATATCTACTTCAGTAAAACAACTCGCCAAATCAGGCTTATCTTTCAATAACTGTTGCGTCGCCTGCAAAATATCCCAATGCCCACCATAATCAGCCGCAATGGTTAACACCAGGCCAGTATTGCTCGACGTTTTTTCTTCGGCGGCGGAGATCATTTCAAGTAGTTCAGCAGAAAAATGACTTCGATTACCAATGACTTTCAGCTGAATATTATTGCGGTACATGCGCTCAACTTCAGACTGCAGGACTTGCAAAAACAGCCCCATCAGAAACGTCACCTCATCCGCTGGTCTACGCCAGTTCTCGCTAGAGAACGCAAAAACAGTTAGATACTCAACGCCCCACTCTTTGCATGTCGTAATGACTTCACGCAAGGAATCAACCCCTTTTTTATGCCCAAAAACGCGCGGCATAAGGCGTTGTTTGGCCCATCGACCATTGCCATCCATAATAACGGCAATGTGCCGAGGAATTTTACCGTTCAATACATTCGGTTCTTCGCGTTCGCGAGAGAATAAAGCCACGTTTCTTTCCACCTAATTGAATCGACTTTTAAACCGTCAAAAGTTCTTTTTCTTTATCTGCCAATTGCTTGTCCAACTCAGCGATATATTTATCAGTGAGTTTTTGAATTTCATCTTGACCTTTGCGCTCGTCATCTTCAGAAATCTCTTTATCTTTGATGGCGCGCTTCATTTGGTCGTTGGCATCACGGCGCACGTTACGCATTGCAACACGCGCTTCTTCAGTCTCTCCACGCACCACTTTGATTAAATCACGACGACGCTCTTCAGTTAGCATCGGCATCGGTACACGAATTAAATCACCTTGAGAAGCCGGATTTAAACCTAAGTCGCAATCACGAATTGCTTTTTCTACTTTAGCCACCATTGGTTTTTCCCATGGCTGAACACCAATGGTACGAGAATCAATCAAAGTGATATTAGCGACTTGGCTCACTGGCACCATGCTACCCCAATAGTCAACTTGCACATGATCTAAAAGACCAGTATGGGCACGACCAGTACGGACTTTTGCCAAATCGGTACGGAGTTTCTCAGCCGTTTTTTGCATCTTGGCTTCGGTAGTTTTCTTTAAATCAGCAATCATCTTTTAACCTCTTGCAGCAATAAAAAACAGGCGGAAAATTATTCCGCCCGTCGCCTTGCGAATTAACAATTTCAGCAGTGTACCAGTGTACCCTCGTCTTCCCCAAGTACCATGCGTTTTAAAGCGCCGGCTTTGAAGATACTTAATACACAAATATTCATTTTTTGATCACGGCACAAAGCAAAAGCCGTTGCGTCCATCACTTTTAGATTACGGCCAATCACCTCATCAAACGTCACTGTTTGATAACGAACCGCATCTGGATTTTTCTTTGGATCGTCGGTATAAACGCCATCAACTTTCGTAGCTTTAATCACGATGTCTGCGCCCATTTCCATGCCACGCAATGCCGCTGCTGTATCCGTCGTAAAGAATGGATTACCCGTACCTGCTCCAAAAATAACAACTTTATTTTCTTCGAGATACTGGATCGCTTTACCGCGAACATAAGGCTCAGCAACCTGGGCAATGGTCAATGCCGATTGAACACGCGACACGATACCAGCGCGCTTCATTGCATCTTGCAAAGCCAGTGCGTTCATCACCGTTGCCAGCATACCCATATAATCAGCGGTCGCCCGGTCCATGCCCGATGCTGCAGGTGCAACACCGCGGAAAATATTACCGCCACCAATAACTACAGCGACTTGAACACCTAGATCTACAACCTCTTTCACTTCGTGCACAATCCGATCGATGGTTGCACGATTGATACCGTAACTATCGTCTCCCATCAAGGCTTCACCGGAGAGCTTCAACAAAATTCGTTTGTATTTTGTGGTTTGACTCATGTATTAATCCTTTTAATGTGCGTGATCGTGGTCGTGCAAACGCCGCACGTTACCGTGCGGCGTTAATTCAAGTCTTTAGATTAGACTTAAAGTTGTGCTGCTGCTGCAACTTCCGCTGCGTAATCAACAACTTTCTTTTCAATGCCTTCGCCAACGACCAACATCGTGAAGCCATTTACAGTTGCTGATTTAGCTTTCAACAATTGCTCGATGGTTTGTTTACCATCTTCAGCTTTGATGAACACTTGGTTCAACAAAGTAACATCTTTCAAGAACTTAGCAACAGTACCATCTGCAATTTTTTCCATCATTGCTTCTGGTTTGTTGTCTGCCTTAGCGCGTTCAATCGCAACTCGACGCTCAGTTTCGATCAACTCAGCATCAACACCACTCGCATCCAATGCTTTTGGTTTTGCAGCTGCAATGTGCATTGCAATGTCTTTACCCAAGCTTTCGTCGCCACCAGTCACATCAACCATAACGCCGATTTTTGCGCCGTGCAAGTAAGCAGCCAATTGACCCGCAGTTTCATAACGTGCCAAACGACGCACAGTCATGTTTTCGCCCAATTTTGCGATCAATGCTTTACGCGTTTCTTCAACAGTCACGCCTGATGCCAATACAACTGAAGCCAAGGCTTCAACATCAGCAGGATTTGCTTCTGCAACGGCTTGTGCAACGGCCTTAGCAAAAGCGACAAAACCTTCATCTTTCGCAACGAAGTCAGTTTCGCAGTTAATTTCAACTACTGCGCCAACTTTTTTGTCTGCAGAGATAAATGATGAGATCACGCCTTCAGCAGCAGTACGGCCAGCCATTTTAGAGGCTTTGTTGCCTGACTTAATACGCATCAATTCTTCAGCTTTCTTGATGTCGCCTTCAGTTTCAACCAAAGCTTTCTTGCATTCCATCATGCCAAGACCGGTTAATTCACGTAGCTCAGCAACCATTTTTGCAGTAATAGCAGACATTTAATTTTCTCCAGAACGGGGATTTACATTTTATTGGATAAACATTACAAAAAAGGGGCAGACGCCCCTTTTTCTTGGTATCGCTTAACTATTTCGCTTACTCAGCAGCAGCTTCTGCAACTGCAGCAACAAGTGCTTGAGTTGCTTGGTTGCGGCCTTCAAGCACTGCATCAGCAGCAGCACGAGCATACAAACGAATTGCGCGTGAAGAGTCATCGTTACCAGGGATTACGAAGTCGATGCCGTCTGGGCTGTTGTTCGTATCAACGATACCGATAACTGGGATACCCAATTTAACGGCTTCAACAATCGCGCCTTTTTGGTAGCCAGTGTCGATAACGAAAATCGCATCAGGCAAACCGCCCATGTCTTTAATACCACCCAATGAACGCTCTAGTTTTTCAACATCACGTTTCATCATCAACAATTCTTTCTTGCCGTAGCCACTGCCTTCAGCATTTTCAAGAACAGCTTTCATTTCGTGCAGACGTTTGAGTGATTGCTTAACTGTTTTAAAGTTAGTCAACATACCACCCAACCAGCGGTGATCAACGAATGGCGCACCTGCGCGAGCTGCTTCTTCAGCAACGATTTCGCGAGCGGCACGTTTAGTACCAACAAACATTACGTTACCTTTGTTTGCAGACAATTGACGGATGTATTTCATCGCGTCTTCAAACAATGGCAAAGTTTTTTCTAAGTTGATAATGTGAATCTTGTTGCGTGCACCGAAGATGTACTTACCCATTTTTGGGTTCCAGTAACGAGTTTGGTGACCGAAATGGACACCGGCTTCGAGCATATCGCGCATACTTACAGACATTTAATTCTCCAATTGTGTCTTAGGGTTAGGTCTTCCATCCGCACGGGACACTACAAACCATTTGCAGTGCACCCTTGACAGGGCGGACGGGATTTTTACTACGATGAAACGTTAAAATTTGAACGTGTTACCACAGCAAGCGCCGGAGTATATCGGAAAGTGGCCTCCAGCTCAAGGCAAACAAGCCAGTGCGCCACACAAAGAAGACAAATGGACTTCAGCTCTTGCCTGCAAGGCAGAATCTCCCGATTGCTTGCCTATTTCGAACATCAATCGATAATCGTCCAACAACCACAGAGGCTCCGCACATTTTCGATCCAAAACAATCACCTGCTCCAACCAACTCAGAGCAACCGTGAACTCACGCTGCTTCAGCGCAACTTCAGCTAAAATTCGCTGCGAGAATGCAAGCTCAGCAATATTCCCAGCAGCCAAACTCAAAGCCTGCTGGGCTGCTGCCCCTGCTGAATCAAAATGTTCTTCCCGCAGAGCAATTTTCGCCCCTACATTCAAGATTTGAGCCGCCACTGGGCAAGGTGAAGCACATGTATCGCTAGCCAAACGCAAAAATTCTTTTGCGCGAACAGGATCTTGCTGCTGCACCAGTTGCGCCATTTGCATCGCAGCTTGAGATTGATGAGCCAACACAAAGGCCGGCAAAGTGAGCATCGGCATCAACACCTGCTCGGCCTGCTGCTTTTCGCCTTGCCTAACCTGTACCTGCGCCAAACCCAAACGGGCCATTCCTTGCCCCTGCCAATCATCTATTGCTTGATAAGCCTGTAATGCAGCACGCCACTCAAACTCCGCACTTTCAATACGCCCATCACGTATTGCTTGCAACGCGTTTCTGTGAGCAAGCTCTGCTTGTATACGTGCAGGTGATTTAATTTTTTCTGATGTGGAGCTACAAGCCACCAGCAAACTCAAAGATAAGCACAAAACCCATGTTAACTTCATCGACGACTCTCCGGCATCGGCACATCCAACGAAACAGGCGCCAGCATTGATTTAACTGGCCAACTATTTTGCAACCCATCTAAGGTTTGACGACCACCATAGATTAGCTCATCAGTATTGCGTAACAGACTTGGAATACGTGGCGCGGATTGCTCTACCGTCTTGCGCACAACCGACATTGTTGCACTGGCATCTTTGGCCGCCGAATCTGCACTAACAACGATTGAGGCCGCCCCCTCCAAGACTGGCGACAACTTGCTATTAAGCTCTTCGGCCACGTTATCTGCACGCTGCAATAATTTATCCGCACTACGCAAGGTTGTTCGGGCCTCAACATCAACTACACCATCCACCCTCGCCAGCAACACATCCAACTTCTCACGGGTATCCCGCATCTCCGTCGTCAATTGCTGCACATTCGCAAACATCAAACGAATATCGCCTTTGGGATCATTGAGATACTCGAAGGTCTGCTGTACCGAATCAATCATTGGCAAAGTTCTGTTACTTAAATTCTGCGCAATATCAGCAATACCAAGCGCAGGGGCAAACATTAAGACCCCACCCTCGGGCAACCTTTCCGCCTTCGAAGTACCCCCTGCAATTTCAATATAATGATCACCAATCAAACCCTCTTGCTGCAAAATAGCAATTGAGTCTTCTTTAACCCACTTCATATATTGATGCTCGATCAGCAAAGTCACATCCACTTTGGCTTGCTCATTTAACTCAACTTGATCCGCAACGCCAATTCGAAAACCAGACAAACGAACCTGCATCCCAGGCTTGAGACCGCTACCGCTTTCGGCAACAAAATGGATTTTTTCTTTACTTGTAAACAAACCCTGCCGCTCACCCAACACCAATAGCAACAATACAAAAGCACAGGCCAGCACACCGACAAATACGCCCACCCGCCAACTCAGCCATTTAAATCGCGGATCACTGTCTTTCAAATAGATTGCATGCTTCATTACGCGACATCCACCCGCAGATTAATTGATTGATACCCAGCCGCAGCCGCATTAGTAGAGAGAATGAGCAGCGATGCTGGCAACTCAATTTGTTGATAAATTTTCGCCAACATCTGATTTCGGCCATGCGCATCCCGCCACCAATCCAACCACTCCTCCTCGACCACCCAAGTGCTCGCATGCTGCATCACCGCGCGCAGCAAGGCCACTACACGACGCTGACCCAAATCAAGTTGACCCGGTAGCTTGCCCAGCATCAGTAAAACCTTTTCCAAGTCGAGCCCTTCTAGTACTGCAGCGAGCTGATCTTCTTGATGCGACAAACCACCCGCTTGGTGATACCAACGCGGAAGGATTAAATTTTCCCACGCACGCAAATTATTGATCAACACCGGCTTTGTCTCCAGCACGCCCAAACTACCAGCCTGAATTTGATTTGCTGCTTTTGCAAGCAGATCAATAATGGCATCCGCCTCCTCTTTTTCCGCAATCGTCAACCAATATCGTCCAGGCACCCTCAGCACATCAATATCAAATAGATCAAACGAGTTCATCGTATCATTGCCCAAGCCAAATCAATCAAGAACAGCGCCAACATCCCCCTCAACACAGCCCTAGAAGCCGCTCTTGGCACATCTGAAGCTTGCAATTGCACTGAAAACCCCGCGTGCACCGCAACCAAGCCGATGGCAAGCCCCATCGTCATCGCTTTCGCAATACACACAACAACCTCATCCAAGCGCAACATGCGCTCTAAAGCATAGAGCTGATAACTGGCATCCCAACCGGAGGCAAATAAAATCCCACCCAGCACCGAAGAAATCGCCATGACCCCAGCAAGCGCCATCGCCGCCACAGTCACCCCCAACACACGAGGCAGCATTAAATAGGATTTAATCGAAATGCCCATGCGTTTTAACTCATTCACCTCACCACCAATCCGCATTGAAGCCAACTCGATCGCCACCGCCGACGACGAACGCGCCACCATCATTAAGCACGCCAAAATCGGAGACAACTCAACAAAACTGAGCGAGCCGAGCAAACGCAAAGCCATATCCCGACTTTGCCCATACTCATCATGCAACTGCACCACCACAATCGCTCCCAAAGCGAAGCCAGTGACGGCAGCCAGCCAAGCCGCCTCAATCGCGGTAAAGTAGATCTGCTTGAGGAGCACCCGCCGCACGGGTGGGCGAGCCAATGCACTCACATGCACTAACAAACCCTGCAACATCGAAAACAATACTCAGTATCCTTTTATATTTTCAGCGCTGAATGCTAAATCAGCCCAGCAACTCACGATTGTAATCGTTTTGCGAACCGCAAAAGCAAGCCGGGCAGCTTCGTTGCTTGATTATTACTGAAACAGCCCCAATCAATACATTGACTCGCATTTTAGCTATCAAGCCGATTAAAAAGCTAGATTAGAAGCTTTAGCATAAAACCTTTACACTAGCGACCATCTTACGTCACACCAAACTTAGCAAAGGAAATCATTATGGCGACCCAACACCATCGTTTACTCATTTTAGGCTCTGGTCCTGCTGGCTACACTGCTGCGGTTTATGCTGCTCGCGCCAATTTGAAGCCGGTCTTGATTACAGGCCTCGCACAGGGCGGCCAACTCATGACCACCACCGATGTCGACAACTGGCCAGCGGACAATGACGGTGTAATGGGCCCAGAATTGATGAGCCGCTTCCAAAAACACGCCGAGCGTTTTGGCACTGAAATGATTTTTGATCATATTCACACTACACACTTAAGCGAAAAACCGATTCGCTTGGTCGGTGACTCTGGCGAATATACTTGCGATGCGCTCATTATCGCCACTGGCGCCTCAGCACAATATCTCGGCCTGCCATCTGAAGAAGCATTCTCTGGACGCGGCGTTTCTGCCTGCGCCACTTGCGATGGATTCTTTTACCGCGGACAAGACGTTGCTGTGGTCGGCGGCGGCAATACCGCTGTCGAAGAAGCACTCTACCTATCTAACATCGCCAAGCATGTGACGCTAATTCACCGCCGCGATACATTCCGCTCAGAAAAAATCTTGATCGACCATCTGATGGAAAAAGTTCAGGAAGGCAAAATCACCCTCGAAACCAATCAAACTTTGGATGAAATTTTGGGTGACGCAAGCGGTGTAACCGGTGCACGCTTGAAATCAACCGTGGACGGCGCAACCAAAGATTTAGCTTTGATGGGCGTATTTATTGCAATTGGTCACAAGCCCAACACAGACATCTTCAAAGGTCAGCTTGAGATGGACAACACAGGCTACATCATCACCCAAGGCGGCCGTAACGGCGGCGCAACTGCGACCAGCGTTCCGGGCGTATTTGCTGCTGGCGACGTACAAGACCACATTTATCGCCAAGCGGTGACATCAGCAGCCAGCGGCTGCCAAGCCGCTTTGGATGCAGACAAGTACCTAGAAACACTGCGCTAAGCTGAGCGTATATCAACGCAGACATTAATAAATATAGACTGCATCGATATACTCAAAAAACAACTTTATTCAGTTTACGTGCCAATGGCTTCAACAGCCTGCGGCACATTATTTTACGGTCACAATGCGCGACAGGAACTCACTTTTCTTGCTTCACCAGGAAAAGTGAGTCACGAAAGACAATCTGAGCGTTCATCAATCCACAACACGCTCAATCCGTCGTGAGCCAAAAGATAAAGCTGTACACTCTCTCCGTCTGTCGATGCACCCAGACTGGACTTGTAAGCCCTAGCACGGCACCACATCAACACCAAATCTAAATTTCACCTTCTCACACTGGCTCGAGGCATCGGGTCTTGGGGTTTATATGAGCGCAATTCGAGTTTTGGGCCACATAACGATTCCTGAATCGCTAAAGCAAAACCTCTCCGAAATTCGCCAAACGCGTAGCTCAGCATTTGCCGCCAAAGGCGTTATTGAAGTGCATTATTTTCCGCAGGGCAATCCAAATTTGCCGACAGGAGATGCGTGGCAGCTCGATGCGGAAAAAACTCAATTTGGCTTGGACTTATTAAGTCACCTCGGCCTAGCTGCCGAATATATGCATGACGCCAATTTAATGGGCTACGCCCAGCTTGATCCACATACCGATATTGGCTTCCTGGTGCAAGGCGAACCCGTCGCTTTTTTGCATGTGGTACTAAGCGGTAGCGGCACCATATTCATGTCCAGCTTGCCAGACCCTACCCAGCAAACCACACACCTTATTGAAGGCATGGTTTTCATCCTTAACCCAGAAACCGAACACGCCTTCGGCGATTGCCCTGATATATTATTTTCACTCTCAATGGTTTTGCCACAATCGAAGATGGCGGGCCTGGTATTGGGTTGATGAAGGTCACGACGTGCGATGCCGTGCATAGAGCATCACCGGCTACAACGGACAGCACGGATATCTGGGGTGCACACAAAGATATGTTACTTACCAGTATTGGCACAGCATTAAGCCCACTCATCGGGCAAAATCAAGCGCGAGCAATGCGGCAAACAAAAAAAACGCCAATCAATTGATTGGCGTTTTTTCTAGAACAAAGTGATTAAGCCACTTTGTTACGGCGACGTTCGTTGTCCGTCAAGAAGCGTTTACGGATACGGATTGATTTTGGTGTAATTTCAACCAATTCGTCATCATCAATAAACTCAACCGCAGATTCCAAAGTCAATTTAACTGGTGTCGTCAAACGAACAGCTTCGTCAGTACCTGAAGAGCGAACGTTAGTCAGTTGTTTACCTTTAATTGGGTTCACAACCAAGTCGTTGTCACGACTATGGATACCGATGACCATGCCCTCGTAGAGTTTGTCGCCGGGGCTAACAAACATACGCCCGCGATCTTCCAATTTCCACAATGCGTAAGCAACAGCTTCGCCGTTGTCTTGAGAGATCAACACGCCGTTGTGACGACCTGGCATATCAGGCTTAGCCGGTGCGTAATCGTCAAATACGTGACTCATCAAGCCAGTACCGCGAGTCAAGGTCATGAAATCACCTTGGAAACCGATCAAACCACGCGCTGGAACATGATATTCCAAACGAGTACGACCTTGACCGTCAGAAACCATATTGGTCAATTCGCCACGGCGACGACCGATTTCTTCCATCACGCCACCTTGATGATCATCTTCTAAGTCGATAGTCAGGTTTTCGTATGGCTCGCACTTCTCGCCATTAACGTCTTTGTAAACAACGCGTGGTTTAGCCACGGCCATTTCAAAGCCTTCACGGCGCATGTTTTCCAGCAAAATCGTCAAATGCAATTCGCCACGACCTGAAACGCGGAAGATATCCGTGTTGTCAGTGTCTTCAACGCGCAATGCCACATTAACGAGCAATTCTTTATTCAGACGATCGCGGATTTGACGGCTAGTTACAAACTTGCCTTCAGTACCTGCGAGTGGTGATGTATTCACCATAAAGTCCATCGTCAATGTTGGTTCGTCAACACCGAGTACTGGCAAACCAACTGGCGCATCTTTATCGCAAATCGTTACACCGATACCGATTTCATCGAGACCCGAAATAATGATGATGTCGCCCGCTTCAGCTTCTTCAACTGGAACGCGCTCAAGACCTTTGAAACCCAATACTTGATTGATACGGCCACTTGAAACTTGGTCGTCATGGTTCATCACCACAACTTGTTGACCTGGCTTGATACGACCATTCAACACTTTACCCACACCAAGACGGCCAGTAAATGTTGAGTAGTCAAGCGCAGAAATTTGCAATTGCAAAGGCGCATCAGCGTCGCCCGGAGGGCTAGGAACAGTAGCAACCAACAGATCCAACAATGGACGCATATTGTCTGATTCTTCTTCCAAAGTCAGTTTGGCAAAGCCATTCAAACCTGAAGCGTAAATCATTTTGAAATCGAGTTGTTCGTCAGTCGCACCGAGTTTGTCAAACAAGTCAAACACTTGATCGTGGACCCAATCCGGACGAGCACCAGGACGGTCTACTTTATTAATTACAACGATTGGTTTCAGACCTAAAGCCAAAGCTTTTTTAGTCACGAAACGAGTTTGTGGCATTGGGCCTTCAACGGCATCAACAAGCAGCAATACGCCGTCAACCATACCCAACACACGCTCAACTTCACCACCGAAGTCCGCGTGGCCTGGGGTATCTACGATGTTGATATGCGTGCCTTCGTACTCAATGGCAGTGTTTTTAGCCAAAATGGTAATACCACGTTCTTTTTCAAGATCGTTGGAATCCATTACACGCTCAACGATTGCTTGATTGGCGCGGAAGGTACCGGCTTGTTGTAAAAGCTGGTCTACCAGCGTGGTTTTACCATGGTCGACGTGGGCGATAATGGCGACGTTACGAAGTGCACGGGTCATGTTTGGACTGTGTGTATTTGCGAAAACGCGGATTGTACCACGGCTTCATGAATTTTCAGTGAAGTCGCAAAGTACTTCTGCCATAGAATGCTATTTTTATTGAAGATGAACTGACTAATGGAAGAAAAACGAATTAAGCTTACTCGGGCTAGCAAAGTACAGGGTCGATCAAAATACACCACCAAAGATACGCAAACTTAACCAATACGAATCAAGTCAACACAGTCATATCCTTAGGTATACCCTCCAGCATCAAATCTTGACTAAAGTTGAGCAACATACCCGCAGTAGCACCCCAAACCACACGCTGCTCGAACTCCAAAAAGTGCGTGGTGCCTCGCACACCTTTTCGTGAAACCCATCGTTTCTCATAGCGGGTACGATCCATCAATACCGCCAAGGGCAACTCAAAGACATCGGCCACCTCAGTCGGATCCGGCACCAAAGAAAAACCAGGGCGAATCAAACCAACCACAGGAGTGACGCAAAAGCCGCTAATCGTATGGTACTCACCCAAGCAAGCCAATACCTCAACCTGCCTTGCTTGCAACCCAATCTCCTCTTCGGTTTCTCGCAAAGCGGTGGCAATGGCATCCGCATCATGCACTTCACTCGCCCCACCCGGAAAACTAACTTGCCCTGCATGCGCAGACAAATGCGCCGCCCGCTCAGTGAGTAGAACGGTTGCGCCTGTGGGGTGCAAAACAATTGGAATTAAGACGGCCGCAGCACGTTGTGAAGTCGGCTGAAAATCAGCCCCTGTATTTCGGTGCGCGGCAGCAAGCCGCTCAGACAGCCAAAATGGCAATTGAGCCACATCGGGCAAGCTCATTGAGCGCCCACCTTAGGCAAACTCAATTCGCTTTTGTGAGCCACCAAGCGCAGCGTCAAACCCAATGCAAACAAAACCCACGTAGCTGCAATACCAGCAAACCCAAGTTGATCGGACAGCACCAGCAATAAAGCCATCAAAATTGAAACGGTGCCGTAAAAGTCCTCATGCAAGATAAACGGCACATCATTGACCATCATATCGCGCACCAAGCCACCACCAATCGCAGTAATAAAACTCAGCGCGCAAACGCCAAACAAATTCAATTGCATATTAATACCCAGTTGTGCACCCGCTAAACTAAACGCGACCAAACCGATTGAATCCGCCACAATAAACAGTTTGAATAGAACGCCTTTGTTTTTGTTCTGTAATTTAATTAACCAAGCCACCAATAGCGTAGCAAAAATGGTGTAAAACGGGCTAATATCGACAAAGACACGCGGCAAGCGATTGACTAAAACATCTCTAATGACACCACCACCTATCGCGGTCAACAGCGCCAAAATCATCACACCCAACAGGTCAAACCGTTTGCGCGCACCAATTAAATATCCTGAAATCGTAAATGAAGCCGTACCAATCAAATACAAAACGTCGAGGGAAAACCAAATATTCACACCACACTCACTAAGCTAAACACCAAACATTGAATCTACAAAATTAGGCCACGCGTAATCGCTCACTAATCTTTGCTCCAAGAGCCTGCAATGACACAAACTCTTTAGCGGCCACCTCTAAGTCACCACTTTTTGCTGCCACTTCTATCGCCTTGCTATACCCAGCCAATCGAGCCGCACCCAACTGACCCGCAGCTCCTTTTAACTTATGCGCAAAACTCACGACACTCGTTGTGTCACCACCAGGAATAGCCTGCTGAAGCCCCTCAACACATTCATCGAGAGTTGGAAAAAACAAGGCTAGCAACTCATCTTTCATATCCATCCCCACCGCCTGCTCAAGCTCAATAAACATTTGAGTAATATCCTTTAACTCTAGCTGCAATGCTAAATCCAAGTCGTTGACTTCGGTCATACCTTCTCCTTGTTCAGAATCAGAATCCAATTGAATTAAACGGCCGGACTGCGACAAGCCACGCTGCAGAGCCTGAGAAATTTCATTTAAATAAATCGGTTTGGCGACAAAATCACTCATTCCGGCCGCATAACATTGATCAATATCGGACTGAAATGCATTTGCAGTAAGAGCCACAATATAGACGTTAGCTACAGAGATTGGCAACGCACGAATTGCATTAGTCGCAGCAAATCCATCCATTACCGGCATCTGGCAGTCCATCAACACCACGTCATATTGATTTTCTTGCACCGCCTCGAGCGCTATTTGGCCATTGACTGCCACATCAACACGACAGCCCAATTTCTCCAACATCAAAACAGCCACTTTTTGATTTATAGGATTATCTTCTGCCAACAAGATGTATGGCTTAGACGCAGCAATCTGCTCAGCCAAGCGATGCGCTGTTACTAGAGACTGCATCGATTTTGGCTGATGCTGCATTTTAAAAGTTTCTTCAATCGCATAAATAAGCTGACTTTGCCGAATCGGCTTAGTCAAAAACCCAGAATAACCTGCCAATTTAGCGTCCGCAGCCATACCCGGCACAGCCATCGAGGTCAACAATATCAAAGGCATATCGGCACAGGCATCCAACTCACGAATACACTTTGCCAACATCAAACCATCCACATCGGGCAACTGCATATCAATCAAGGCCAGCACATATTCATGCGGCTCAACCCGCAAAGCATGCAGCGCCGATTGGGATGAATCAAAACTCACAGCCTCCATACCAAACGTTTCTAGCTGCAATTTAATCAACTCACGATTCGCGGCGAAATCATCAATCACCAACACTTTTTTACCCTGCAATGGCTCAGGCGCAGGCAGTTGACCAACCCCCTCCAGAACTACCGGCAACATCACCTCAAACCAAAACTCAGACCCCGCACCAACCTCACTCTCAACCCCAATTTCCCCATTCATTGCGTCGATCAATCGCTTGCAAATCGACAAACCTAAACCTGTGCCACCAAAACGTCGCGTCGTTGAACTATCAGCCTGAGAAAATGGCTTGAATAGTTTGTCTTTTGCAGCGACTGACATACCAATCCCGCTATCTTTAATAGCAAAACGCAAATGACACTGATTCGCCTCGCGCTGCGTCATCACAACTCTAGCCACTACCTCGCCCTCAGCGGTAAACTTGATGGCATTATTTAAGAGGTTTAATAAGACCTGCCGTAAACGCCCGGGATCACCAATGAATTTTTGAGGCAAGCGCGGATCAACAATGCACGCTAAATCTAGATTTTGTCGCGCTGTTTTTTCAGCAACAATATCTAGGACACCCTCCAACAAATAGCGGAGGTCGAACTCGATTTCCTCCAGCTCTAAATATCCCGCTTCTATTTTGGAAAAATCCAAAATATCGTTAATCAAACTCAATAGCGCATCACCCGACTGCTGAATCGAATTCACAAAATCAAGCTGGGTTTCATTCAACGGCGTATCAGACAATAGATTTGAAAACCCAATCACCGCATTCATCGGAGTTCGAATCTCATGACTCATATTGGCCAAGAAATCGCTTTTAGCTCGATTGGCCTGCACAGCCTCTTCGGTTGCCGCCTCGAGAATGGCATTGATTTTCTTTTGCTCAGTAACATTGGTCGCCACCCCCAAATAACCAACAACACTGCCAGCCTCATTATGCCTTGCGGTAACCATCAGATTAACCGTTAATCGCGTGCCATTTTTGCAGACATAGGTCCACTCATTGCTATCACTAATGCCTTGCCGAGCAAAATAAACAAAGACGTCAAACCCAGAAACCAGCACACCCGTTTGTTCATAAATAAGTTGACCACGAGCAATGACTTCATTAACGTCATGCAAAACAGCAGGGCTTTGCAAGCCCACCATTTCATCAGCAGAATAACCAAGCATTTTCTCAGCACCAACATTAAATACCTCGATCAAGCCTTGAGCATTAGTGGCAATGATGGAGATTTCAGTTGCTGAGTTGATCACACTACTAAGCTGCTGCTGAAGTTGCTGCAACGTTTTATCTTTCTCGATCACTGCCAGTTCATTGCGTTTTCGGGAGTCAATATCAAGACGAATGCCAGCAATTTTTAGCGGCGTCCCTTGCTCATCATATTCATAGAGTCGACCAATCGTGTGCACCCATTTCCATGAGTCGTCAGCCATCTTCATTTGCACTTCACAGCTAAAGACAGGGGCAAATCCAGCCAGATGTGCCTCTAACAAACCCTCAAACAACTGCAGCTGCTCTGGATGGACCAACTCCCTCCAAGTTTTTACATTAGGTATTAGCGCCTGCGTGTTAAAGCCCAGCATTTCACCATAGACACCACCAAAATAGGCATCACCAGTCACCAGATTGAGATCCCAAGTACCAAGCCCAGCTGAATCAACAATCATTGACAATTGTCGCTGACTCGCTCGCAGAGCACTCTCCCCCTGTAAGCGCACGCTGATATCGCGAATTTGCGCAACGAGGAAAACAGAGCCCTCCAATTCAAACTGATTCAAGTTCACTTCAACTGGCATCAAGTGACCATCAACATGCTTGGCCCACAACGCTCTATCCTTACCCATCACCGCAGCATGTCCACGATAACGGTAACGCTCAACATACTGCTCGTGCAGTGCAGCATCCGTTTCGCTCATCAGTACCGTAACATTTTTTCCTATTAGCGCTTCAGGCTCAAAGCCTAATAAACGTTTTACCGTGTGATTGGCGCGAATAATTGTGCCGTGCCGATCCGCTGTAACAATGACATCAGGGGTATTGTCCAACACCGCATCAAGCTGCACTTCACGTTGTCGCGCCTGCAAACTCATCGCCTCCGCGAGGGCTTGCGCACGATTCTTAAGGCGGGCCGCATTAGCCAATGCAATTGTCACCAAGGTAGTGAGTAATAAACCTAGGCAGAGCACAATAACCGGCAGCCATCCATCGAACTCTTTAGTGAACCGTGCATTTGAACTCAGCACCACCGTCCAAATCTGCCCGCCCATCTCGATATGAACTTGCCGTGAGAAAGTTCTTTGCGTCACAGAAGTTCGCCCTGTCTTTGCGACATGGCCATCATCGTCATAGATTAAAGCGCTTTGTTTAACAGCGTCACCCGAATAAATTTCAAAATCAATCCTTTGCCCCAGTAAATCCCCCAAACCAGCAACCAATAGACTCATCTGCACGGGGGTGTACACCCACCCAATTAGCAAGTCTTCACGATCTTTCACCGACCCGTACTCAACACCCTCCATCGGGCGCAGATAGTAAGGCAGCATGAGCAAAAAACCAGCCTCAGACTTACCGGCCTGCACCAATTGAATCGGTGCAGTCATCGCCATCTCGCCCGTTTGCATCGCCAGCATTGCGGCCGCTTTTCTTGTTGGCTCACTGGCAACATCTAAGCCCACCGCTTTGCGGTTCGGCGCCAAAGGTTCGATATATTGAATAATGAATTTTGCACCCGCGCTCTGACCCAAAGACTTCACCGAAAACTCAGGGCGAAAAACACGCTGATCCGCCACAAATGTCTCTAAATCTTGCGTTTGAACACGACGAATAAAACCAAATCCCAAAGCCCCCGGAAATTCATCCGCCAATTTTCTCGTTGCCATGTAATTACGAAAATGCTGCGGCCTGAGTTCACCATTAACCATCAGAGGAACTGTCCGCGCACCACGCAAACCCAAAGACAGACTTTTTACACGAAGCTTGAGCGCACTAATCAGCGGCTCTGATTGTTGCTCAAATTGAATTTGTGCTTGGCGGTTTAATTCTCTCGCAGAAAAATACCAAGCAAACATCGACAAGCCGAATCCTACACTCGCAATAAGCAGCAATCTCCAACTAAAGAAAGCCCAAAAACGGCTTATTTTTTCAAGCATAGGTCTCTTATATTGAAGTCGATGATGTCCTCATGACTATAGACGAGCCGATTGTTTTTTTCTCCGCTCAATGCGGACCCGCCGAGTTGCTGCAGTCTGAGTTATAATCAAGGCAATTTTTTGCTCATTTTGGCTGGCCACATGACACGTAAAATCCTCGTTACTTCTGCCCTTCCCTACGCCAACGGCGCAATTCACCTCGGCCACTTGGTGGAATACATCCAAACCGATATTTGGGTTCGCTTCCAAAAATCACGCGGCCACGAATGCCACTATGTCTGTGCGGATGACACGCACGGCACACCGATTATGTTACGCGCAGAAAAGGAAGGGATTACGCCCGAAGCCTTGATCGAACGCGTCCACGGTGAACACTCACGTGATTTCGCAGGTTTTCACGTCGCGTTCGATAATTACTACAGCACCAACAGCCCAGAAAATCGCGCGTTTGCCTACGATATTTACGCAAAACTGAAAGCCAATAACAAAATTGCAAAGAAAACCATTTCGCAATTATTCGATCCAGAAAAAGAAATGTTCTTGCCAGATCGTTTCGTTAAAGGCGAATGCCCTAAGTGCGGCGCAAAAGATCAGTACGGCGATAATTGTGAGGTATGTAGCGCAACCTATTCACCGACAGAGCTTAAAAACCCATACTCCGCTGTATCAGGCGCGACACCGGTATTGCGTGACTCGGAACACTATTTCTTTAAACTGGGCGAATGCGAAGACTTCCTCAAGTCTTGGACCACCACACCAGGCAAGTTGCAACAAGAAGCATCCAACAAAATGCAGGAATGGTTCGAGTCAGGTTTAACCGACTGGGATATTTCGCGCGACGCACCGTATTTTGGCTTTGAGATTCCCGATGCGCCGGGCAAGTATTTTTATGTTTGGCTCGATGCGCCGGTTGGCTATATGGCCAGCCATAAAAATCTCTGTGATCGCCTCGGCTTAGACTTTAACGAATACTGGAACAAAGACTCAAAAACTGAGTTGTATCATTTCATCGGCAAAGATATTTTGTACTTCCACTCACTCTTCTGGCCAGCGATGCTCGAGTATTCGGGCTACCGTACGCCAACAGCGATTTACAGTCACGGCTTCCTAACCGTTGATGGCGCAAAAATGAGTAAATCACGCGGCACATTTATTACCGCTGAATCGTACTTGAGCCACCTGAACCCAGAATGGTTGCGCTACTACTACGCCGCCAAGCTATCCAACACCACCGAAGACATCGACTTGAATCTCGAAGACTTCGCTGCGCGCGTTAATAGCGATTTGATTGGCAAGTACGTCAATATCGCCAGCCGTGCGGCGGGCTTTATCAGCAAGCGTTTTGAAGGGAAATTACATAACGGCGTGTTTGCAGCTGATGATTACGCTGTCATGCCAGCGATTGTTGAATTGCAAAAGAAACTGCAAGGCGCTAGCGAAAACATCGCCAAGCATTTCGAAGCGCGTGAATACGGCCGTGCGATCCGCGAAATCATGGCATTGACCGACGACATCAACCAATATGTTGATGCGGTTAAACCTTGGGAAATGGCTAAACATCCCGAGCAAAGCGCAAATCTGCATGCGGTATGCAGCTTCTTGATCAATGCCTTCCGCATTTTGACGATCTACCTCAAGCCTGTCTTGCCAAAATTGGCGAGCGATGTTGAAGCCTTCCTCAATGTGGCGCCAATGCAGTGGGCCGATGCGCAGCATTTATTGCTCGACCACACCATCAACACCTACAGCCACTTGATGGTGCGGATTGATCCGAAAAATATTGCTGCGATGGTTGAAGAAAACAAACAAAGCCTCGAGCCAACCCCAAGCAACACCGCACCTGTTGCTGCGCCAGCTTTTGAAATCCCAACGATTGCCGAGACCTGCAGCATTGATGATTTTATGAAAGTCGATTTGCGTATCGCGCGCATCGCCAACGCCCAACACGTGGAAGGCGCAGAAAAACTGCTGCAACTCACGCTCGATTTAGGCAACGAAACGCGTAATGTGTTTGCTGGCATTAAATCGGCCTACAAGCCAGAAGACTTGATCGGCAAACACACCGTGATGGTCGCTAACCTTGCACCACGCAAGATGAAGTTTGGTATGTCCGAAGGCATGGTCTTGGCGGCGGGTGGCGATGGAGGTTTATACATCCTTGAGCCGCATGAAGGTGCCAAACCGGGAATGCGGGTAAAATAATTCCAGCCCCATCGCAAGCCTGACCTTGTCGACTCCGTTTTGCTGTGCAGTTGCACTATCTGCAACTCGTCTTCGAGTCAGACCTGCAATGGAACAGGAATAATCTTCACCTCGCTTTTAAAAAAAATGCCGCTATTCTTTTGATTAGCGGCATTTTTTATGGGATAAGCGATGATCAAAGCAATGCATTTTTTGGTGACAGGCTTAGTGCAAGGCGTCGGTTTTCGTTTTGCCAGTTGCGAAAAAGCACAGCAACTCGGGATTTGTGGCTGGGTCAAAAACAGGCCCGATGGCAAGGTTGAGCTATGGGCAGAGGGCAGCGCAGTGGCACTCGATCAACTCACCATTTGGTTACAACAAGGCCCCACAGCTGCCAGAGTCGATCACGTTACCATAGAGCGGGCTGACATCAAGCAATATACCGAATTCCAAATCAAAGGTTAAATGAAGGGTATTGCATCATAGCCTTTAAAAATAAAAGCCTCATAAGCAATACATGTCAATCAAATAAAGAACGCATCCATTCTCGGTAAATTTCAACCGCCTCATCGCCTTCACTCGGCGCCCACTTCGCGCGCTCATTATCAGCCACCGGCACATACGGGCCCGCTTTAGCCTCAAAAAACACGGTTGGCTCTAAAGCGACCAAACTGTGAATCACACCGGATGGAATATTTACGCCAATGCAATCAGTGCCTGCAGCCACAACTTGCTGTGAAATGACCATGCCGTCTTTATTAAAAATCAGCACGCCCATCCGCCCACTCAGCACCACCATTGTTTCATCTTTGTCTTCCGAGAAATGACAATGCGGTTGCACGTAGGTATCGGGCTGCAAAGCATTGAGCAAACGATGACAACTGGCGGCATCATCTGCATGAAAATTACGATTTTTGCGCAAGCGTGGGCTTTGCGCCGCCTCGTCCAACAAAGCAGACAACAAAGCTTGGTCGATAAAAGTCGTTGTACTCACGGCGGTTTTCCTATGTTGATTTTATTCAATGCTCGGCATGATGCGATAAAACCGCCGCGCTTGCCAGACTTGTTACCGACAGAACCCAATCTGATGGGTATAATTGCACTTTCGCTTTCACCCTGTACTCGGTACCCGCCATGAATCTGCCAGATCCACGCCTTTACCCTCGTGTTAACCCACAAAATCCAATCATTCGCCAAGTCATGTCACTAATGACTGAGCGCGACGCAGCATTGGTCGCACAAAAACGCGTCGGTTTGCAGCAGCTCATGGCTGAATTGCTGATGTCGAAAGATCATTACGCCCTCAACGGCGCGCTCACCCAAGCCCCATCACAAGACGCATGGCTCACAATGTGGCACGCCCTGCGCGTTGAAGTTGAAACGGCCAGTGCGCACGATCAACGTTCTGCCGTTTTGTTTGCGATTCCTGTGGTCTTGGTTGCAGGCTGCAAAGGCGAAACCACTTTACCGAGTGAAATCGATGGCGCCGCCGCTTTAGCGATTTTACGTGAGCACGGCATTGTTGCTGCCAATGCCGACGCTTGGTTGTCGGGCGCACTGCTTGGCCCCGATGTGCTCGCGGCAATTAGCCCGGCGCAACTGGCCGAATGGCGCGCCACGATTACTGAAGCAGCAAAATTCCCAATCGACTCCGCTGGCAGCGTTATCAAAGTGAAAGATGAAGCCGTGGCGCTGCGCTATTTGATTGGCGTGGCGATTCAAGAAAAAACTGCAGAACCTGCGATTAAGCTGGGTGGCCAAGTCACTAGCTGGGGCATGCCCTTGGCTAACTTAATTAGCGAAACGCTAAAAACCGACGGCGTTACTTTATTTCCAATCCCACGTACGCCACTACCGTGGTTGGCCGCGCAAGACGTTGGCCGCGTTACGCAGCTCGAAACTCGTCTGCAAGTGATGACCAGCAATGCGCTGCGTAGCATTCGCACCAAAGGGCGCACCCCAGTCGTGACCGTGGCCGCGCATGAAAATAATGAAATCCGGATTACTTTTTCAAGCAAAGAAGATCCAGAACGCTGGGAAGGTTACGTCTGGAATTTGCTGCCCTCTGATCACGTCGAGCAAATCGTCCAATATGTGCGCGAATTGATGCAAGAGTGCCGCTTGGATGACTTGGTCTTTATTGAAAACGTTCAGCCCACCTTAGACACTGATGGTCTACCCTTGTTTATTACCGCCCACACTAAACCCGTTGTGCTGCAATAAACAACCCAAGGAATCACGATGAGCCATTACCAACATCATGTGTTTTTTTGCTTAAATCAACGCGCCCCAGGTGAGCGTCAATCTTGCAATAGCTGCGGTGCAGATACACTTTGGGCCTATGCCAAAGATCGCGTCAAAGCACTGGGCTTAAATGGTGACGGCAAAGTTCGCATCAATAAAGCTGGCTGTTTGGAGCGCTGTGAAGAAGGCCCTGTGATCGTTATTTATCCCGAAGAAACTTGGTATACCTATATCGACAAAGAGGATATCGACGAGATCATCAACGAACATTTGTTAAACGGCCGAGTGGTTGAGCGCTTGCTCATTCCTGCACGACCCGCCGCCAATTGATTTTGAATCAACCACAATGCGCCACACGGCGCATTGTTTACGTATACACAGCCAACCTATATAGATTAATAGCTACATGACCATACCCCGCAAAGCAGTCACTTTTGAACTCATCGAAATTGCCGGTCCCGCTGGTAAATTAGAATGTTTGCGCCTCGACGCCCAAACCGAAACTGCCATCGGTATTGTCTTGGTCGCCCACCCCAATCCCACTGAAGGTGGCACCTTTAATAACAAAATCGTTCACACGCTCGCCAAAACACTTTCTCGACTCGGCTACATTGCCTACTGCCCGAATTTGCGCGGCGTCGGTTTGTCTGAAGGCGAGCATAGTCGCGGTGAGTTTGAGCCCGATGATATGGCGGCGGTACTTGCATTTGCCCGCGCCCACCATCCACAGCTCACGCGACTGACTTTGGCGGGTTTTTCTTTTGGTACCTTGATACAAAGTCGCTTACGTGAACGCCTGACAGACAGCGAAGTCGAAGGAATGATTTTGATTGGCCCCGCAGTCAGCCGCTACGCCTTTCCGAATGTACCTAAGGGCACACTGGTTATTCACGGCGAAGAAGACGAAGTGATTAGTCTAAGCGCAGTACTCAATTGGGCGCGACCGCAACAATTGCCGATTATCGTCGCCCCCGGCGTTGGGCATTTTTTCCATGGCAGACTCACCCAACTTGCCGAACTCGTACACGAGGCGTGGCGCAAACGATGAATTTGCCTGCGAGTTTCTTTCCTCATTGGCTTTTAATCCTTAGCGCTTTATCGAGCGTCATGCTGTGCGGCTGGGCCGCGAAGAAAGAAACATGGCATACGCTAAACCAAACCCAAATCACGAGCTGGTTATGCTGCTCGGTGATTTTACTGGTCACATGGCAACTCAAAGCCCAGATATATGCAGGCATTGCCTTTCATATCCTAGGAGCTACTGCGCTCACACTCATCGCAGGTCCTTACCGAGCATTACTAAGTATGGCGGCCTTACTGGGTATGGACCTGGGATTGACTGGTGGAGATATAGCAAGCTGGGGATTATCATTTTGGCTCATCGGAGTTTTACCCGTTTTAAGCACACAATCGCTCTTACTGTTTGCCCAAAATCGATTCAGCCCCAATCTTTTTGTTTATATTTTTGTAAATTGTTTTGCAGCAGGGGCAATTTCAATGTGGCTATTTGGCATTGCCAACTGCATCTTGCTCTATCTCACCAAAGCCTATTCGCCCCAGTTCTTATTTGAAGAAATGCTACCCATCTATTTTTTAATGGGCTGGCCCGAAGCATTCATTACCGGCTTAAATCTCACCTTACTCGTCATTTGGCGCCCTGAATGGGTAATCAGTTTTAATGACCGACTTTATCTGCAAAAAAGATAATCCTCTGCTAGATTGGTTGCAAGCACTTATAAACCAAAGCACCTGTGTATGCGCCAAATACGGACTGATTTAAATTTAATCTTTATTGCGATTGTCACCACGGTGCTTACCATCTCAGGCGCCATCTCCTACTATCGCACTCAAAATCAACTCAATATTGAGCTAGAAGCATTTAGTCGATCACTCGATGCACGACTACAAAGTGTTTTACCCGGCATTATGTGGAATTTTGATGACCAGCAACTGGCCCTAGTACTAGACGCGGAAATGCGCTCGCCCGACATCCGGGCACTCGAAGTTTCTAACATGGAAGTGATGTTGGCCGGCCGCTTACGCGAAAGCGGCACTGTTGCCCCGATTCTTTCGCCAACTACATTCTCAGGGCCAGATACGCACACTACCACGATTAACTACCTACAAAATCAAGACAAACACCCGCTCGGCACAGTCAAAATAACGATCACCCGCGACCGAATTAACGGTTTACTACGCAAAATTATTATTGAAAAACTGATCGAAATATTATTGCTCGATGCTTTATTACTGATTGCGTTATCGACCACACTACAACGCATGGTGATTTCACCGCTGTCGCTACTGGGCAAAAAATTAAGCCAAGCCGCACAATCGAGCAAAGATCTTGAAGAGATCGAACTACCCAACAATCCCTACAAAGAATTTACGGACCTCACTGATGGTTTTACCCGCATCGTGAGTCGACTCAAAGATGACGTAAACATTCGCAGCCAAGCGGAAAAAGAAATGCGTACCGCTAAAGACGCAGCTGAAACGGCACTAGGCCAATTAAAAGAAGCTCAAAACAGCCTCGTTCAATCTGAAAAAATGGCTTCGCTGGGTAGCTTAGTTGCAGGCATTGCTCATGAAATCAACACGCCAGTTGGTATTATTCTCACGAGCGCCTCGGTATTGCATGATGATTCAGTGCTATTTCGCGAGAAAATTGAATCGGGTAATATGAAAAAATCAGAAGTGATCAGCTATAGCCAGACGGCTGAACAATCATCATCGCTGATTATTAGCAATGCAATGCGCGCAGCGGATTTAATCCAAAGTTTTAAACGAGTTGCTGTTGACCAAACCTCTGAAGCAAGACGCGATTTTGAGCTGGGCAAATACCTGCAAGAAATCATTACCAGTATTGGACCAGCATTAAAGCACTCACAAATCACCATCAATATTATTTGCCCTGAAGCCATTGAACTTGAAGGCTATCCCGGTGCAATATCGCAAATCATCACTAATTTAATCAATAATGCGGCGCTTCATGCCTTTACTGAGGATTTACCCAGCAGCAAAAAACACGTCAACATTGTTGCAGAGCGATATTTCAATACCGTCACGCTACACGTGTCTGACAACGGCAGTGGCATTGACGAAGCCGTTATTTCTAAGATTTTCGACCCTTTTTATACCACCAAACGTGCCAATGGCGGCAGCGGCTTGGGCTTGAACATTGTTTTTAATCTTGTGACCCAAACCTTGGGTGGCCACATTCACGTAAAATCGACCGTCGGCAAAGGCACTTCATTCATAATGACCTTCCCCGCCATGGCACCAAAACCGAAAGAGCTCCGTACACCTAATGCCTAGCCATCGACACAGACAATCACCTGTTGGCATTGGTTAAATGGCATTTCTTGGGTATCCTTGCGTCTTTTCAGTATCGAGTCTCACGTCATGACCACACTGCTTGCCGGTAAACCCTATGCTCTTCTCGCCTACTGCCGCCCTGGTTTTGAGCCTGAGTGCGCAGAGGAGATTGCTGACCATACTCAAGGCCCAGGCAAATTTGAACGTGGCGATGGCTGGGTCATGTTCACACCAAATGAAAATCACGGTGCTCAATTGCGTGAACTACTGCCTAAGCAATTCATCTTCTCGCGTCAAACCATACAAGTACACAGCCGTATTGCGCTCGGCACTAAAGATCGCCTAACCCCCATCGTTGACGCACTTAAAGTGATCAATGGAATCTATAGTGATGTTTGGCTGGAACACCCCGACTCAAACGAAGGCAAATCCCTATCAAGCTTTACCCGCAAATTTGGTGATTACGTCGCCAAAGCCCTAGTACAAAACAACTGGCTACAACCAGAGCAATCACGCCAACGGCTACATTTATTCTTCCCCAAGCAAGGTGAAGTGATGATATGTACTCGACCAGTGCGCGCAACTGATTGGCTCAATGGCATTCCACGCCTACGCATGCCTTGCGATGCACCAAGTCGCTCTACACTGAAAATGCTCGAGGCCATCTTAGTGCTTGTTGATGAGCCCGAGAAAAAATTCCGTGAAGGCATGACCGCAGTCGACTTAGGCGCTGCGCCCGGTGGCTGGACGTATCAACTGGTTTCACGTGGATTGAAGGTATTCGCAATTGATAATGGGCCAATGAAAGGTAGTATGGATGGCCACCATCAAGTGAAACACGTCCGTGATGATGGCTTTAAATTCCGCCCAAAAAACCCTGTAGATTGGCTCGTTTGCGATATGGTTGAACAACCCATTCGGATTGCCGAACTCATGGCAAAATGGCTAGCTTCTGGTAACGCACGTCGTGCGATTTTTAATTTAAAACTACCGATGAAAAAGCGTCATTTAGAAGTTGAAAAATGTTTTGATTTAATCGATCAAAAGCTCAAAAAAGCCGATATTTCATATAAAATTAGCGCGAAACAATTATTCCACGACCGTGAAGAAATCACCTGCTATATCACCACAGTCAAAGATTAATTTTTATACTTAGATAAAATAACAGGAGAGCACGATGTTTAAAGAGTTTCGCGAATTTGCAATGCGCGGCAATGTTGTTGATTTAGCGGTCGGCGTGGTAATTGGTGCCGCCTTTGGCAAGATTGTTGACTCACTAGTTAAAGACGTCATCATGCCGCCGCTGGGTTTTTTAATTGGCAAAGTTGACTTCACGAATATGTTTGTGACTTTAGCCGATGGCAAAACAGCAGGCCCTTACGACACGCTGAAAGTCGCACAAGATGCCGGTGCAGTAACAATGAATTTGGGAATGTTTTTTAATTCATTGATTAGTTTCATTATTGTCGCCTTTGCTATTTTTATGGTGGTAAAAGCAATGAACAAATTAAACCGCAAACCTGCAGCGCCAGAAGAAGCACCGGTCACGCCAGAAGAAGTTGTCTTACTTCGTGAAATCCGCGATGCACTAAAAAAGTAAGGAAATGAAACCCCGCCAAAAAAGACGGGGTTTGTCATCAATCTGAGGGCGGTTTTCACCGCCCCTTTTTACAAACTCAGCGCAGTCAAAAACCCCTGCTCAATCGCCCGTTTTGCATCCAACTCACCCGCCTCTAACGCGCCGCCAATTAAATGCACCGATTGCTGCAAAGACATTAGCTCTGTATATAGCGAATTAACCGACTCTTGCCCTGCGCAAACGATGATTTGCTCAACAGGCAGGCATTTTTCTTCACCATCGTGACGCAAATGCAGACCATCATCATCAATTTTCAAGTATTCAACTGAACCCCACAAATGCACGCCGCTGCGTTGCAAGCCAATACGGTGTATCCAACCCGTTGTTCGCCCTGGACCAGCGCCCGGCTTACCTTTACTGCGTTTGAGCAGCCAGACTTCACGCTCAGGCGCATGCGTCACTGGTGCACATAAACCACCTTGACTATTCAACGTCGTATCAACGCCCCATTCGGCCAAATACGCACTACCTTGACCTTCTACCCCAGTGTGCAAACCATTCACTAAATAATCAGCAACATCCACGCCAATGCCTCCAGCGCCAATAATCGCAATTTTTCGCTTTGGTACAACTTTGCCAGCAATCAAATCGGGATAAGCCACTACCGAGGGATGATCAATCCCCGCAATCTGAGCCATTCGCGGGATCACGCCAGTAGCGACAATCACCTCATCAAACTTACCTGCCAAGCTCGTGGCTGACACACGCTGGTTGAGTTGAATATTAACTTTGTATTTAGCTAACATCACCGAGAAATAGCGCAAAGTTTCCGCAAATTCTGCTTTGGCGGGAATATTTTGCGCCAAACCAAACTGCCCGCCGATCTGGGCATCGGCCTCAAAGAGTGTCACCACATGGCCAGCTTGCGCGGCAGTGAGTGCAGCAGACAATCCAGCAGGGCCTGCCCCCACGACGGCAACAGTTTTGGCTAGACTTGACAACACGACATTAAGCTCAGTCTCCCGGCAAGCGCGAGGATTGACCAAGCACGAAGCGGGCTTCCCCTCAAACACATGGTCAAGACAGGCCTGATTACAGGCAATGCACGTATTGATCTCTAGCGCATTATTAGACTGGGCTTTCAGCAGATACTCAGGGTCAGCCAACAGTGGCCGCGCCAAAGAAACCACATCGGCGTCGCCCTTCGCCAAAATCTCTTCTGCAATTTCCGGTGTACTAATTCGATTAACCGCGATCAGTGGCACGCCAACATGGGGTTTGAGCGCCCGCGTTACCCAGCTATACGCGCCGCGCGGTACTGTGGCGGCAATGGTTGGGATGCGCGCCTCATGCCAGCCGATACCGGTATTGAGCAAAGTAACACCAGCTAATTCCAGCGCTTGCGCCAGCTCAATCGCCTCAGCCAAGGTACCGCCATTTTCGACCAAATCCAGCAGTGAGATTCTAAAAATCACGATCGAATTAGGCCCCAGAGCAGCTCGTACAGCTTTCGCAATCTCAATAGCAAACCGCTGCCGATTGGCAACGCTGCCGCCCCAATGATCTTGCCGCTGATTGGTGCGCGCAACCAGAAACTGGTTAATTAAATAGCCTTCTGAACCCATGATTTCAACGCCGTCATAGCCAGCACGTTGCGCGAGGCTGGCGGTGTGCGCAAAATCAGCTATCGTTTGTTCGATTTCGACATGACTTAATTCACGCGGAGTAAACGGAGAAATAGGCGAGGTGATCGGAGACGGTGCAACCGCATCTGCGTGATAGGCATAGCGTCCCGTGTGCAAGATTTGTAAAGCAATCTTGCCACCATTAGCGTGTACCGCTTGGGTAATCGGGCGATGACGAACGATCTGCGCTTCATCATTGAGCATTGTCGAGCCAGCAAACATACAGCCTGCAAGATTGGGCGCAATACCGCCCGTCACAATCAGGCTCACGCCACCCGCGGCGCGTTCAGCGTAAAACGCAGCCAAACGCTCAGGTGCATCGTGGTGCTCTTCCAAGCCCGTATGCATTGAGCCCATCAAGGCGCGGTTTTTGAGCGTTGTAAAACCTAAATTCAGCGGGGTAAACAAATGAGAATACTGCGACACGGGCCTCTCCAAACGATCGTTTGAATTACATTAGCCTATATCACAGCAAATGACGATTAGGGTTTTTCACCCAATTGCAGAAATGTATATAACTTCAGATTGAAGTAGCATGTATTGCCACCCAGCCATTATTAATCAATACCTAGGTGGCAATACATCAGTTATTCCAATTCACTTTTTTGGTACAAACCGAAATCAAAGTGGCCGCCAACGCAATTACCGCCATACCCCACGCCAAACTACTCGCATGTGCGATAAAGCCAATCACGGGCGGCCCCATCAGCGCGCCAATTGAACCCATCGTCGTCACCGCAGCCAAGGCGACTGAGCCATGCTTGGCTGCCGCCGCATACACGCAAGGCGAAACAGCAGCAACGCCCAAGCCGACCAAGGCAAAGCCCAATAAAGCAGGCACTAGCCCACCGATGAGCAAGGCCAAACCCAATCCGCCACCCGCTAATACCCCACCCACGGTCAGCATCCGCTCCGCACCAAAGCGCATGCGCCAGCCATCACCAAACCAGCGCGCAATTAACATGGTGCCTGAGACGCAGGCAATACCCAGCGGCGCAATTTGTGCCGATGCGCCGACCACGTCTTTTAAATACAAAGCCGACCAATCCGACATCGAGCCTTCGACCACTGTGCCGCACAATGCAATCAAACCCAACCACAAAGCGACGCCCGTAGGAATCACAAAGCGTTTACCATTGCCACCGCCTTCCTCTTTGATTTTTTCATGCAGCAAGCCAGGAATTGCATACACCACTCCCAGCCACAAAATAGCAGCACCGGCGACAAAATGAATCACCAAGGAGTCGGTATACATCGTCAACGCGGAAGCAAATAAAGCTGCCAGTAAGCCGCCCAAGCTAAACACCGCATGCAAGCGTGACATGATGGCTTGCTTGCCTGCTAACTCAACTTCAACCCCTTGCGAATTCATCGCCACATTCAAGCAGGCGACGGTGACGCCTTCAATTGCCATCACCGCCATCGCAATTGGAAATGTCGGCGCTAAAGCTAATGCAATCAGCACGCAAGGCAAAGTCATGCCCGCTAAAATGCATAATTTACGCGAACCTAGTTTGTGTAACAAAGTCGCCGTCACAGGAAAAGAAAATACCGCGCCCAAACCACTGGCAAGCAATAAAATGCCGACTTCAGCAGCGCTGAGGCCTAGTTGCATCTTGAGCGCAGGAATACGCGATGCCCATGTACCAAAATTAAAGCCTAAAACGAGAAACAGCGAGGCCACGGCAAGCTGGCTGCGGCGTAAAGAAACGACTGAATTAATCACTTGGAATCCGTTGATTGGTCTGGAGATTGGTCTGAAGAATGCGGCGCAATCTGCTCGTCCGCTGGTGGTAAATGGCTAAAGTCGGGTGCAAACACATCTTCACCGCGCTCTAGCATGTAAATAAACGCTAGCAATTCTGCCACAGCGCGGTAAAGTTGCGGTGGAATATGGCTATCTAAATCCACTTGCATCAGTAAAGCCACCATTTCTGGCGAATCATGCACAAAAACGCCAGCTTCTTTGGCTTTTTCAATAATCCGCTCCGCCAACATGCCCTTGCCTTTGGCGACCACTCGCGGTGCGGCACTGCCTTCACGATAAGCCAGCGCTACCGCACGGGGCATCGTATTACGGATTTTCATTATCAATCCGAGACTGAATTAAACTGAGTCCGGCCGCCTCAAAGCGCTGTAATAAATCCGGCTGATGCTGTTTTATCAGAGCAGCTGTTTTCTCATCCATCGCCTTAAAGCGTAAAGAAAACTGCCCATTAACCATCGTGGCGACTACGCCCAGCTCACCCAACTTAGGCAACGTTAGTTCAAGTTTCGTCTGCCACTGGCGTTGCCCTACTGACAAATCAGCCTCAGGCTCTTGTTCATTTTGCAGTTCTAATTCCCACTTCAAAGGCTGACCTGGCCAGGCATTGCCTTGCCACACTAAGGGCCGTTGCTCGAGCAAGTCAACTTGCTGGCGAACCAATTGGCGCATCGCTTGTTCTGGCGGTATATCATCCGCTTTTTTTAGTAAGCTTTGCTGTGCAATTTCGTTATTGAACGCCGTTTTAGCATTTTTATCGACCAGCTGCGGTGAGTCGCCTTCTGCTGCTTTATTTTCTCCACCCAATCCTTGATTTACATTTGACAAATGCATTGTCGCCTGCGGCTCACGCATTAGGCTTTGCAAGGGCCTCTGCCCAGTCACCCATTCAGCTTGATGAGATTCATAAAACAAACCACTTTCCGCCAAACGTCCAGCCAATTGACCAGCCAACTGCGTGGTATCGGGCTTAGCGGAAAATAGCGGCAGCGCCTGCTGCAAGACCGCCGGCTTGCCGTCCGATGATTTTTCAAGAACTTGATTCAGTAGTGCAGCCCCTTTGCTTAATTCAACATTGGGCGCTTGCGTTAAAGTGGGTTTAGCTTCTGGCTGCGCAAGGCTAAAAGTCAACGTTGGGGATTTTGAAATCACGGTAAGATCAAGTTTCTCGCCGGGTTGGGTATTACGTGGCAAATTCAGATCAAGCAGCTGATCCTTAATTAGAACAGCGAAACGACCATTGGGGAGCTGATTGGTGACCGTGGCCTGAACTTTCTCACCGACCGTAAGGCGAATATCATCAGGAGAAAGCTTAACCGCCTCCATAACCCCCTGCTGCCCCCGCAAATATTGCGAAAGCAAAGTGGATGACATATTGCCGGCTAACATGGCTAGTTGCGCTCCGAACTACTGCGATAAAGTGCAACAATCAAATCAGCTTCACCCCGCGAAATACCGCAGGTGGCAGCAAGCTCATTGGCATCAGCGCCTTTTTGGGCTAAGCGAATAGCCTGAGCGTAGGGGGTATCTGCCGGAGTTTTTAAGGTTTCAATTGAATTTAAGTGCGAAGGTAAAGGAAAAACAGGATCATCGACCAAATTAGAAGCATGCAATTGCGCGGCCAACGCAGCAATTTTCACTTTCGATGATGCCAGTTCCTGACGTAATTCATCCATCTGCTCCTGAAGCTGTTCGAAATGGAGCGATGACTTATTTTTACGGCCGTGGCGCAGCCAAAAGAAAAACAACTCGGCCACATAAAAAGATAAAACAACAATACCCACATAGAGTAATTGTGGCCAAGTAATAAATATCCCTGAATTACTCACCATACCCCCTAAATACGTGGCATTAATGTTTAGCGATAATGATCGTTGAGTTTTCGAGATTGAATTGAATTTTGCAAAATATCTTTGAGTTCATCACGCCAATTGCTTGTTAACTGTAGAAACGAAGAATGCACGCTATCTAGTTGGCGCAACTGCATTTCGAGCAAACGTTGCTCATCAGTAGAAAGTATACTCCAAGTAATCATTGGCAAATCTGATGTCGCCAACTCATACCTAGGCCATTCAAGCAATAATTCATCCCAGCGTTCCTGCTGAGCCAAAATCAGTAATTCAGTCACAACTTCAGACAAATGACTAACTTTCTCGTGATAAATATTTATTTTATGCACGGCCTAGGCTCATTACAGTCTTAGTGGCATCAGCTACCGCAGGCTGAGGAGAAGCCCCCATCTGAAGGCTTGGATCAATACTTGCCCATGAAGACTTTAAATCATTAAGTAACGTCAAAACTTGATCCAATATCTGGGCATCATTTCGCAAATTCGCAACCAACAGTTGGTGAGCCGCATATTCATAAAGCGCATCCAGATTTTCCGCTAATTCGCCCCCTGCGGATTTATCGAGTGAAAGTCGTAAACCTTCCTCAATAATTGCAATCGCTTTAGTGATCGCCAAGCCTTTCTCAGGAACATTACCTTGCTCAAGGAAAAACTTAGCCATATTGATTGATTTAATAGCACCTTCAAATAACATCACCACTAAACGATGAGGACTCGCACTTGCAACTTGATCATCTATACTAGCAACCCCATAGGCTTGAAGTGCTTTTTTCTTCGCTAACATTATCCGTATACCCCTTGAAAGTTAACCAAGTTTAGATAGCATTTCAGATAGCCGATTGCTCATGTTTTGCATTGCAGAGACCGCGACATCTAATGCTGCATATTGTGCACGATAACGCTTTTCAACATCATCCATCCGTTGATTAAAATTCGTTGTTCTGTCTGCGAGCATTTTGCTACGAGTATTCATCCCATCAACTCGTGCATCGACTACCCCTCCTTTTTCTAACATTTTTCCAATTAATGTATCGATTTGATATCCAAGCCCTTTAGAAAAATTGATAGTTCCACGATCAGCGCCATCTGGAGCGATGGCGGCACCACCCAATACAGAAAACCTCATACCATTATCTAAAGTAACCTGCTGGCCAACGCCTGTTTTTATTTCGCCACCAACCTTGACTCTAACATCAGTACCCGAAATTGTATTTAAAATTCCTGTACCCAATAAATCGCTATTGATCGCTAAAGAGCCCTCGCTCCCATACCGAGGATTAGTCATTACTATTTTGTTATCACTACCAATTTTTACATTAATTGTAGCTTTAGCGTCTGTAAACAATGAATTTGAGTTAACACGTGTTTGCAATTCTGCAGCTAACTGCTCTTTAGTATAACTACCTTCATTCAAGTTAACTGATGCCGTTTTACCGTTAATTGAAATACTAAAGTTTTTATTACTTGAATCAACTACAAAACCACTCGGTGGAAAAACCAAAGCACTACTAGTATAGCTAGCTTGTGTTGCATTACTTATTACCGCAATTGGCGTATTATTCATCGAACTCGTCTGGGGCGAAAAGCTATCAATTTTAATCATTGAGTCACTAGTACGACTATTTGTTGCAAATAAACTTATAACGCCTTGCACATCTTTTGTTATTGCAGCATTTAACTTGGCAGAATCAACGGTTAACACACCGTTTTGATCTGTTTTCACTCCAACTTGCGACATTGAACTAAAATCAGAACCTGTACCTGAAACAACTTGGTTGAGTGCAGACCGCAATGAGGTTTGAAGAGAACGAATTGTTGCATCACCATTTAGCAAGCCTCCCTGCTTTGTTTCTGGGTTATAAGCGGAAAGATCTTTTAATGTTTTTGATAAATCATTATATGATTTAACGAATGCCTGAACTGCCTTTGATATTCCGCTGGTATCATTACTAATACTAATATTAACAGGTGCAGTCGTTATCTTACTTAAAGTTAAAGTCACCCCATCAATAGCATCAGAAACAACATTACTTGATTTGCTAACGCTAATACCATCCATTTTAAAGACGGAATTCTGCGCGTTTTGTGTTTGAACCATATTAGTGACGGGTAACTTGGAGATAGCCGGATTGGCTGTTGCATCATATGCAAATACTGAAAGACCTAATGCATCGGTATTGCTTCCATCACCATCGGTGGTAGTGATCCGCAATGAATTTGCTTCGCCAGTATCTTTAGAAACCAATGCTAATTTATAACCTGTACCATCATTAACAATACTTGCCGTTACATTCGCTCCAGAGTTATTAATCGCATCCCTAAGACCGGCGAGAGTATTATTTTTTTCATCAATGGTAATTGTTTTTGAGGTCTTATCAGCATTACTTGTAAATGAAGTCACAGCACCAGAAGTACTATAAGTTCCAAATTCAAACGTGATTTGACCCGATCCAACTATTGAGGTGCTTGCAGCAAAAGATCCAGAAGCTAATTTTTGATTTTTGGCTAATTGAGTTACTTCAACCGCAAAACTCCCCTGAGCCGCATTTTTTGCAGCACTAACACCAACTTCATCAGAAGCTGATGAGTTCGCTTTAATCGTCGTAAAACTCTCTGGATTTGAAAGCGCCTTAGCTGCAGTTTGAAAACTTGCTAAACCACTCTTAATCGTACCATAGGCACTTAGCCGAGCATTATTACCGATATTTTGCACTTCAATTTTTTTAAGGGGCTGCCGCTCCACCGCCATCAATTGCGTCACAATTGAATTCACATCGATCATAGCCATTTCATACCCCTTGTTAATTATTTCAGCACAAACTAGGCTTTATCACGGACCAGTAAGCCCTGTAGTTTATCTAATGCTTTGGCGATCGCCAAAACTTCCTCATTAGGTATTTGTCGCAACACTTCTTTAGATTGAATATCAATTAATTTAACTAACCTAATTTGAGTATCCTCATCAGTACTAAACTCTAAACCAACATTTGGGTTTAATGATTTAACCGTCTCGTTGATTTTTTTGACCGAGTCATCAATCTGTTTGGCAAACTCTTTTTCATCCACTGGCTGAACTGCTATCGGATTTGCCGAGATTTGCATGCTTGATTTTTCAGCACTAACTGCAGCAGATAAAGCTGAGTTTGTAGCTTCATCTTGGCGTAGTTGCGGTGCGACGGAGGGTACTGTATTGACAGATGAAATTTGCATGATGCACCTCAATTAGCAAAATTGCCCCAACGCTATTGCATTGGGGCATTTTTAGTTTACATCAAATTCAGCCCTTTGATTAACCGCGCAACAAACTCAATACTTGGTTTGGCAATGCGTTAGCCTGAGCCAACATCGCAGTGCCTGCTTGTTGCAGTACTTGAGAACGAGTTAATGTAGCTGTTTCAGATGCGAAGTCCGTATCACGGATCCGGCTACGAGAAGCAGACAAATTTTCAGAACTCGTTTGCAAGTTTGAAATTGTATTTTCAAACCGAGATTGCAAAGCACCAAATTTTGCACGCTGCCCACTCACCGCCGCAATTGCGGAATCCACAGTTTTCAACGCGTCTTGCGCACCTTTAAAGGTAGAAATATCCAACCCAGAGACTGCCCGCAACGCTGAATTACTTGAAGTCACTGCATTACTTGCAGAGGTCACATTAAATGAGCTGGAAGAGTCAAAAGTCAAATAACCAGCCGATGTAGTAGATCCAGCAGCACTAGCATTCATCGTCGCAGCTGAACCTGCAGCAGCTCCCTCTGAATTAAGCCGCTGAACCGTGACATTACCTGCAAATGCTGAAGTTGACGAATTTGTAAGCGTAATATCATTACCATTACCATTCGTTAAAATCAGGCCGGAACCTGCATTATTTAACGCCGCAGTTACCCCTGTTTTTGATGACTGGTCATTGATCTTACTAATTGCATCAGCCAAGCCGCTTTGGCCTGTTGTTGCCGAGAGTGTGAACGTAATGGTTTGTCCAGCAGCACCATTATCAGACGCAAGATTCATTGCGTAAGCGCCAGCAGCACCAAAAGAAACATCAATATCTGTTTTTGCTGTTGCAGCTACGCCCGTATTTACAGTTTGTCCATTGATTTGCTGCGCAATGGTCTGGGCTGTTGCATTGGCTGCCACAGAAATTGAGCCTGAGCCTACTGAACCACTGACAGTGATCGCCCCTGAAGAAACACCATTTGTACCAAAAGCAGTTGCAGAAGGAGCATAAGTACCCGCACCATTGGCACCCGATAGTTGGTTGTTTCCGTACACATTGGTACGGAAATTACCAGTAGTTGCCTGGATGATTTGATTGGCATTGGCACCAACCTGGAAATTGGCAGCGCCAAATGTGCCATCAAGCAAATTCTGGCCATTAAACTGAGTAGTAGTTGAAATCCGATCCAATTCAGAAACAAGCTGACCGACCTCTGACTGCAGCGCTTGGCGATCGCTAGCAGTATTACTACTATTTGAAGACTGCACCGCTAGTTCACGAACACGTTGCAATAGATCAGTACTGGTTGACAATGCACCTTCAGCAGTTTGCGACAATGAAATACCATCATTCGCATTCCGACGAGCCTGATCCAAACCCCGAATCTGACTGGTCATACGATCTGAAATTGCTAAGCCAGCGGCATCATCTTTTGCGCTATTGATACGCAAACCAGAAGACAGGCGCTGCAACGAGGTGCTTTGCATGCTTTGTGATTTGTCAAGATTACGCTGCGAATTAAGCGATGGTACATTGGTTTGGATGACTTGAGCCATGATGAATACCCCTTCGAGAGTGTTGTTGATCTCGGCCAACGCATCACAGCGTAGCCTTCCTTCCCTATATCGGACAACTTTTCTGACACTTTAGGACTTTACCAAAACATTTTTGGACACATTCAAAAGCATAGTTAAAACACGAGAGCATAAAGAATTTTAAAAAAAATACCAGTTAGAGTAATCTAACCATATCCCTTACCTCAATACATGACAAACCTTTCATGACCAAATCACGTAAATCCACCCAAAAAAACACTAACCTACTAGAGGAAAAAATACGTGCCGAACGTGAAATGGCATCGGGGCAATTTGGCGCAATTGAAAATTTATGTCGCAAAATTTTGATGAAATCCCCGCAGGATGAATATGCCTGCAGCCAACTCGGTGTTGCTTATGCGCAGCAAAAGCGCCACCAAGAAGCGATCGAAATTTTTGAGCAGGGACTAAAAGGCAACCCAAATAGCGCACATTTACTTTTTAATGCCGGGGTCGTATTAGGCACTGTTAAATACGCTGAAAAAGCCTATCAATATGCAAAAAAAGCAGCTGAATTACTCCCAAATAACCCATTAGCATGGATTAGTTATACATATGCAGCCCGTTTAGTTTTCAAGTATCACGAAGTATTTGAAGCTGCTCAACATGCAATTGAACTAGCACCAATGGACATCACTGCCAGAATCAATCTAGGAACCTATTTCCTTGACACTGGACGCCCAAAAGAAGCGCTAAGCCACTACCGTGCAGCCCTTGAAATCAACCCACAGTCTGAAATCGCACACACTAATTTATTACTCTCAATGCTATATGATGACGCAAGCACAGTTAAGGCAATGGCCACTGAGAGTACGCGATTCTCAAAGTTATTTGACTTACCAAAAACACAACTCCCCCAGCATAGCAATACACCTCAAGCATGGCGTAAATTAAAGCTTGCATTTATTGGTGCAGACATTAGCAATCATGCAGTTAGCTACTATCTTGAACCAATACTGGCTCGCCTCGACCGTCAGCAGTATGAAATTCACGCTTACCACACACTACATGAAGGCGATCATGTCACTAAACGACTGAAGCGCTATTTTGACAGTTTTGTGACTATTGCAAATTTCAGCACAGAACAGGCCTTCGAGCAAATTCGCAAAGATGAAATTGACATACTGATTGACTTTGCAGGGCATACAACAGGCAATGGACTAGCGATCATGGGAAAAAAACCAGCTCCAGTTCAAATTACCTGGTTAGGCTTCCCTGGCACCACTGGCCTTAAAAATATCGACATACGTCTTACCGATGAAATAGTGGATTGCTATGCAGAAGACGGGGATTACAGCGAAAAACTGTACATGTTACCCGCTCCATTTTGCGTTTATCGCCCATGCCTACAGAACCCCTTATGGCGCTACTGGCCTGATTACCAAGTCAAACCAACTCCTGCGCTGGAGAATGGTTTCATCACTTTTGGCTCATGCAACAACATTGCTAAAATTGGCCTTGAGCCACTAAAACTCTGGGCAAGAATACTAGCCGAGGTACCCGGGTCTCGTCTACGTATTGAAGCATGGGGGCTCGACACTGAAGAAATCGGGCATTTTTTCACACAAAGATGCTCCGATGCAGGTGTAGATCCCAAGCGCCTCATATTAGTTGGCAGGGGGTCGGAAAGAGCAAAACAATATTTGACTTATCACGATATAGATATTGCCTTAGATCCATTCCCTCTAACAGGTGGAACAACTTCATCCGACACACTATGGATGGGCGTTCCTATGGTATCCATGACTGGAAATAGCTTGCGAAGCCGGCTATCGACTACATTATTAACAGCAGCAAACCTGACACAATGGTTAGCACAAAGCGACGATGAATACATACAGATTGCCAAAAATCTCGCCAGTAATATACAGAATCTCAACCAAACGAGACTGAGCTTACGGAGGTACATTGAGCAGAGCCCGTTAATGGATGAACGCTTATTTACAATTTACTTTGATAATGCAATCCGCGAGGCTTGGGTAAATTGGTGCCGCACACAAGACTGCAACGTCCCTCCCGCACCTGAGGCGCCTCTAATTGCAGAGCAAGTTTTTAATCAAGAAGGAATCTGCAGTCCATTAGATCAGGCACTACCTAAGCTTAAGACCGCAGTAACTTTGAAGCAATGGGATCTAGTGTACAAAATTTCCACCGAAGTCCTTGAGTCCCTACCATATCAAGTTGATGCTTTGTTAGCGTTAGCTGAGGCAGATCATGCCAATGGTTACAATATGTCGGTTAGTTATCTTAGCTCCGCAATTGATAGCGCCCCACAACGATATGATTTATATATTCGTATGGCAGAAATGCTCATCGCAAACAACAATCAACAAGAAGCCACGCAAATTCTTCAATTACTTGAAAGTAGAATTAAACAATAACTAAACTCACCTAAGTAAACTATTCACCAAATACAGCCCATGCACAAAAGGGCTGATTTGGGTCTCTCTTAAGTTTCAAGTTATTTAAACCAAGAGTCTCGATTACAGCGAGCGTTTCACCTGGAAACTGGGGGCAATTTAATTCATCAAAAACAAGCACAGATCCCCTCACAAGCCGAGGCAAAACTTGCATCAATACCTCTTTGGTAGGATGGTATATATCCATATCAAAGATGGCCATTGAAATTACAGTTTGCGGATTGTTTTCAATCCAAGTAGGAAATGATTTTGATGCATCACCTGCGACTAATTCATATTTTTTAATATGCGGCAATGGAGACCCCAATTCGTGCAGTGACATAATTTCATCAAGGCAGTGTTGATAATCCACCATCGTTGAATAATCGCCCTCGCTTACAACCTTCCCATCCAATTCATGTGTCTTTGAAAAACCTTGAAATGTATCAAAACCAACGATCTTTCTAGAATAATTATAGGGCTCATGAATACCACGTAAATTAGCCAAAACAGACAAGCTAGCTCCCCACTGAACCCCAAATTCACAAATAATACCTGGCACATCAACAATATGCTGATATAACATATTCAAATATAGAATTCGTGAAATACTTAATCTACTCATAAATACATTAGAATTAACATTCCAATGCGCCCCCATATTGGCTGCAATGTCATTCCTGAGCTCAAACATCCTTGCACCAGAAGTTAACTCCGAATCCGTCTTTCTAATAGATTCACCTAATTTTGTTTTCAGCATTCTGACTCCGAGTGCTTAAACCCAGGATAATCACAAAAAAATATATTTTTCCGATCACCTGTTGGATATTTATTTTTTTTGAACCATGCACAATTTAGATCAGAAACACGTACCTGAGCAGTCCATCGTGGCATGCTTGAGTGATTTATCGTACTTCGATGTAATAAAAATTGACTAAACACGACGACATCCCCTGGGTTTGCATCAATCGAAACAGGAACATCAATAACATCCATATCTAAAGATAAATCTCTTTGGAGAAAAGGAATATACTCTGCAATTATTTTCCCCGATATTCGTTTAAATGGAAGAATCCCATTCAGATGAGACCGAGGAATGACCTCAATTGTACCCGCATTCAAATTAACATTTGTTAATGGAATCCATAGAGTGACAGCATTAAGCGATCCAAGTAAATAAAGTGAATCCTGATGCCAAGCAAACAAATGATTTACATCATGTGGCACATCATATCGCATATTACAACAACCCATAAGTACAGGCTCAGTCAACCCCAATTCCCTTAGTAAATAAATTAAATTAACATTACCTGACAACCGGCTCATTGATGGCAAATATCGCAATCGATCATATAGAAGAGATTGTTTTTCTTTTGAAACAAACTTTGTCTCACTAGAATAAAAATCGAATCCTTCCCCAACAATAGACTTTCCAAATTGGCTTATTTCAAAAATAAGCTCATCTATTACACTACGATCAATGGCTCCTCGAAAAATAGCGAAGCCGTTTTCTTTGTAGGCATTAATACTACACTCATCAATCATCAGACTTCCTTCAACCCAATATTTAGAATATCACCCAACAGTGCGCCTTAAAAATCCATCAGGCGATGCAGTAACCATCAAAACATCCGCTATCTTCTCGTCTATACAAAAATGTGTATTGGATTTAAGCCATTTTTTTACAGCACTTTTAGGGCTATTCCCTGGATTCCAAGGCCTACCCTTAAAGAATCCAACAGGCAAATCCTCCACAAACGTATCAAAAACCACACAATAACTATTTTCTGAAACCAAGGGAGCATAAGCATTTAACTCTGCCAAAACATGATCATGAGTATGCATTGAGTCCATCAAAACCATAATACGATTGTAACCTTTCGCCAGCTCATGAACTTGAGCTACGATTTCTGGCGCAATTGAAGATCCCTCTATCATTTCAATATAAGCAGACATTGGGTGAGACTCAATAGCACAACGATTATGCTCACGAATATCAATATCAATACCAATTACTTTTCGTTTTGATTTCGCCACATCAAAAGCCCCCCCCAAAGTAATCGATTCGCACATATCCAGCAAAGCCAACTGCGAGGCACTTTGAATAAGAGAACCACCATGCGCTACTCCAGTTTCAATAATTAAATCTGGCTTAACCAACCAAATCAATTGTTGGATAGCAATCATATCCTGTGGAAATTGAATAATAGGACGACCTAGAGAGGTAAAGTTATAAACATAAAATCGCCCCATTGCCTCCTGTCTCCATTTTTTTGACAGCTCAACAAACTTTTCATCCATTGCATTTCTAGTAACGCGCAGATCTCTTTCAAACTCAAACAACTCAATCGGATTCATTTTTAGCCCCCAAAAAAACTTAATGATTACCATATTTAATATGCTATTTAATTACTAAGCCCTGTCCAGTGGGTAATTCAAGGACATGATAGCCACGCTCTGCGAGCCATAGATCTTCTGCTTTTTTTTGATCACGATATGCTAGCCATCCATAGTCATCCAAAATCAATACAGCCCCTGGCACCATGCGATCAAATAAAAGTTCTAAAGCACCTATCTCTGCAGCCGCATTATTAAGATCAATATGCATAAAAGCAATTTTTCTAGGGGATACATCTAATAATATCTCGGGCACTCTCCCTTTACTTATAATTACATTAGGAAAATGAGAGAATCTTTCCTTGGTTTGCTGGAATAACAATTGACTATGTTCAGGCATGCCATGATGTGGCATTGTTGAGTCGTGCTCAAATAAATCATACAAGTAATAATGCCGATCAGAATGCTTTGAAAAATCAACCATATCACACATTATTTTTGCCGTAGTTCCTTTGTAACAAGCGCACTCGACAAAATCACCATCAAGTTGTAATCCTTTGCGAAACCCCCAGGCTATCGTTGAATATCGCCATAATAATGCTTGCTCAATAGCTGTTGTGGCATTAGTTCGATATGCCTTCATCAATGCCTCATCATTCATAAACCCCAAATTTCTGCCGAAAGTAAATAAATTATCACCTGCATAAATACCTGCAGGAGGTATCTGATGAATAGCCATCTGCAATCCGGCGCAAAATTTTTCGAAATCAGTTGCACCGAAGAAGATAGAACTCAAATAATTATTAACATCACTCATTTATTTCTCCCACTGATTGCCTATGAACAAACTTACATTTGAAGGAGTAAATGAATATTCTTCAACAATTCTGTTTATATCGATTACTGGAAAAGAAATCACTTTAGCTCCATCGGCAAATTCAACATTACATCCAAATGCTTTGCTCATTATAGCAATCAGTTGGCGATGACTCAGATTGCATCCACTGGCAACATTATATACATTGAAATTACCTTGCACTGTGATTCTGTAGATCAACTCAATTGCATCTTCAATTAGGACATAATCCTTTTCTGAATCTGGGTGACTCTGCAATTTAATCGACCCTGCTCGCGCATCACGCAACAGGCTAAAAAAAAACAAGTCGGAGCCCTCATTCTCTCCGCCAATAACATTGGATAAGCGCACTATCCTCACATTGCTGCGTCCAGAATTAAGACACAATGACTCTCCTAGCAATTTGGATAGATTGTAGAGATCGCTAGGATTTTGTGACCGAACCATAAGATCAGCTTCTTCTTGTGTCGACTCCGCCCCAGAATAAAGACGTGTCGAAGATAAATACAATAGCGAAGAAAAACGTGAATACTGCAATACTTGCTGTAAAACTCCCACGTGGGCCTGCACCGTTTCAAAAGATTTTGAACGAAAATCTGCAGTTAATCCAATAGCATAAACAACATATCCCAAGTCATCGGTAAAAATTTTAGGGTCATCACGATACGGTGCGAATACTTCATGCCCTTGCATCATTAAAAATTTACATAACGACCGACCGATATAACCAGAAGCGCCCAACACAGTAAATTTCATTTACGCTCACCAATTTTGCGTAATGGGTTACCGACGTAAACGCCATAAGCATCTAGCTCACCACGTATCGTCGCTCCTGCGCCAATCACGCAACCTTGTCGCAATATTGCTCCGTCCAGCAAAACGCAATTTGCACCAATCCAGACGTCATCTTCAACTCGAACCCCCCCCTTACTAGGCAAAAATCGCTGCTGACGAATCAGCTGTTTTTTATCTTGGTAAGCATGATTGACAGGGGCAAAAGTACAATTGGCAGCAATGGCCACGTCACGCCCAATCCAAATACCATTGCCAGTGTATAAAACACAGCCTGAATTAATAATCGAATTTTCCCCGACAAAAATATCGCCCGTACCACCTGCCGGTTTTATTTTTACGAAACTATCAATAACCACACCTGCCGCAATGCAAATACGGCTGCCGCGAACCGAATCTTCAATATCCGCCATATGCGAAACTCGAGCCTCAGCATGAATTTCAATCATTGTGCAAAATAACCTTTAAAGCCATCTTGAATTAACGGGTGTGAGGCATCTTTTGCCGACAAATTCTGTACGGGCAAGGGCCAAGCAATGGCTAGCGCACCATCTTGCGGATTAAGACCGCTTTCAAACTCCGCAGCGTAGCTGTTAGAAGTGCAATAAACTAAGTCGCATTGCGGCGTTAAAGCCTGAAAGCCATGCGCAAAACCTTCCGGTATCAGCAGTGCCGTATGATTTTCTGGGGATAAACGCTCTGCGTGCCATTGCAAATATGTCGGCGATTCAAGACGAATATCAACGGCCACATCCCAAACCTCACCATGCAGGCAGCTTACCAATTTCATTTCACCCTGCGGTGCATATTGAAAATGCAGGCCACGAATAGTACCTACCCCCTGAGTTTTCGAGTGGTTTATCTGCGCAATCGGCTTAATCCAACCCGCAGTGCGTAGCTCTTCGGCACAAAATAGGCGGCAAAAATTACCGCGAGCGTCGGTAATAGGCTGCCGTTGTATGACCTTAAGCCCCAACAGCTGAGTATCTTTAATCATAAAGCGACTCATTCACGCACTCCCTTGCTCATCATAAGAAATATTCCTCAATTTGATCAAGTGTATATCGCTGCATGCATTCATTGCCAGCATGCTCAGCTCGATACCATCCCGCCGTTTTCTCCAAGCTCTTCGCCAGATTCCACCGCGACTGCCAACCCAATACATGCTGCGCTTTGCTAGAATCCAAATAAAGTAATTGAGATTCATGCGATTGCTCGCCTGCCGTTGACAGCGCGAGCTCCAACTCTGGCCAATGACCCTGCAAGCGTTTTAATACATTAACAACACTCAGATTGTCTTGCTGCGACGGGCCAAAATTGAACGAGCTATCCACGCCAGCCTGACCGCATAAAAGTGCCTTTCCAAGCAATAAGTAGCCATGTAAAGGGGCGAGCACATGTTGCCATGGGCGGCTGGCAGCTGGATTACGAATTTGAAGCATTTGCCCTACGGCAATTGCACGGACAGCATCAGGGATTAGCCGATCAGCGGCCCAATCTCCACCTCCGATTACATTGCCAGCCCTGGCGCTGGCTATACGCACGCCTGAAGCATTAAAAAAAGAAGCACGATAACTGTTCACCACCAATTCGCACGCAGCTTTGCTCGCCGAATAGGGGTCGTGCCCACCAAGATGGTCGTTCTCACGGTAGCCCCAATGCCACTCCTGATTTTCATAACATTTATCGGTCGTAATAATCACTACAGCACGTACTGATGGACATTGCCGCACGCACTCAAGCAGATTCACGGTACCTTGCACATTCGTTTGCCACGTCAGCGCAGGCTCTATATAGCTGCGCCGCACTAGTGGCTGGGCTGCGAGGTGAAAGACGATTTCAGGCTGAGCCGCGCGCATTGCAGCCAGCATCGCAGTCGAGTCGGCCAAATCTGCCAACGTGTGCGACGACAAGAATGATTGGATATCGGCAATTCCAAATAAATTAGACTGGGTCTCTGGCACTAAGGCATACCCATGAATACTGGCACCAAGATGCCTCAACATAGCGGTCAGCCAGCCGCCTTTAAAACCGGTGTGACCAGTGAGGAACACTGACTTTCCTGCGTAAAAAGATAATTCGAGCGAGCCGTTTGCAAATTCATCAGCATTCCCGAGTGACAATACATCCCTGTGGGTAGACAGCATTACCAAACCTTCCACGGTGCTTTGCCTGAATCCCATAATGATTCCAGTAGATTTTTTTCGCGCAGCGTATCCATCGGCTGCCAAAAACCGAGGTGATCAAATGCCATCAATTGCCCAGATTGCGATAGGTGCTGCATCGGCTCCATTTCCCAACTCGTTTCATCGTCAGAAATATATTCAAGACAACGCTTATCAAGCACAAAAAACCCCCCGTTGATACTGCCGCCATCGCCTTGTGGTTTTTCGAGAAAACCAGAAACTTGCCCAGTTTCACTCCGCAATAGGGCGCCATATCGACCCGGCGGCTGTACTGCAGCGACCGTAGCTAATTTACCGTGCTGTTGATGGAAAGCAATTTCAGCGCTGATATCAATATCTGCCACACCATCACCATAGGTAAAGCAAAATGGTTCATTTTCATCAAGATATCTTGCAACACGTTTTAATCGGCCACCTGTCATCGAATGCTCACCCGTCTCAACCAAGGTCACTCGCCACGGCTCACTTTTTCGTTCATGCACTTCGATACTATTATTTGCAATATCAATTGTGACATCAGACATATGTAGGAAGTAATTACTAAAATACTCTTTAATTAGATATCCTTTGTAACCAAGGCAAATAATAAAATCATTAATGCCATGTGCTGAATATATTTTCATAATATGCCACAGCATCGGGTGCCCGCCAATTTGAATCATGGGTTTTGGTTTTAGATGACTTTCTTCCAAAATGCGGGTACCAAGTCCACCAGCCAAAATTACAGCTTTCATTGCCTTAACCTTTATCGCATCTGATAATGACAAAATCTAATAACATACTAAGCATAAAAAAAGGGCTCTACCAGAGTGGCAAAGCCCTTTGACTCAAAATCCAACGCTTTTATATATAAATCATGAATGCTTAGTGCAAAACTCTTTCAGATAAGCCGAGAATTCTACTCCCACTTCGTGGTGCTTCATTCCCAATTCAACCGTCGCCTTCAAGAATCCGATTTTGCTACCGCAGTCGTAACGGGTACCTATTAATTTATGTGCAAGGATGTGCTGCTCTTGCATTAGCGCGAAAATACCATCGGTTAGCTGGATTTCACCGCCCTTGCCAGGCTGTACGTGCTGCAGGTGATGGAAAATACGTGGCGTCAAGATGTAACGACCGACAACGGCTAGATTTGAAGGTGCTTCTTCAGGTTTTGGTTTTTCGACGATATTGTTAATCCGCAAGCGACCCGCGTTTTCAGCAACTTCAACAATACCGTAGCTACCTGTTTCCTCAACAGCCACTTCTTCAACGCCGAGCACCGAGCAATGCGTGTCATCAAACACGTCCACCATGCGTTTCATTTCAGAAACGCCGTTACCGTCGATCAAGTCATCGGCCAAAATCACCGCAAATGGCTCGTCGCCCACTACCGGTTTAGCGCACAGTACCGCATGCCCCAAACCCAAGGCTTCTGGCTGGCGGATATAAATGCACGTTACTGATTTAGGAATAATGCCACGCAAAATTTCCAGCAATTTAGTTTTTTGCTTTGCTTCCAAATCCGCTTCCAACTCGCCCGCTTTATCAAAATGGTCTTCGATACTGCGTTTATGGCGGCCGGTGATGAAAATCATCTCGGTAATGCCCGCAGCCAGAGCCTCTTCCACCGCGTATTGAATCAACGGTTTGTCGACAATCGACATCATTTCTTTTGGGCTGGCCTTGGTAGCAGGCAAGAAACGCGTCCCCATACCGGCAACGGGGAAAACGGCTTTGCGAATTTTTTGCATGGGATTTCCTGATTGAGTTTGACTGTGTGTGAGTAGGCCAAGGCGCAGTGCGGCACCCAGAACTTGATCGGATTGTTTGAGGTTCAATTCATCCGGCCATTGCGACACCGCCGAGCGGCCAAGGCCGAGGGCGTCCGCAAGGCGGGCTTGTGAACCAAAAATTTTTAGGGCTTCAGACTTACGCATGGCGTTATGTTTAATCATTTAAACAGCAAAGTCAACGATTAATTTCATTGAAACAATGTTCAATAATTTAAACACCACCCTATACTATCTAGCCACTCCGCTATTTCAATCCACGCTTGTCACAGAATATTAAATATCTGAATACAGCACAGTTCGGCAGATAACAATCATAAGGTATATTCATGTAAATCATCATAAACAATGAATACAGACCAATACCCATCAACCCAGTAATTGAATTAGATCTTCTTCACTCAAAACCTTCACTCCCAGCTCTTCAGCTTTTTGCAATTTCGATCCTGCCGCCTCGCCCGCAACCACAAAATCGGTTTTTTTCGATACGCTGCCAGAAACTTTGCCGCCAGCCGCTTCGATCATGGCTTTGGCATCGTCTCGACTCAATGTGGGCAATGTGCCCGTCAAAACCAGCGTTCTGCCACTCAACACGCCCTGCGGTACGGCCTCTGCGGCGGGCAATGCGGCCAGCAAATCGGTGCGCAACGTATCAAGCTGCAACAAGACCTCTGCCGCGGGCGTGGTCAGCCAATCGAAAAACGATTGCGCGATGTCTTTGGACAGACCTGCATCTTGCAAACGCCCAAGGCTAAATGAAGATAATTCGGCCAAGCTACTATTTGAGACGACCAAAGCATTACAACGGGCAGCACTCAGTTTTGGGATTTCTAACGCGGCCAATAATGCACCCAGTGTCAGTTTCTCACGCAAGGCAGGATTAGGGACATGCTCGCCTTGCGGCGTAACGCCCAAGGCCAAAAAGTCATCAATCACTTGCTGATTGTGGGGTTCAGCCAAGAATTCAGCCAATGAGTTAGCCACCGTGCTGCCAATATCGGGCAATAAACGTAATAGCGGCGCGGGCGCGTGGCGAATTCGCTCTAAGCTACCTAGCCAATCAGCCAAGGTTTTCGCGGTGGATTCGCCCACATGCCGAATCCCGAGCGCGAATATGAATCGCGCCAATGGTGGTTGCTTACTCGCCTCAATACCCACCAACAGGTTTTCTGCCCACTTGGTTGTCACTTGACCCGCTTTGACGCTTTCTGGCGTTGCGCCGTCGCGGTCATCCGCTCGGCGTTTCATTTCTAGAAAATCATCCAGCGTCAAACGGTATAGGTCAGCCAGGCTATTCACATAACCCAAATCAACCAAGTTATCGATATAGCGCTCGCCCAAGCCATCAATATCCATCATGCGGCGCGAGGCAAAATGCCGTACCGCTTCTTTACGTTGCGCAGCGCAAATTAGCCCGCCAGTGCATCGCGTGACTGCTTCACCCACTTCTCGCACCGCGTGCGAGCCACACACAGGGCACTGCGTAGGCAAACGATATGCGGGGTATTGCTCGACATGCTTTACATCAAAAAGGTCAGCACCTAATACATCGATCATCGGGCGTTTATCCAATACGACTGACACCACCTCAGGAATCACATCACCCGCGCGGCGCACCACCACCGTGTCACCCAAACGAATGTCTTTGCGCTCAATTTCATCTTGATTATGCAGCGTGGCATTGGTGACGGTTACACCACCGACAAACACTGGCGCCAGCCGCGCCACTGGCGTTAATGCGCCCGTGCGGCCGACCTGAATATCGATTGCTTCGATCGTAGTTAACACCTCTTCCGCTGTAAACTTTTGCGCCACTGCCCAGCGCGGCTCGCGCGTGCGAAAGCCTAACTGACGCTGCAAGCCGATTGAGTTCACCTTGTACACCACGCCGTCGATATCAAATGGCAAGTCATCGCGCAACACGGCGACACGCGCGTGATAGGCAACTAAACCTGCACCGCCCTGCACCACCTCACGAATATCGCAGACTGGAAAACCAAATTCAGTCAAAGCGTTTAAAACACTACTGTGCGTATCGGGCTGTAGCACCCAGCCTTCAATAGCACCAAGCCCATACCCATAAAAAGAAAGTGGTCGCTCGGCTGCGATTTTAGGATCAAGCTGCCGCACAGCACCCGCCGCGGTATTGCGAGGATTCACAAAAGTTTTTTCACCCAGCTCGCGCTGGCGTGCATTGAGTTTTTCAAAATCATCACGGCGCATATACACTTCGCCGCGCACTTCGAGTACTTTAGGAATTACCGCAGCGCCGCCCTCTGATTCACGCAAACGCAGCGGAATTTGCTTGATGGTGCGAATATTTTGCGTCACATCCTCGCCCGTCGCACCATCGCCGCGCGTTGCCGCTTGAACCAACACGCCGTCTTCGTAGCGCAAGCTGATCGCCAAACCATCAAACTTCAATTCTGCGGCATATTCAACCGCAGAGTCGGAGTCGCTTAACTCCAACTCTTTTCGCACACTCGCGTCAAACGCCAAAGCACCCTGCTCGCTCACGTCGGTTTCTGTACGAATCGACAACATCGGAATCACATGCGTCACGGGCGCAAATTGCGGCAAAGGCTGGCCACCCACGCGCAAGGTCGGCGAATCGGCCGTGCGTAGTTCAGGATGCGCCAATTCAATCGCCTGCAATTCTTGGAACAAGCGGTCGTATTCCGCATCGGGCACGCTTGGCGCATCCAGCACATAGTATTCATGCGCGTAACGATTCAACGTGCGGCGCAACGTTTCTGCGCGAGAGCTTAAATCTGACATTTTATTCTTCCAATAACAAACGCCGCTTCTGATGAGCGGCGCTGCGTGTTTCTAATGATGCAATGAATCACTTAAGCAAATAGGCGTAGCGCAGCTACCGAGCCTGGCGCGATACCTCGGTCGTCCATATCGGCATACAGCCCCGCGAGCTGTTTACGAATATTGGCCAAGCTGGCGGCATTGAGTGGCTTATAATTATCGTCCACCAACTCGCAATGAAGCGCGGTAGCTAAGTTTTGCGCAAAATCAGCCAAATAATCAAACACCGCTAAGCCACCAGCAACACGTGGCACGTCGAACAATAAAGTCAAACCTTGCGACGTCGACATCAACGGGCTTTGATCTTGATTGGCGAGCACGAACAGTGTCTTGCCTGAATCGCTGCGATATTGAAATGTGCCATCAGCATGATGACGAACCATGCCCGCTTGCTCGGCCAGTACACGTACTTTTTCCATCGGCAATGGTCGCGCACCAGCTGGAATATTCAAACCAATCAGCACATCAACCGAGGCACAGAATTCGTCCAATTCTTTGGCTAAATTAAGTTTGGCTGATTTTTGCGGAAAAGTGACCGATGCATCTAAATCATCACTAAACTGCTGCACGCCCATGCAGAATGCATTTAAGTTTTCTGGTGTTAAAGCACCTTGGCGGTCGGCCATTTGCAGGCCAATACGCAGCTCTTTAAAGCGACCACGCGTGGTGCTATTGAGCATTTCCCACTGTCTGTTTTGGTTTAAACCCAAAACCTGTACCCGTTTTGTCGCAGGAAACGGTGGGATATCCGCAGCAGAAATCGGTTCAGGTGCATGCAATTCGGCGATAAAATCCAAAGAAGGATCAAGCAAACTGCCAGCGAGTACAACTTCGTCGTTCACATCAGCTTGCACAGGTGCCGGCTTGAAAGTGGGCTCAATCGCAGCTTGTTCTGCCGCAGCGACATACTCTGGCTCAGTATCGAACGCTGGCTCACTATCTTCAATGATCTTAGGGGTATACGTCGAGCGATAGGCTGGCGGCATATCTGGCATGTCGTCCGGTATATCATCATTGAGTTGACTCTGTTGAGCAGCCTGCAAATGCGCGTCACTGAGTTCCGGTACATCATATTCGGCACGATCAAGGCGCGCTTCATCGTACTGCGCGGCACTTTCAGGAGCTGCCGTCGGCTCTAAAATAGGCTCTAAGCGCTGACCGTCGCCTTTGCGCACCATGTTTTTAGGGGTATTGAGCAAGGCATCGGGTTGATTGCGGGCAAAGGCTTTGTTGGCTTGCTTGCGATAGCGGTACTCTTGCCACCAATTGAATCCATACACAGCAGCCACAAAGCCACCGGCTCCGACTAAGGAATAAATCTGCAGCTCAGTCATTGTTTTATCTATGTCTCAACAAAAGCGTAATCTATTACGCGTTAATTATGGGGGCGTAATCATTTACGCGTTTATTATATTCTGCATCCTGCCGAAGAAGTACGACAAAAGTTTCCACACTTCGTTGCCGCGCATCGCCGTACTATTCGTACTATCTTCGGCGTTGTGCCTTGCGTGAAAACTTTTGCACCTTTACTTATCTAAAAGCAAAGCACCTAAATCGATTCTGGCTCACGCATTTTCAGCGCTTGCTCAATATCTACTGCCACAATCCGCGACACACCCTGCTCTTGCATCGTGACGCCGACCAATTGCTGCGCCATTTCCATCGTCAACTTGTTGTGGCTAATGTACAAAAATTGCGTGTATTGCGCCATTTTCTTCACTAATTCACAAAAACGTAGCGTATTGGCATCATCCAAGGGCGCATCCACCTCATCCAACAGGCAAAACGGCGCAGGGTTGAGCTTAAAGAGAGAGAATACCAGACTTAATGCTGTCAGTGCTTTTTCGCCGCCTGACAAGAGGTGAATGGTTGCATTTTTCTTACCCGGTGGCTGCGCCATGATGCTCATGCCAGCATCCAAAATCTCGTCACCCGTTAAAATCAATTCGGCATGCCCGCCACCGAACAAAGCTGGAAACAGCTCCTGTAGATTTGCATTCACCGTGTCATACGTTGCTTGCAGCAAATGACGCGTTTCTTTATCAATCCGCGCAATCGCTGACGCCAGTGTCGTCATCGCTTGCTCTAAATCCGCGGCTTGGGCGGCCAAATAGCCTTGCCGCTCTTGGCTGGCGGCAAGCTCTTCCATCGCCGCTAAATTAACGGACCCTAAGCCAGTCAGTTGCTGATTCAAACGCGCAATGTCTGCCGCTAGCGTTTTCACACTACGACCTAAAAGTGGTAATAATCCCGCTTCATCAACTGCCATTTCTAGCAGTTCAGCAGTAAATCGCTCTAAATTCAGCCTTGCTTCTTGCTCTAAGAGACGCATTTGATTAACGGCTTCGCGCTGTGCATCCAAACCCTGCTCAGCAGCCTGCTTGCTCGTTTCTTGCTCACGCAAGGCTTGAGTAAATTGATTGAGCGCATCGCGAGCCGCAGCGAGCAATTGCTCTTTTTCGGCGCGTGTGCCAATCGCAGCTTGAAATTGATCGTCAAAATCAGGCTCAACGAGAGACTCGCGCTCCTGCATCAGCAGTGCCATACGCTCGCTTTGCTGGCTTAACAGCCCTAGATTTTCTTGTTGGCGCTGCTGCAAACTACGAATTTTTTGCTCATTGCTTTGCAAAGCAAACGCCGCCGCTTGCGCGGCCCGCTCCATTTCTCGTACTTGCAAGCTATGCAGACTTTGCGACTGCTGCATACTTTCACGTGCGGTGCGTGTACTTCTCTCTTCGGCTTGCAAGGCAGAGGCACTCTGTTGCAAATCGGCCAATTGCAGTGTTAGTTGCTCAAGTAATATCGTCTCTTCAGAATTTTGCTGCTCGATCTCTGCCAACTCGGCGCTGATTGCTACATGGCGCAAGGCCGATTGCTGTGCCATATCATGTTGGCGCAGCAATCGATTTTCGAGTTGCTGTACAGTTTGTTTTCGGTGCTGCAATTGATCTTGAATAGTCTGTAAACGCTGTTGAACCGAAGAATGTTGTGACTCGACCTCAAGCAATTCAGCTTGCGCCGTGGCATAGCGCGGTCGCAATAAAGCTAATTGACTTTGAATATTGCGTAACTCTGCTTGCCGCGCCAAACGACCGCTCTCATTACTTTGCGCAGCAAAGAAAAACACCGTGTGCCGAGTCGCAATATGCCCTTGCTGAGTGACCAAGCACAAACCCTCGGCAAGTTGCGCTTGCATCGGTAACAACTGAGCCACATCGTCAACACACACAACAGAGGCAAGCAGTCCCGCTAGCCCCTGCAGCAACTCGAGGCTGCTCTGACTGATTTTTTCCAGCAGGCTATTTGCAGGCATTTTTGCGGGAACACCACCGATTGAGCTCAAGCCATTGGCGATAAAAACCTGACTCGGCGGAATTGACTGAGGCGAACTAGCAAGGAAACCCTGCAATCGAAGCCCTAGTATTGCCTCCACCGCCAACTCCCACCCTGCTTCAACGCATATACCATCAATCAATCTTGGTATATCGCACAAGCCTTCGGCACGTAACCAAGCTTGTAACTCTTCAGGATTTTCTTTTTCAGACAACACGTCCAGCAAAGCAGCTTCGCGCGCATCAAGTTGCACCAGTTCGTTCTGCAGCTGCTGCTGGGTTTGTCTGGCAGTTTCACGACTGTGTTTCGATTCCAGCAACTGAGCAGAGCAATCCTCGTACTGCAATTCAAGCTCGGCCAGTTCATATTGCGCATCCGCGATTTGCTCGGCCAAGTCATTTTCTTGCGCGGCAGGAGCAAGTCGCTGTAACTCAGCGGTGAGTTGAGCTTGCCGATACGACAAAGATTGACGATTGCGAGTTGCAAATTGCATTTGTTGCTCAAGTAATTTTTGTTGATTACTTGCTTCATTAAGTCGATCACGCAGCGCCTGCCACACGGCTTCGGCGGCGAGCATGGCTTGCTCTTGATCGGGCAGCGCTAAACTGGCTTCTTCAACTTTAAGATTGGCTTCTTCCAGTGCAAAACTTAAATCATTCAATTGCGCGGAAGACAAATCCAAATCAGCCGCAATCTGAGCTTTCGCCGCAACAAGCTTCGCACCGTCTTGCTCGCACTGATTAATTTGCGACGACAATCGCTCACGGCTTTGCTTCAGATGCAGCAGCGTTTGCTCCATCTTGGCCACTTCAGCATTGGCGGCATACAACTCGCCTTGCGCAGCATGCAGTGCATCGCTGGCTCCAAAATGCGTTTCGCGCAGCACTTCTAACTGCGCTTCTGACTCACGCACGCCTGCCAAAGCGGCATCGAGCGCTGTTTGTGCCTGCAAAAGATTTAATTTAGCCGCTTCGGCGTCTTTACTGGCATCGAGTTTGCGCTGCAGCGTTAAGAGCTGCTCTTTTTCAATAATTTGATTTTGCAAAGCTTGATAGTGCTGCGCAACACCCGCTTGGCTACTGAGGCGATCAATTTGGCCTTGCAACTCAAGCTGAATATCAGCCACACGGGAGAGATTGTCGCGAGTATCGGCGATACGATGCTCAGTTTCGCGGCGGCGCTCTTTGTATTTGGAAACGCCGGCGGCTTCTTCCAGAAAATGCCGCAACTCTTCGGGTTTAGCTTCGATAATTCGGCCAATCATGCCTTGCTCAATAATCGCATAGCCCGATTTACCGACCCCTGTCCCCAAGAATAAATCAGTAATATCGCGGCGGCGAACCGCCTGATTATTGATGAAATAGGATGAATCACCCTGCCGAGTCAACACGCGCTTGATGCTGATTTCGGCGTAACTACTCCAAGCACCGGCGGCCAAACCGGCGTGATTATCAAACACCAACTCAACCGCGGCTCGGCTCACTGATTTGCGTGTGGTCGAGCCATTAAAAATCACATCCTGCATCGACTCGCCGCGCAATTGCTTAGCCGACGACTCGCCCAACACCCAGCGCACAGCATCAATCACATTCGACTTGCCGCAACCATTCGGACCGCAAACCGCGACTAAATTACCAGGCACGGGAATGGTTGTCGGATCGACGAAGGATTTAAAGCCCGCTAATTTGATGTGGGTAAGTCGCACTGCAGTTAAGTATTTTGAATAACGATTTTCGGAAATTTACTCGAGAAATCTTGTGATTTTGCGGCGATCTTGACGGCAACCTTGCGGGCAATCGCTTTGTACAAGCCTGCGATTTCACCATCTGGATCATTGGCTACAGTGGGTTTGCCAGAATCGGCATTCAGACGAATCGACAAATCCAAAGGCAATTTACCCAGCAATTCCGTGCCGTATTCTTGCCCCATTTTTTCACCGCCGCCCTCTCCAAAAATTGGTTCCATATGGCCGCAATTGCTGCAGACATGCATACTCATATTTTCGACAATACCTAAAATCGGCACGCCGACTTTTTCAAACATTTTTAAGCCTTTACGAGCATCAAGTAGTGCGATGTCTTGTGGCGTTGTCACAATCACCGCGCCCGTGACCGGTACTTTTTGCGATAAAGTCAACTGAATATCACCGGTGCCTGGCGGCAAATCGATGACTAAATAATCTAAATTATCCCAACGCGTATCGTTCAAAAGCTGCGTCAACGCTTGCGTGACCATCGGGCCACGCCACACCATCGGCTGCTCAGGGTCGATCAAGAAGCCAATCGACATCACTTGTACGCCGTAGTGTTCAATCGGTTTGATATATTTATTTTCTGTCGTTTCCGGGTGCTGCTCAGCCACACCCATCATCGTTGGCAAGCTTGGGCCGTAGATATCAGCATCCAGCAAACCCACTCGCGCGCCCTCAGCCGCCAAGGCCAAAGCGAGATTGACCGAAGTCGTCGACTTGCCCACACCACCTTTGCCCGAAGCCACAGCGATGATGTTTTTAATGCCACTTTGCAATGGCAAGCCACGTGCAACGGCATGCGCCGTGATTTGGCTGCTCACCTTAACCTGTACTGAATCAACCCCTTCTAGCGCAGACAAAGCCGTCACGACCTGACTCTGGCGTGCAGCAAATTGGCTTTGCGCTGGATAACCCAAGACTAAATCCAAGCTCACCGCGCCATCCTGCCATTGCAGATTTTTCACGCATTTAGCGGCGATATAATCTTTGCCCGTATCTGGATCAATGAGTGTCGCAAGTGTTTGGCGTAATAAGTCGAGTTGGGATTCACTCACGGCGGAATTTCCTTGGCTAGGGGCTGCGGCGTTACGGCCGAGCAAACGATCGATAAATTTCATGGGGCTTCAATTCTCAGTGTCGACAATGCATAAGCTGCAAAGCCATTAGCAGATGCGACTTAATTGTCGTTTTTCAAGCAGCATCATCTTCATCGCCACCTAAATGCGCAGCACTTCGCCAATGGTAAGAAGCAACAGCATCATCTAAATGGGTATAGATTGCTTCTTCGCCCATCATCGCGGTAATGCCAAATCGCGCTAAATCATGCCGCAATGGTCGATTACAACGCGCCCACTTGATGCTGATGCGCTGCCACTCAAGTTCGGTCATCAAGGCCTGCAACTGCTCAGCCGCACTGACATCTAATTTCACAATCGCTTGCGCATCAATAATTAAACATTTCAAATTCGGACAATCCTGCACCAAATCGCGAATTCGAGTCACAAAGTAGCTGGCATTCACAAACATCAATGGGGCATAAAAACGATAGACCAACACATCTTCATGCGTATAGTCCTGCAGGCTTTTTTTATCATGACCCACATCATGATACCCAGTCCTTGTTCGTCGCAATATGGCATCAGCGGGATTGGAAAACATCCGAATCAAGTGCAGTAGAGACAGTAAGATACCCAGCAAAATACCTGGCAATACCCCAACCAGCACTACACCAACGGCAGTCGCAATAGCAAACCACCCCGACAAAGCATCTAAACGCCACAAATCGCGCAGGGCGGGCAAGTCGATCAACTGCGCGCCTGCTCGAATTAACAAAGCCGCCACGATGACGACGGGTAAATGATTGAGCAAATCGGAAAGAACAAACAGGAATAACAATAAAAGCAGCGCAGCCAATAAGCCGGCCAGTGGGCCTTGTGCACCAGAAGCATCATTGATTGTCGTTCTGGACTGACTGGCGCCAATCGCAAAGCCACCGGCAAAGCCAGCGGCGATATTAGCAGCACCCAGCGCCATAATTTCACGGTTGGCATCAATTTGCTCACCATGGCGCTGGGCAAAAGCACGCGCCAGCAAAATACCTTCTGGCATGGCCAACATCGTAATACCCACGGCGGTTGGCAACAGTGCAGCAATGGCAGAGAGGCTAAAAGTAGGCCAATGTGGCGCCAATGCATCGGCACTGGGCGCGCTGACCATGACAATTCCAAAACGCGCTAAATCGAGAAAAAAATCAGCCGTAATGACCAAAGCAAACAAAATAACTGTAATCGGCCACTGCGGTCGCCAACGATTTAGTAGCGCATACAGCATGAGGAAAAACAGACCTAAACAGAATGTAGGCCAATGCGTTTGCCCTAATTGCAGCATCAATTCCAGCATTCGCGGCGGAAAGCTCTCTTCTCTGAGCGACACGCCAAATAATTTACCGATTTGCGTGCCGATCAAAATCACCGACGCACCCTGCAAAAAACCAACCAACACTGGTTTTGATAAAAAATCAGCCAATACGCCCAACCGAGCCAGCGCCGCCAGAACCATCACTAAACCGACCAGTATCGCCAGCAAAGCAGCAAGTGCCAATGCTTGGATAACATTACCCCCTGCTAGTGGAGCAAGACCACCCGCGATCAACAAAGCGATGGCGGCGTCGGGGCCAACAATCACTTGCTTGGATGCCCTCATTAAGCCATAGGCCAACATCCCTGCAATCGCGGCCAGCAATCCAGCATGCGCAGGCAAACCGATCAATTCGGCATAAGCAATCACAGCAGGGATAGACAGCACGGCGACCGACAAAGCCGCAGCGCAATCCACTCGCCAATGGCGTGTTAAATCACGCCACCAAGCCACGATAGAGATGAAAATATTCGCCCCCGCTTAGAATTGCTTACCCAACATCATATAAAAACGTGCCTGACGATTATCGCCATAAGCAGCGCCCAAATATAAAGGACCTAAATAGCTGTCGTAAGCCAAGTAAACAGCACCAGAGTAATGCCAGCCATCATCAACACTTGAAGTCAGTTGATCATAAACACGACCAAACTCCAGCGCAGTACCAATATAACTGCCTGACAATAAGTCAATTGATTTAAGATATTGCGCAGAACCAAAAATAAACTTATCACCAACCATTTGCTGATAATTGTAACTCGACAAATTAAGGAAACCGCCTAGCCATTTCACATCAGAGAATAAAGGCGGCGTATTATAAGTATCCTGTGCTTTTAGTTTGAAAACCACCGAGTCCTTACCGACAGGAATGGCATGTCGATACACAACGCCATAAATTCCATAGTCTTCCATTTGATTTCCGACGCCTAAAGCATAATAACCATATGCATTTAATGACATACCATTTTTAGGGAAGAAGAAATTATCTAAATTATCATAAAATAAATTAAATCGAATACCATAGTCATGACTTGTAAAGTCTGGCAACTCAACTTGACCAATAGATCGATTACCTGAGTAGTTATTAAATACAGGCCCTACTCTTAACTCGGCACTATTTGAAATAACTGATCCAAAATCAATTCCAAACGATGATTTATTGTAAGTATATTCAGCTATATTTTCATCCTCAAGCCATAACGACAAAGGACCTCTAAAATACTGGTAGTACGTCGATATAAAAATTGACTCGTCAATCTTTAAAGGCTGATAAAACTCTGTGCTCACGCTGGCAGAACTCCCCATTTGCAACATAGTTTTCCATTCTGCACCTAAATCATTAATCCAAGTTCGACGATATTGTGCGCTAATATTCCAAGGATGCGAGCTCGTAAAATCAGTTGCAAAACTTAGACCAAAACGCAGATAGTTGGGGCCCCAACTTTTCTCGATCGGTAAAATAGATACCAGATCTCCATTAGTGCCCAAGCCTAAATCATAACTAATCTGGCTGTGATCGCCACGAGCATAGACATCCAATAAGTTCTCATGAAACTCTGTTGAATTTAATGGCTCATCAATTTGAATATCGAGCACTTTCTTGAGAACCTCAGGATTGACGACATTGCCGCGATCAATGGCGACCTCTCTCACCTGCTTAGGTTGCAAGCGCATTGTTGTGCGGCGCTCAAGCCATTTATCATATTCTTCGGCGGGCACAGAGAATTGACTTAATTGCGGCAAAGCATTCAATGCCGCCGTGGTACCAATTTGGATCAATTCAGCGCCTTTCGCAAAGTCCGCTGATGATAAAGCGCCAAATTCAGGAGAAATCAAAACATCGTTTTTAGTCAAACTGGCTAATTGCGGCTGAACGTTTTGAATCATCATCAAGCGAGTGTATTGATCGGCAACTGAAAAGATATTTCGAATTTGGGGGGCTTTAAGCGGCGCAGAACCAACGTCAATCGCAATCACCACATCAGCGCAAGTATCGCGGGCTACATCAATAGGTAAATTACGAACTAAGCCGCCATCCACTAAATAGCGCCCCCCTGCCTCAACCACAGGAAAAACACCAGGTACAGACATACTGGCACGCATCGCCGTAACGAGGTCACCGTCTTTTTGCACCACCATCTCGCCAGTTTCAAAATCAGTGGCAATGGCACGATAAGGAATGCCTAATTGATCAAAATTAGCCACGGTGCCAGCAAATGTGAGTTCACGAAGGAAAAACCCAATTTTTTGCGTGCTGATGGCTGAGTCGGGCAGTTTTAGCTCCCCTTTATCACTCAAGCCAAGCTCAACCAAGAGCGAATAACGTGAATCTTGTTTTTGCCGAAATGTATTGCTTTGCCTTGGCAAAGATGTGCTTAACAAATCATCCCAGTCCGCCTTTTGAATTCGTTCTTCCATTTCGGCAGGCGTTCGTCCTGTCGCATAGGCCGCCCCCACCAAGGAGCCAATACTAGTACCCACTACACAATCGATCGGAATACGATTCTCTTCCAAGACTTTGAGTACACCCACATGAGCAAAACCACGCGCACCGCCACCACCTAAAACCAAGCCAATGCGTGGTCGCTCAGCAATCGCTTGAGTTGATATTAAAAAGCATGGCAAAGCGAACAAAACAAATTTTATAAGTCGCAAACGTTTCGATCTCGTCATTTTTTCATCCTACAATTAATCGTCATTCTATAAATTTGAGGCAAATGCCATGCGCTTACTTTCTCATCGTGGCTTATCCAGCCAACATCCAGAAAACACGATTGCTGCGTTTGCTGCCGCCCTCAGTGTTGGATTTGATGGGCTTGAAACGGACGTGAGACTTTCCGCTGATGGTGAAGCCATTTTGTATCACGATAGACTCAGCCCAACAGGGCAAGCGGTAGCGGGCTTAACACGTAGAGAATTATCGCATCAAGCAGGCTATATCGTACCGACCTTGAGTGAAGCATTAGAGGCATTTCCGGCTGCTTTTTGGAATGTCGAGCTAAAAACACCTGCGTGTATGCCCAGCGTGATGGCTTACATATCGAGTGTTCAGCATAAAACACCGATTTTGCTATCCTCATTTTGTCATCCGCTAGTCTTTGAAGCAGCTAATACCCTAGATGTGTATTGCGCACTACTGCTTTCCCATCGTCCACTTTCAGTCAATACCCTGTTAGAAGGTACAATTCACAATCCACGCTTGCGCACCTTAGTATGGGATTTTGATATTCTGGACCCTGACTTTTTATTAGAAACGCGGCAGCTCGGATTTTCGCACTACGTATATGGAGCAGCGAATCAAAATGAGCATCAATGGTGTAGCGAATTTGGTATAGATGGCCTAATCACCGATTATCCCAGCATGGTCGGCTTAGCCAGTAAACCGCCACTAAGCACTTAAACAACCGGCATCAACTAAAAACCCCCTAAAAAACCCCCTCCCTATGCCGCAAAAAAACCATGCACATCAAGATTTTATGCGTTTCACATTAAAGTAAATAACTAAAGCGTCGATAATTACTCAAACAATTTAAGATTGATGATCATGCCTATTTATACCACCACATCGGTCCAGCACTCGCTTCAGCAATTAGCGCCCAATAACGCATCACAAAAAAACAGCAATCAAACAGCTACTGGCTTAGTTGCAGCCCTATGTGGCTTGCACCAAAAACATTTAATGAATCATCCATTTTATTTAAAAAATAATAAGTAGTAATTTATTTTAAGCAATAAAAAAGCCAATCAATTCGATTGGCTTTTTTATTATCATCATTTTAACGCTTTAATTTTAGTGCCGCTAATTGATCTGCCATTGCTCCCAGTTTTGACTCAACGGGAGCCACAATCTTTCGCTCTCGCTGCGTCATCGGCTGCGCGCTCACACTACTGGCTTGCTCCCGCGCAACTTCATTCAAGCGCATCGTTAAGGCAATCCGTTTGCGCGGCACGTCGATTTCGGTCACTTTCACCTTTACCACATCGCCGGCTTTGACGACTTCACGTGGATCTTTGACAAATCGCGCTGCCAAGCACGAAATATGTACCAAACCATCTTGATGCACGCCAATATCCACAAAAGCACCAAAGTTCGTCACATTGCTGACAACGCCTTCGAGCACCATATCGACTCGCAAGTCTTTGATGTCTTCCACCCCATCAGCAAAGGTTGCTGTCTTAAATTCAGGACGCGGATCGCGGCCGGGTTTTTCAAGCTCAGCCAAAATATCTTTGACCGTCGGGAATCCAAATTGGCTGTCGACCAAATCTGCAGGATTGAGTTGCTGTAAGAGCGCTTTATCGCCAATGATGTTGCGAATATTTTTATTCAACTTAGCAATAATTTTTTCCACCACTGGATAGGCTTCTGGATGCACTGCCGAAGCATCAAGCGGATTATCACCCTGATTAATTCGCAAAAATCCCGCCGCCAGCTGAAAAGCTTTATCACCTAAACGTGGCACTTTGAGTATCGACTTTCGATTGGCAAACGCACCATGTGCATCACGGTATGTGACCACATTATTTGCCATTGTTTGGCTTAAGCCCGATACCCTAGCAAGCAAAGCTGCTGATGCAATATTTACATCAACACCAACGGCATTCACGCAATCCTCCACGACGGAGTCCAGCATTCGCGCTAATTCATTTTGATTCACATCGTGCTGATATTGCCCGACGCCAATCGCTTTTGGATCAATCTTCACCAACTCGGCCAATGGGTCTTGCAAGCGTCGCGCAATCGACACTGCGCCGCGAATCGACACATCCAAGTCTGGAAACTCTTTCGCCGCCAATTCCGATGCGGAGTACACCGAAGCTCCCGCTTCAGACACAACGATTTTTGCGGGCTTTTTCAGACCCGCCTTAGCCAGCTGCTCAATGAGTTCTGCGGCTAATTTATCGGTTTCACGGCTAGCTGTGCCATTGCCAATGGCAATTAACTCAACGGCATGTGTTTTACACAAGCGCGCCAACACGACCAAGGATTGATCCCAATCGCGACGCGGCTCGTGCGGATAAATCGTTTCATGCGCGACAAATTTTCCTGTCGCATCAACCACCGCCACTTTTACACCTGTTCGTAAGCCCGGATCCAAACCCAATGTCGCACGCGGACCAGCGGGTGCAGCCAGCAGCAAATCTTTTAAATTCAAGGCAAACACGCGAATCGCCTCTAAATCGGCCCGCTCACGCGCCGCAGTGAGCAATTCGCCTTCGAGCGAAAGGGCGATTTTGGCTCGCCATGCCAAGCGCACTGTATCGTTCAGCCATTTATCCGCAGGTCGATTTTGCTGACTAATACCCACGTGCTGGGCAATCATCAGCTCGCAGCGATTTGGCGTAGCCATCCGCCCCCCCGCTTCAATTTCTTCGGGCAACATTAAATTAAGTGACAAGATGCCTTCATTACGTCCACGAAGCACCGCTAAAACGCGATGCGATGGCATCGCCGCCAAACTCTCAGCAAAGTCAAAATAATCGGTAAACTTAGCGCCTGCGCTTTCTTGCCCCGCAATCACCGTCGTTTTGAGCTTGCCTTCACGCTGCACATGCGTGCGCAGCGCGCCAATCAGCGCAGCATCTTCGCTCCACATCTCAAGCAAAATCGCTCTTGCGCCATCGAGTGCCGCTTTGCTGTCCTGTACACCTTTTTCTGCATCAATAAAGCGCTGCGCTGCGATTTCTGGATTTTGCTGCGGGTCATTCAGCAATAAATCAGCCAAAGGTGCCAAACCTGCTTCACGGGCGATTTGCGCTTTGGTGCGACGTTTTTGCTTAAAGGGAAGGTATAGGTCCTCAAGCCTTTGTTTGTTATCCGCCTCGAGCAATACCCTTTCTAATTCAGGCGTCAGTTTATCTTGTTCACGAATCGCATTGATGACTGCCGTGCGGCGATCTTCCAATTCACGCAAATAGCGTAAACGCTCTTCCAAAAGTCGCATTTGCGTATCATCTAAACCACCCGTCGCCTCTTTACGGTAGCGCGAAATAAACGGCACGGTGGCACCTTCATCCAGCAAAGCGACAGCAGCAGCAACCTGAGGCTCACGACAAGCAAGTTCGATAGCAAGACGTTGAAAAATGGACTTCATCAGCACGGCAACCTAAGACAAACAATCAAGAGCGCCATTGTAATGCAAGCGGCACGTGGCGTTGCACACACACAAACAATCGGGGTGGTTAAAGTGACTTCAGGTAGAATACAATTGCATTTCAAGCCAGATTGATGACAGCCGTCATCACTGATCGGCAACTCAGCCAACACGAGTTCAAAGTCAGTAATGACCATAACGGGAAGAGATCAATGACTGTAATTGCCGTGTTTAACATGAAGGGTGGTGTCGGTAAAACCACAGTGGCTGCTAATTTAGCCGCGGCGATTGCGAAAAACGGCGTTGAACCGTTGCTCATCGACCTAGACCCGCAAGCCCATCTGACCTCGATGTATGGCATCAAAACCAATAGCAGCAAAAGTGTTTATCGCTTCTATCAAGGCCTGAGTTCGCTCTCTGATTTAGTTGTTCCACTCGATACTGGCATTCAATTTGTGCCATCCCACTTAGAGCTCGGCAAAGTCGACGCACAAGTCACGCGGCATCGCGACAATATCTGGCGGCTCAAATTGGGCCTGAATGCGGAAATGCTTTCCGGCAGTGGGCTACCGATTATTATCGACTGCACGCCAATGCTGGGGGTTGTGGCATTTTCGGCACTGTTTGCCGCCGATATTATTTTGGTCCCCGTTGCGGCGGAGTATTTGGCTTTAAACGGTGCGATGCAGCTCTCGCAAACGCTATTTGGTCTAGAAAAATTTCAATCCAGAAAGCCGCGCCGCTATGTGGTCAATCGTTATGTACCGAATCAAATCACAGCGGAAACCGTAGCCGGTCAATTAATGCGGCATTTTCCGGGTGAAGTGCTCAAAACCCGCATCCGCGAACAAGAAGCTTTGGCTGCAGCAGTCGGATCTGGCAGTAATATTTTTGATTTTGCACCGGCTTCCAATGCGGCGGCTGACTTTACCTTTTTGCTTGATGAACTGATTGAAAACAATCTGATTTCTTTATCTCGTGACTTGCCATTTGGCGCAGATTAAACAAGCTGATTCATTAAAACAACGTATCGATGACCACTCGTTAGTAAGCATCAAACTTCACTTGCTTTCCGCAAAGCAGCATCTAAAAAAAGATGAGCACGTCCTGCGGAGAGCAATATGTCAAAAATCAAATCCTTCCTGCCTTTACTCGCCCTGGCATTCAGTACTTACGGCCATGCGGGTGTCTTTGACTTTTCCGCAACGATGAATGGACAAATTGAAAGCGCCAGCTTCACCACCGCCGAAGAAGGCATCGATATTTTTGAACAAAACAAGTTAACAAGCATCTTTAACACGTATACCGGCACTCAAGTACTTACCAGCACCTTGAATTTCCGTGGTTTGCCGATGAACATTGCCTTTCCGGTTAATGCAGGCTCGTTGCTCACCTTTGATATTCCAGAGTTAGGTATCAAACAAAGTTTTCAAGGTACAACACGTGACGAGAGCCAAGAGCTATTCAAACAATACCTAAAAAACAATGCAGACTTTCTCAATAAAGTCTCAGAGCATTTAGTCAAAGTATCACCCGTCGATCCTATCGCAGGTAACCCCAATAGTATGATGAGTCGTGCGGCACAAAGTGACTCGCAAATGATGTGGTACGGCTCGAATCATGCGTTTGGCAAACAACTGAATAATTCATCATCCAATCAAACTGAAAACGGCAGTAACAATAAATTCGGTATTGGCATCAACTATGCACATATGCTCTCTGAAGCAACCGGCAATGCCAAAGAGATGAGCAGCGATGCGTTTACGATACCACTGAGCTACTCTCGCCAATTTGATGAGCCAAACCATGAACTCATCATCAATATGCCACTAGCCTACATCGATACCGATGGCGCAAAAACCTATGACGCTAGCCTCAGCGTGTTTTATCGCCGCCCGATTTTGGACAATTGGGTTGTCAGCTTAACCGCTTCAGGGCGAGGCACTGGCTCTACTGACTTAGCTGGAGGCTCTTTGATGGCCTCAGGTGCTATCGCATCCAGTTATATCTGGAGTGGCGACAACTGGGGGCTCACACTCGGCAATATGATTGGTTATTACAGTGCGCTGAGGGTCAAAATTGACAATACTTCCATCAACCCAAACATCGCCAATACCGTGTTTAGAAATGGCTTACTGTATTCACTCGATAGCTCATGGGAACTCGCTGGTGATCCATTGTCTTGGGAAGTTTATTTAGTCGATACGCGCTTTACGGGTACCGATTTATTTAGCAATTATCAAGATGAATTGGGGGTTACGTTCGGAACACGACGACCAGCGCACAGCAAAGAATCCGACTTCCGTGGTGGATTTAGCTTCACGAAGGGTGAAAATGTTGAGAGCTATAAATTTAATTTTGGTACGTGGTTTTAAGTTAAAAATTTAATTCAGTGTAGGAACTAAAGCGCACTCCTCCTCACTAAGCCTGTGTTATGACACCGGATTGGCCTCATGAAAGAGTTGCTTCACAATGCTTTAAATCATTCTGCAGAGCTTGCGCTACTGCTCTTGTTCGCAATTGTTCTGGCTGAGTCCACCGCCTTAATCGGCTTAATTATTCCCGGCACGGTGCTAATGATTACGATGGGCACCTTAATTGGCACCGGAAAAATGGATTTTTGGTTGGCTTGCAGCGTCGGATTCATTGCTGCGCTAATCGGCGATGTCTTGTCTTATTGGCTGGGTTTTAGGTACCGCCGCAAATTGCATCGACTGAAATTGGTTCGCCAACATCGTCGCCTCTTGCTGCAAGCAAGACACGTGCTACGTCATCATGGGCCGATCGGGATTTTTGTGGGGCGGTTTTTAGGCCCGACCCGTCCAGTGCTACCGATGGTGGCAGGTATGCTCTCCATGCAGCCACGCCGCTTTATGCCTGCTTGTATACTGGCTTGTTTTCTTTGGTCACCGACTTACTTCTTACCTGGCATTTTAGCGGGTGCCGCTTATGGTTTGGGTGAAAGCAACGCCATCCACTTCCCCACTTTGTTACTCATTTGTGCCGTGCTGTTTATTGCAGCCACTTGGATGCTGACTCATAGTTTTAAAACTAACTGGGCTTCTCGGCATATGACACTCGGAACTCCGTTGACGGGACTAGCTAGTGCCGCCGCCATCTATTTACTGATCTCTCATCCACACGCCGATAACTACGGTGAACGCTTGTGGCAAGTTTTGGCATAAATTTCAATTCCCGCTCAATTTTAAATGCCTGCTTATTGCAGTAATGCCGTTCACTTAAGCCAAGTGAGCGGCATTTCTTATACGCTATCATTACGCTCTTTTGTTTAAATCAGCCTTTATTTATATCCCACCAAAGTGTCCGCCCCTTGCCGATTTTGCACACGCCATCCTCGCCCACGGGATCAATCCCGAATAGCTTAACCATACGCAGAGGAACCAGTAGCGTTCGGCACCGCAAAATGCCTGCCGAATACGCTGCGCCAGCAAACTACTTGGTGCGCGAGGCGGTCTTCGGTGAATGTGGCAAGAATGAGAAAGTAAAATAAAACCCCATCAAAAGACGGGGTTTATCATCAAACGAAACTCGCCAGAGCGGTTTTTTTATTTAAAGCGCAATTAAACAGCCAAGCCAGCTTAACGCTCAACGCACAAAGCAACACCCATTCCGCCACCAATACATAAAGTCGCCAAGCCACGTTTTGCATCGCGGCGAACCATTTCATGCAATAGCGTTACCAATACACGGCAACCTGAAGCACCAACAGGGTGACCCAAAGCAATTGCACCGCCATTGACATTAACTTTGTTCATATCCCATTTCATTTCACGCGCCACACCCAAAGCCTGAGCCGCAAAAGCTTCATTAGCCTCAATCAAATCCACTGAATCCAAATCCCAGCCCGCACGTTTCAATGCCGCTTGACTGGCCAATACTGGCCCCATACCCATAATAGTTGGATCACAACCAGTACTGGCTGAAGCACGAATCGTGGCAAGCGGCGTCAATCCCAATGCATCGGCACGCTCACGGCTCATCAACATTACAGCCGCAGCGCCATCGTTAATGCCCGATGCATTACCAGCAGTTACAGTGCCTTCCTTATCAAACGCAGGACGTAACTTAGCCAAGGCATCCGCTGACACATTTGGCTTGATAAATTCATCTTGATCAAAAATGACTGGGTCGCCTTTGCGCTGAGGAATACTTACAGGAACGATTTCATCCGCAAAACGACCTGCGGCTTGCGCTGCTGCGGCTTTTTGTTGTGATGACAAGGCCATCGCATCTTGCTCTTCACGGGTGATTGCATATTTTTTTGCAATATTTTCAGCAGTTACGCCCATGTGATAGTTGTTGTAAACATCGGTTAAGCCGTCGTAGACCATGCTATCGATCAATGCGGCATTACCCATACGGAAACCATCGCGACTGCCATTCAATAAATGCGGTGTAGCGCTCATATTTTCTTGACCACCCGCTATCACAACATCACTATCACCCGCCAAAATCGCTTGCATACCCAGAGCAACCGCTTTTAGACCGGAACCACACACTTGGTTAATAGTCATGCCAGGCACCGCGTCTGGCAAGCCAGAACGGCGCACTGCTTGGCGAGCCGGATTTTGGCCCAAACCTGCGGTTAATACATTACCCAAAATGACTTCAGAAACTTGCTCTGCAGCTACACCAGTTTTTGCTAGCAAAGCACGAATTACGGTAGCCCCTAACTCAGGCGCTACGACTTTAGCCAATGAACCCGAAAAATTACCTAATGCCGTGCGGCATGCTGCAACAATAACAACCTCAGTCATTCAAACTCTCCAAGTAAATAATATTCAACAACACAGTTTGTAAGCTATTTACACAAAAAAAAGCAAGGCGTATCGCCTTGCTTCATTTAAAACTTAAATTTATACAACACGTGCCTTCACGTAACGGCCTGGTGCAGGCTCAATCATTTTGAATTTAGTGCTACCCAACTTTTTAGGTGCCGCCACTTGCTCACCCGATTGAGGTGACAACCAAGCCGACCAATCTTGCCACCAGCTACCTGGGCGAGACTCAGCACCTTCAAACCACGCATTAGATTCAAGTGCCGTATTTTCATTCACCCAGTAATTACGCTTATTAGCAGAAACGGGATTGATTGCACCTGCGATATGACCAGAAGCGCCTAACACAAAGCGAATAGGCCCTTTCAAAATGCGAGTTGAAAGATAAGCCGATTGCCAAGGCACAATGTGATCTTCACGCGCTGCAAAAATGTAGGTCGGCACTTTAATCGTTGTTAAGTCGATCGGCGTGCCACATAAGCTAAACGAATTAGGTTTCGTGAGATTGTTTTCCAGATACATATTACGCAAGAAGAAGGTGTGCATCGGCAACGATAAATTAGCAGAGTCCGAATTCCAGTAGAGCAAATCAAACGGCGGTGGATTTTTACCCTTCAGATAATTATTCACCACGTAATTCCAAATCAAATCATTCGAGCGAAGAGCAGAGAACGTTTTGGCCAGCTCTTTACCATCAATCACACCCTCTACCTGAGATTCACGCTTGCGAATCAAATTCCAATCGATGAAATGCTTGATTTCACCCGGGTCGGTATGATCGAGCATCACCGTCATCAAGGTGATTGATTCAAACCAATCCAAACCACGCGCTTGCATCACAGGCATTGCCGTTGAGACCAATTCACCACCAATGCAGAACGACAACACATTAATTTTTTCAGCTTTGCCAATCTCACGAACCACTTCAGCTGCTTTGATCACGCCGGACTCAATGTAATCATCCCATTTGAGTGAGCCTTGATGCGCTTCGATAGACTTCCAAGACACCAAGAACGTCGTATAGCCTTCGCTGACGATATAGCCCATCATCGAGTTAGCCGGCTGCAAGTCCATGATGTAGTATTTATTGACACACGGAGGCACTACGAGCAATGGACGGCTATAGACCTTGGCGGTACTTGGTGTGTATTGAATTAACTGAAATAAATCATTTTCAAAAATTACTTCGCCCGGCGTCATCGCCAAATTCGTACCGATTGCAAATTTACTTTCATCGGTCATGGTGATACTGCCTTTTTGCATATCGGCCATGAGTTTCTTCATGCCCTCTTGCAAACTTTCACCTTTGGTTTCTAAAGCCAGTTTCATCACTTCTGGATTTGTGAACGCAAAGTTTGTTGGGCTCATTGCATCCAAATATTGCTTAGTAAAAAAAGCGGCTTTTTCTTTACTTGCTTCATCCGTATTGGCTGACTCAACCATCTGAATAAGCCATTTAGATGTCACCAAATAGTTTTGACGGATATAGTCAAACAGCGGTGTTTCCCATTCTGGCGCATTAAAGCGACGATCGCTTTTATCTACTTCAGCAACTTTAACACCTGGTTTTGCGCCAATCAGCCCTAGCCATAAATCCATCTGTTGTTGGTAAAACTGAGAGTGACTGCCCAACCATGCTGTATTAGCTGGGCTCATTTTTTGAACTAAATCGTGCATCACACTCATGTGTTGAGTCGGTTCAGCTTGAGGGTGCGCATTGACCCAATTTTGAGTCCACTGACGATGCGCTTCCGTAATTTGCTGGAAAAATTGTTCCATAGCGGGGTTGTTTAGCACAGTCTACTGCTCCGATTTAGTCATTTTGATGAATTTTGCACACGTCATTGCTGCAACGCAACATTAACTTAATCTAACAAAGTATGCAAGTCTGACAAAATCTAAGCAGAAGCATTGATAAAACGCTACTACTGCTTGATTTAACATGACATTTTCTTTTTCATTGCGTAAAATAAATCACCGATTACTTATACACAGCCGAAATAGGTTGGGGAATATTGATGTCAAAACTGATAAATTCATTATGCATACTCATCAGTGCCAGTGTAATCGCCTACACTCCGCTTTCATTTGCCGCATCAAACACCAAAGAAAGCAAGTCCACTGCTAGCGCAAAAAAATCGCCAAGCAAAAAAAGCACCGCCACAGCTAAATCAAAAAAAACAAGTAATTCAAAGACTTCCACTACTGCAAAAACCAAAAACAGCAAAGTAACTTATTCATCCCGAAACAAAAACATTTCCAAAGCCGCCATTGCCGACGCGCGTAAAGACGTTCATGTTACCCGCGCGGTGGCAGCACGAATCGACCCAAACAACCCTGGTTTGCAATCGTCCGGTGTACTGATTTTGAATGAGCAAAACGGCGAAGTATTATTCGAAAAGAATGCAGACAGCATCATTCCAATTGCTTCAATCACTAAATTAATGACAGCCATGGTCGTGCTTGATGCACGCTTGCCACTCAATGAACTCATTAGCATTACCGAAGCTGACGTTGACTCACTAAAAAATACCAGCTCTCGCCTACAAGTTGGCACTACATTAACGCGCGGTGAAATGCTGCTACTTGCACTGATGTCATCAGAAAATCGCGCGGCATCTGCACTCGGCCATCACTTCCCAGGCGGTAAAGAAGCATTCTTACGGAAGATGAACGAAAAAGCAGCGCAACTCGGCATGAGAAATTCACGCTTTTATGACTCAACGGGCTTAACACCTCACAATGTTTCTACGCCACGCGAATTGGCCTTAATGGTGAAAGCGGCGCAACGCTACCCAGAAATCCATCAATTCAGCACTTCAAGTGAATACACATTTGCCTCAAACATGCGTGGCAATATGCTGACTTACCGCAACACCAACCCACTGGTGAAAGATGCCGATTGGGACATTGGGGTTTCAAAAACAGGATTTATCAACGAAGCTGGCCGATGCATTGTGATGCAAGCAATGATTAACAATAAGCCCGTTGTTATGATTTTGATGGATTCAGACGGGAAATACACCCGCATTGGCGACGTACAACGTGTACGGAAATGGATCGAATCAAATCAAATGGCCAAATTAAGAGCGGGCTAAACATTCAATAAGATAAACGCCTCAAATGAGGCGTTTATCTTATTCAGATTTTTTAATTGGGCATGAATTAAAACCAAACAACTTATACAAGGGACAACTTCTCAGCAATCCTGTCGCTAATGGCACCACACCGATCCAACCCCAAACGCCAATCAAACCAAATGTCGTTGCAAGTATCAGCAACACCCCAACAACGACCCTAGCAATGCGATCAATTCCACCGACATTGTTCATTTCACACCTCCGCTCGTTATAAAAACTGCATTAGCCATGCTTTAAATTGCCCTGCTGACAGCGCACCTGAAACACGCTCTAATTCCACCCCACCTTCAAATACCGCCAATGTAGGAATACTGCGTACTCGATGTTGCTGCCCTAAAGCGGGCTGTGCTTCGGTATCGACTTTTACAAACAAAACCTTGCCTGCCATAGACTCTGCTGCGGCAGCAAAAGTAGGGCCAAATGACTGACAGGGCCCGCACCATGGCGCCCAAAAATCAATGACGACCGGCAATTTGCTGTACTTTAATATCGACGGGAGATTATCGGCTGTAGCTACCAATGGCGCCCCTGATAGTAAAGGCTGATGACAGCCGCCACAGTTTGGTAATTCAGCCAATCGCGCCGCCTCCAAGCGATTAGTCGCATGGCAATGTGGGCATTCAATTAAAAGACTCATAGTGTTTCCTTAAAGTACATTGAGCGGTATTTTCAAAAACCGCTTACCGTTTTCGTCTGCGGGCGGTAAATGCCCAGCGCGAATATTGATTTGAATCGATGGCAAAATCAAAGCGGGCATAGCGAGCGTTTTATCGCGCGTTTGGCGTAGCGCAATAAAGTTTTCGCGCGATGTATCCATTCGAATATGCACATTATGCTGCTTTTGTGCCGCTACTGTGGTTTCCCATTGGTACTCAGCCCGATCTACCGGCAAATAATCATGACAAACAAATACACGAGTGTCGCCTGGTAAGGCATAGAGTTGCTGAACTGAATCATACAAAGTGCCAGCGTCGCCACCAGGAAAATCGCAGCGAGCCGTACCTACGTCGGGCATAAAGATCGTATCGCCAACAAATAATGCGTCACCAATCAAGTACGCCATATCAGCAGGGGTATGCCCTGGAACAAATAGCGCTTTTGCTGTTAATTGGCCAATACCCCACTCTTCATTTTTTTCAAACAAGTGATCAAACTGGCGGCCATCCGTTGCAAAATCAGATTCTAAATCGAAAACCGGTTTGAATATTTTTTGTACCTGATCAATCCCCTTGCCAATCGCAATTTTTCCTCCGATTTGCGATTGTAGCCATGCCGCGCCAGAAACATGATCTGCATGGGCATGCGTCTCTAAAATCCAATCAACCGTCAGCTTTAAAGCTTGCACCGCTTCAACCACTTGCTGCGCATTATGGGTACTGGTTCGTCCCGACTTTACATCGTAATCCAAAACTGGATCAATAATTGCCGCCCGTCCCCCGACTTGGTCATAGACCAAATACGTGAAGGTGAACGTGGCAGGGTCAAAAAACGCCCGTACATTTGCTGGGTAATGATTCATTGCCAACCCTCAATAAATACTAATTTACATATACTATAATTTTATATATTATAAAGTCAAACAGTATTATTTAGTGGGCTAAAAATGAATCCAGAAGCAATCAACGCCATGCGAACAGCGGCCACCGCAGCGACGCAAACCTTAAAAATCATGAGCAATGAAGATCGACTACTGTTGCTCTGCCAAATGGTCGATAGTGAGAAGTGCGTTTCCGACTTTGAAGAATTGCTCGATATACGTCAGCCGACGCTTTCGCAGCAACTGGGTGTATTACGTAATGCAGGCTTAGTGAATACGCGCCGCGATGGCAAACGTATTTACTACTCACTGGCCAGTGATGAAGTACAACAATTACTCAACCTTTTATATAACCTTTATTGCCCTACCGACTTAAAAATCAGCCATTCGGAGCACGCTAATGCAAATTGACTATGCACACTTCACCCCGCTCGCCAGCCTCGCTGGCGGCGCGCTAATCGGTCTTTCCGCTGGTCTACTAATTTTATTGGCTGGAAAGATTGCAGGCATTGCTGGGATTATCGGCGGCTTAGTGAACGGCGCTAGCGATAGAACTTGGCGGTTTTTATTTGTGATTGGATTGTTGGCTTCGCCTTGGGTTTGGCAGCTTTTTGCAACGCTCCCTGACTTAACAATGGTCGCCTCAACACCTTGGCTGATTGTAGCTGGATTATTAGTAGGCATCGGTACGCGTTACGCTAATGGTTGCACCAGCGGACACGGCATTTGCGGGCTATCGCGCTTTTCTATCCGTTCACTCGCAGCCGTAGGCGCGTTTATGGCGGCGGGTTTTGTCACTGTATACATCATTAAACATTTACTCTAAGAGCCACATCATGAAAATGAATTTCATCGGCCTATTCACAGGTCTGCTATTTGGCTTAGGTCTACTGCTGGCAGGGATGGCAACGCCAAGCAAAGTGCAGGGGTTTTTAGACATTGCGGGCTTATGGGACCCAAGCCTTGCTTTTGTTATGGGTGGTGGCATAGGCATGGCTCTGGTTTTCTTTACTGCAGCCAAAAAGCGCACCACGACTTTAGTCACACATGAAGCAATGAAGCTCCCCAATAGCAGCGTCATTGATCGTCGACTCATCCTGGGCAGCGTAGCATTTGGCGCGGGCTGGGGTATTGCAGGGATTTGCCCAGGCCCCGCTTTAGTGGCGCTCGGTACAGGATCAACGGGCGCACTCATTTTTGTGGCGGCGATGCTCGCGGGCATGTTTATCTTTGAACGCCTACAAAGCAAATGAATCTACCCATTCTAAACTGGCTCCCAAACTATCGCCGTGAACACCTCACTGGCGACTTGGGTGCTAGTATAATCGTTTCACTGCTGTTGATTCCACAAGGCTTAGCCTACGCACAACTGGCAGGTCTACCTGCAATCACCGGCCTCTACGCCAGTATTGTTCCTGTCATGATTTACGCGCTACTGGGCAGCAGTATGACGCAATCCGTGGGCCCGATGGCCATTACATCGGCAATGACAGCAGCGGCGCTTGCGCCATTGGCAAGCAGCGGCAGCTCCAACTACATCGCATTAGCCAGCGGCCTCACTTTGTTATCTGGGCTATTTTTATTTGCCTTTGGCGCATTTAAATTAGGCAAACTCACAAGAATTTTATCCATCCCTGTCGTGCAAGGATTTAGTGCGGGCACTGCATTACTGATTGCGATTAGCCAAACCGGTGCTTTATTGAGTACCAATTGGCGCGGCGATAACCTCCTCAACTGGATGCTGGCCATACCGCAAGCACTGAGCAATTTGTCGCTTATTCCTGTGCTATTTGGTCTTGCCGGCATGGCGCTACTTTGGCTAGCAGGAAAACCAAGCATTACGCCACTACAAAAACTTCGGTTTTCATTGAGCACAGCCCAATTAATCAGCCGCACATTGCCCATTTTGATCTTAATATTGGGTGGCTTGATTTTGAAATTGGGCTTTTTAAATGTAGCCAGCCTGCGCACCATTGGCGGATTACCCTCGGCTGGCTCTAGCTTCATCACACCTCAGTTAGGTATGAGCGCCTTAGAGCAACTTTTGCTACCCGCTCTTTTAATTGGACTTGCCGGCTTTTTGCAAAGCATTACGATTGCGCAAACCGTCGCGTCCGAGCGCAATGAAAAAGTCGATACCAATCAAGAATTCGTCGCCCTCGGCGGCAGCAATATCGCAGCAGCTTTCGTGGGTGGCATGCCAGTTAGCGGTGGATTTTCCCGAACCGCAGTTAATGCCAGTAGCGGCGCGCGAACGCCGATGGCGGGCGTGATGACCGCCGGATGGATGTTGCTGGGGGTGATTTTCTTTGCGGATGCTATTAGCTTATTGCCATTACCTTTACTAGCTGCGACGATTATTTTAGCCACCGCCCGTATGCTCAATCCGCAATCATTTTGGATTGCATGGCGTATCGATCCGCGCGATGGCGCTGCCTGGCTTTTGACTTTTGTTGCGGTGTTACTGATCGGCCCGATTAATGGCATTGCAGTTGGTGTTGGCGTTTCTTTACTTCTTTTTATATTACGCAGCAGTAAACCCCATATTGCTGTGGTAGGTCGCGTCGCTGGCACCGAGCACTTTCGTAACGCTTTGCATTTTAAAGTAGAAATGCCAGCCAATATTTTGGCAATTCGAATTGATGAGAGTCTATATTTTGGCAATTGCGCCCAAGTGATTGAGCAATGCCAAAAACATTTACTCAGCCACACTCAAGCGAAACATTTGATTTTGATATTATCGGCGGTCAATTCAATTGACGTCAGTGCGATTGCCGCACTGAGAGAATTTCGCCAGCACCTCGCCTTAACAGGCATTACTTTGCATTTGGCAGAAGTCAAAGGCCCTGTGCATGAAACATTACTGCACAGCACCTTCATCAGCGAGCTAGCCGGGCCAATATTTTTATCGCCTCATGCCGCAGTCGTGGCACTTTGCGATGAAAAAGAAGAAGACTACTGCATTTAGGGTAATAGTCTGCAGGCTTTATATCAAAATGGACGCAGCCCAATACCTTAAAAGACATCATAGTTTAAACCCACCAACCACTGCTTTTAGCTTACTTGCCATTTTTTCCAAGTCGTCCACTGAAGAGCCGACGCCAGCCATCGCATCACTATTTCGCTGTGACATCGTACTGATGGTTTCAATATTCTGTGCGATATCGGTACTTGCCGCGGCTTGCTCTCGTGTTGCATTCGCGATGTCGCCAATACTCACCAGCAACTGCTCTGTACCTTGGCGTACGCTATTCATTGACTCCGCGGCTTGTTGCGACATTTCAACGCTACTGCCCACCTGATCTTGCGTGAGTTGCATGTGCTCACCCGCTTTATGAATTTCTTGCTGAATGGCATTCACAATCGTTGAGATTTCAATCGTTGCTTCACCGGAACGGCCCGCCAATTTGCGCACCTCATCGGCGACCACCGCAAAACCACGCCCCATATCCCCCGCCCGCGCGGCTTCAATCGCAGCATTGAGCGCCAGTAAGTTAGTTTGGTCAGCAATATCCTTGATGGTTTGTACAATTTGATTCACTTGCAAAGACTGGGCATTCAGACTTTGCATGGATGCCACTAAACGCGACATGGTTTCATGAATTTGGGTGATTTCTTTGGCAACTTCATCCACTTTAATCTGACTGGCTGTGGTTTCTTTACCCGTCTCGCGGGCGGTATTCTCAAAATCGCGGGCTGAATCGGCAATATGCTGAATGCTCACGGTGACTTCTTCAACGCTTGCGGCGGTTGAAGTAGCGGCTTCAGCTTGGTGCATCGATGAAGAACGCACCGTTTGCGCAGGCCCCGCTAACTGCTGACTCGCTTGGCTAACAGCTTCGCTCTGTGAGCGCACCTCGATGAACATCTTCCTCAGCGTCACCACAAACTGATTAAACGCCTGCGCAGTGCGACCAATTTCGTCTTGACCATGAATCGGCAGTTGACGCGTTAAATCCCCTTCGCCAGTGGACACCTCTTCCATCGCAATCGCCAAACGTTGCAATGGCGCGATCAAGATATTCAACATGATGCTCAATACCGCCACAATCAGAACCAAAGCAATCATACCAACCACAATCGCCCAATTACGTGCCGATACCGCCTCAGCCAAAATGACCGACTCAGGCACGGCAACACCGATTGCCCAAGGCTGATTGCTATTGCCCATTTTAATTGGTTGAAACTCAAACAAAATGCCGTCACGCTCAAAGCGATTGGCTTTTCCAGCCTTAAGTTCAGTCATAAAACCAGCTGGATAGTCAGTATCACTCACTCCCTTCCCCGCTTTACTACTATCTGGGGTCACTACGTACATGCCTGCATTTGAAATCAAGGTGACAGTACCGACGCCATACGGTTTTTCTTTACCGATGTCGGCTTGCAGACTGGCCAACGGCAAATCAAGACCAGAAATACCCAAAAACTTTCCCGAAGCATCTTTGATCGCGACGGTCAGCGTCGACATTAGTGTTTTAACACCTGCCACATCATAGGGAAATGGCTCGGTCACCGTGTCTTGCAGACGCTGTTTGGGTACAGAGTAGAAATCCCCCCAACCACTGGTTTCATAAGGCGGTTTGTATGCCGCTGTATTTTCACGAAATGGCTCAGCGGCTTTTTTTTGATCAGCCCCCAGCATCGTGTCTTGGGAAATCTTGCCTTCGCTACGAATAATATACGGAGTATATCGCCCAGATGGATCATGTACAGGCCAATCAGCGCGATACATATCATCTTTGCCATCCAGCGCATTGGGCTCCCAAATCATCCATAAACCGGAGGCCAAGGGCTGCGCTTCAAGCATCCGAATAATTAAAGCATCAATCGCTTTACGGTCCGGCAAAGCTTTACCTTGCATACCTTGCACCGCCAAAGTTAAATTAAGCGGCAATTGATATGCCGCAGTAAATCGTCCTTCGACTTGACTGGCGTACGCTTGAGTTTGCTCTTTAAGTCGCTGCAAACCTTCTTGTTTGGCCGATTGGTACGCATGGCTGGCAATGATACTGATCATCACGGCAAAGCCAGCTGCAATTGCAGCCGTGGTGAACAGCAAAATTTTAGTTCGTAAACTCATCTGACTTAAGCGCAGCATACAACCCCCAGACCCATACAATTTTCTGTCGATGAGTCGTTATGGATTTAATAAGCGGAAAAAGAAAGCTTTATGTGCTATGGGGCTTGTTATTGTGCTTTAAATGCAATCACATGGTCACATTCAACTTCAATACCAATGGCTTCACCAATTGCATGATTATGGTGACTGGGGACCAAAGACAAAACTCTGTTACCTGATGGCAGCGCCAAGGTGTATAAAAAATGCGCGCCGCGAAACACTTTTGAAATCACCTCAGCCTTAAGGGGGCTGTTATCTACATGCTGAATATCATCAGGCCGAATCAAAACCTCCATATCGCAACCGAGACAACACTCTATCGCCACCGTACGGCACACCTCACCCAATTCAAACTCAATACACTGCGGCCCAGTTAGTTTTGCCGGCAGCAATACGCCCTCACCAATAAAATTGGCAACAAATCGGTCAGCCGGTTCGTGATACAACTCATATGGCGCAGCCCATTGTCGCAAAGCACCTTCGGTCATCACACCGACTTTATCGGCCATCGCAAAAGCTTCGCGCTGATCGTGCGTTACCAAAATGGCGGTCGTACCACTGGCTTTCAAAATCGTACGAACTTCTTGGCCTAAACGCTCGCGCAACTCCACGTCCAAGTTCGAAAATGGCTCATCCAGCAGCAAGAGCCTTGGCTTGGGCGCCAAAGCTCTAGCCAAAGCCACACGCTGCTGCTGGCCGCCCGATAATTCGTGGGGATAACGTGCTTCTACATGATTAAGCCCGACTAAGTCGAGCAACTCTCGAACCACTTTAGGGTCTTTGTCTCTTAGCCCAAAGGCAATATTCGCAGCAACATTCAAATGTGGAAATAGCGCATAGTCTTGAAACACCATGCCAATGCCACGCTCCTGCACTGGTGTTTGCCTTGCCACCGTGCCGACCTCGCGATCAGATAAGAATATTTTCCCTCCTGATAAGGGCTCAAAACCTGCAATCGCACGCAAAACTGTAGTTTTACCGCAACCTGATGCTCCCAACAAGCAGCCTATTTCACCCTCGAGCAACTCAAACGACAAGCTATCAACGACTTTACGACCAGCAAACGAAACTGCCAATCCTTCTACTTTTAGCAAAGCCATTACTGACCCTCAGATTTTCTAACTAATAAAATGACAGGCAATAAGCCAGCCAACACAATCAATAAACTCGGCAAGGCGGCGCTTTCCCACATACCTTCGGACGTCATTTCAAATACACGAACTGCCAAGGTGTCCCAGCCAAATGGGCGGGTCATCAAAGTAATGGGCATTTCTTTCATCACATCGACAAACACCATCAGGACGGCGGTAAATACACCACCGCGCAGCAGTGGAATATGCAAACGCCAAAGCAAACCACGGTCGCTTACCCCCAAGGTACGGGCGGCATCTTCTTGATTAAAGCTAATCCTTTGCATCGCCCCATCAATCGGCTGAAAACCAACCGCCATAAATCGCGCGGCCAGTGCCAGCAACATCACAGCAACTGAGCCCTTAAGAATTTGAAACGTTTCAAATCCCAATACATGTGCAATCGGCAGCAATTGATTATCTAACCACGCAATCGGAATAAACACGCCCACCGCCAGTACTGTTCCCGGTACGGCGTAACCTACTGTCGCCAAACGAACCAGAATAGAGGTTATTCTTGCTGGATAGCGGCGTTGAATATAAACCAGCAACAGGGCAAAGCCCGTCACAATCAGGCCCGCCAATAAAGAAATACCCACCGAACGCAGAATAAAGCCAGGATAGCGGGCATCAAAATCAACACGCCACACCTGTGTAGTCCAAACAATCAATTGCACCATCGGAATAATAAATGCAATCGCCAATACCAAACTACAGGCTGCAGCTGCCCACAAGCCTTGCGATTGAGTCAGCACAATACGTTCTGCGGCAACAATTCGACCGTGATAACGGCGAGCCCCGCGCGCCCAACGTTCAACACCTAAAATCATCACAACCAACACCACCAGTAACGATGCCAACTGAGATGCCGCCGTCAAATTAAAGAGTGAAAACCATGATTTATAAATGGCCGTGGTAAAGGTATCAAAGTTGAAAATCGACACCGTGCCAAAATCAGCCAAGGTTTCCATCAGCGCCAAAGTCATGCCGCCAATCAACCAAGGCCTTGCCATAGGCAGCGCCACCTTCCAAAACGCCCGCGGACGAGACATACCCAGCATCTGCGCGGCTTCTAGTGCACGCTTACCTTGAGTTAAAAATGCATTACGCGCCAATAAGTATACATAAGGATAAAACGCCAGCGACATCACTAAAATGACGCCTCCGGTGCTGCGAATGCGTGGAAACCATGCGGATGAACCCGTCCACTCCCGCAACAAGGTTTGTACCGGTCCAGTAAAATCTAAAAAACCCACCATTACAAACGCTAATACATAGGCCGGCATCGCCAATGGCAGCATCAAGGCCCAAGCAAAAAATCGCCGTCCTGGAAACTGGCACACAGCCGTCAGCCACGCGAGAGGCACCCCCAGCAGCAGCACACCGAAAGAAACACCAAGCAACAGGATCCCAGTATTTTTTAAAACATTAGGCAAGACAAACTCGAATAAATGCTGCCAAATTTCCGGTTCAGGATGAAGAAATGAAGCTATCACCACGAATAAAGGAATAATGGTCAGCAAGGCAATCGGCGTCAGCAGAATCGCACCGCGCGGAGAAAGAAAACGCATAAACATCCAAAAAATTAAAATGGGCAGTCTCGACTTTCGAGCTGCCCATCAATTGTAGCGGAGCTGGCCAATTAAGCCATCAAACTTACATCATTATTTATACCCAGCACGGTCCATCAATTTCACCGCTTGCGATTGCAACTCACCCGCCTTGCTCATATTGATCACGTTCGACTTGAACGGGCCCCATGATGAAACCAATTTATCGGCTTTCACAGCTGGATTCACAGGAAACTCTAAGTCTTTGTCTGCGTAAATATTTTGTGCTTTATCTGACGACAACCACTCCATCAACTTAACTGCACCGGCTTCGTTTTTGGCATAACGAGTCACACCTGCACCCGACACGTTCACATGAACACCATCGGTTTTTTGGTTAGCCCAGAAAATACGCGCATTAAACTTTGGATCTTTATCAACGATGCGGCCAAAGTAGTAGGTATTGGCAATACCCACGCCACATTGACCCGCAGCTATCGCTTGCAAAAGTTTAGTGTCATCTGGGAATACATCCGTTGCGAGGTTAGCAACCCAACCGCGAACGATTTTTTCTGTTTTTGCTTCGCCGTACTGAGCAATCATCATCGCAACCAAAGATTGATTGTAAACTTTTTTGCTGGTACGTAAGCACAATTTGCCTTTCCATTTTGGATCAGCCAAATCTTCGTAAGTTGACAAGTCTTCAGCTTTTACGAGGTCTGGATTAAAGAACATCGTGCGAGCACGTACAGACAAGCCGTACCATTGGCCTTTGTCATCACGCAGGTGAGCAGGCACATTTTTGTTTAAAGTTTCAGACTTAACCGTTTTTAGTAAGCCCAAATTAGACGCTTGCCAAAGATTACCTGCATCGACTGTAATCAACATATCCGCTGGGGTATTGGTGCCTTCAGCTTGTAAACGCGCCATCAACGGACCTTCTTTATCCGTCAAAACTTTAACTTCAACGCCCGTTTCTTTAGTGTAGGCATCAAACAGTGGCTTAATCAGTTGCTCATTGCGTGCGCTATACACCGTTACTGTTTCTGCTTGAGCCAAACCCGCCAACATTGAAAGTGCAATTACTGTCAGTCCGAACCGTTTCATTGTCAAAGTTTCCGTAGTAAAAAATTTATATTGACACTCTAGCACCAATAGCAATCATTCTCAATATCATAAGGCGCGTCTGCAACGCTATTTTTCACAATCATTTTGCTTCACTCGCAGTCAGCGCTACAATCGTCCACCCACAAAAAGGAATGCCGCATGCTCTGGTTTCGTAATCTACAAATTTATCGCCTTAATCCAGATCACGCGCTGAGCGCAGAAAGCATCGCCAGCGAACTAGCCAAACGCCCCTTCGTGCCATGTGGTGCAATGGACATGCAAAGCTGTGGCTGGGTGCCACCGGCGCGCCACGCGCCAGAAGATTTTGCTTTAGCCCGGCAAGACGCCGTTTTGGTGAGTTTGAAAACGGAAGAAAAAGTATTGCCTGCTGCCGTCATCAAAGACGAACTCGATGTTCGTGTGCAACACATCGAAGAAGAAGAAAACCGCAAAGTCGGCCGCAAGGAGCAAAAAGAGCTCAAAGATCGCATCACCGATGAATTACTACCGCGAGCCTTTACCCGCCGCCGCACTAACCGTGCGCTGATCGACCTGAGCAGCGGCTTGGTCATTGTCGACGCCGCTTCTGCCGCCAAAGCGGAATATTTGTTGTCTACCTTGCGCGAAACCTTGGGCAGCCTGCCAACTAAATTGATCGACACCGAAACCAGCCCAGCGATGGCGATGACCGACTGGCTCACCACTGAAACCCCTGATGCATTTTCAATCGGCCAAGACGCCGAGCTAAAAGTCCCTGGGGATGAAGGCTCGATCGCCCGCTTTAAGCGTCAAGTGATGGATTGCGATGAAGTACGCCAGCATTTGGATGCAGGCAAAATCGCGACCCGACTCGCGCTAGCTTTTGGTGAACGTCTGACCTTTACGCTCACCGAAGCGCTCGAAATTAAATCTTTGACCATGCTTGATGTACTAAAAGACGAAGTCAAAGACATGGATGCAGAAACGCAAGATGCATTATTTGAATCGCAAATGGCGCTATTGATTGGTGAGTTGCGTGGCTTTATTCCTGCCTTAATTGATGCCTTAGGCGGTGAAACCGTCAAATAGACAGCCCCGGCGAAACGGCCAAATACGATCAGCATATATACATATGTATATTACCCTAACCCAAATACTAAAATGGTTAGCGCAATATACTCTTAATCAAAAAAGCGGTTTTAACTACCCTTCCAAGCTGCTGAAAGCCCCTCCATTCTGGGGGGCTTTCATTAGGCATATATTCAAGCCTACATCCCCGATCCAGCACGAAATCGAAATGGTCCGCCCGCCACCGATCCGGTTTTGCTCTTCAAATGCTGTTTATCGGCCATCTATTTGGTATTCGCTCCGAGCGCCAAATCGTGCGTGAGATTGCGGTCAATGTCGTTTATCGCTGGTTTCTTGTTCTGCATCGGACTGATAAAGTCCCCGGTGCATCAACCCTCTCTTAAAACCGCCGACGCCGTTTTAACGACACCGAGATCGAAGAAATCATTTTTGATCGAGCCTAATCAGCGCCAAACTAAAGCTGAGCGTGCATTAGGAACGCAGTAAAGCCAATTGCCCTCTCCCGAGCTGCTTGTGAAGCCCAAATAAAACCCGGTCAAAAAATACGGGGTTTGTCATTAATCTGAGCCTGCGAAATGGCTTTTTTAGCCCAATCCTTTGGTGTAGTTTGCTTAGCCAATGACAGTGTAAATATTCAAGACAAGACCAACTATAGTACAACGTCACACACAACTAAACGATCGTTTAAATTTCTGTAACACTAGACAAGGATGATGGCGCACTTTCTAGGAGAGTTAATTCATGGATCGCCGCCAATTTATTCGCCTTGCCGGTTTTATGACCGCCAGCGTAGCCAGCCCATTATTGATTACTGCTTGTGGTGGTAGTTCAGATAGCCCAATCGGCACACCAAGCACGAGCCCAACGCCAAGCCCAACGCCGCTGAAGTACCAGTTTCCACAAGGCATCGCATCAGGCGACCCACGTGCCGACAGTATTGTTTTATGGACTCGCGTTTTACCTAGCAATGCCGATCCAATTGTGAGCCAAGGCAAAGCAATGGATAGCCAAATTCAATTGATGGTTTTTGAAGGCATTCCACCGGGTGTGGGTAGCACCGATCAATTGACAGGCAAATTGGTAGCCAACGTCATACTTGCTGCGTCGAGCGAGTGGGATCATAGCGTACGTCATAAATTGACTGGCTTGCAGAGCAATACCCACTACGGGTATCAGTTTATCGTGAACGGCAGTCGCTCAATGATTGGTCGCTTTAAAACAGCGCCGGCTGCTACGGCGGATGTTTCGCAACTTAAGTTTGCATTTTTATCGTGCCAAGATTGGAGCATCAATCACTGGGGTGGTTTTAGCCAACTCGCTAAAGAAGACCTCGATTTCATCGTTCATTTAGGCGATTACATTTACGAAACAATCGGTGAAGGATTTCAATCTGGCCAAGTCGAAGCCAGCCATACCGCGCTCAAGCTACCTGATGGCCCGTTTAAAAATGGGAAATCTGGCGCTCGCTACGCCAATTCTTTGGCCGACTACCGATCACTCTACAAGCAATACCGTAGCGACCCGCGCTTGCAACAAGTCCACGCACGCTTTGCGATGATTGCGGTTTGGGATGATCATGAGTTTTCGGACGATTGCTGGGGCGACGCCACGACCTATGACAATGGCAGCTATGATCCAAGCAAAGGTGGCGATAATAAGCACGAAACTGAGCGCCGCCGCTCCGCCAATCAAGCATGGTATGAGTTCATGCCGGCCGATATTCGCTTTGACAATAAAGCGACTGGCTTTCAAACCATCCAACTTTACCGTGACTTCCAATTTGGTAAGTTGATGCATTTGGTAATGACCGATCAACGACTCTATCGCGCTGATCACATCTTGCCGGAGGCTGCAATCGGTAGCGCGAATGGAAGCCGTTACTTGGCGCCGAGCAATATTCTTGCAGCCGCCGAAGCGCAAAAAATGGCCATCGGCAAAGCACAAGGAGATGAACTGGCGTTGGTATCCATTCTGGGAAAAACTCAGCGTGAATGGTGGAAAAAAACCCTGCAAAATTCGCCTGCGCAATGGAAAGTCTGGGGCAATGAAGTGTCTTTACTCAAAATGCGCTTGGATGCCAGAAAACTCGCTGGCGTACCGACCGCGTTACAGCAAGACTTTGTGCTCAATGCCGATCAATGGGATGGCTACAACGCCGAGCGCAGCGACTTACTTAACTTCATTCGCCAAAACAAAATCAATAATGTTGTCGCCATTACGGGCGATATTCACAGTTTCTATGCAGGTGTTGCGCACGCCGATTACAACGCGACGCCCCCCAATACGCCAGCGTTAATCGATTTGGTCACAGCAGGTATGAGTAGTGATTCCTTCTATCAATACTTTGCCGAAGCAGTACGCGACCCATCACTGGCTAGTGCGCAAGCTTTGATCTTTAGCAGTGAAGTGGGCGCTGAACAAATTGCGATTCAAATGCTCAGTGTCGGGGTTGCAATGCAAGCGAATGTGCCTGATCCAAGCAATAGCTCCCAAGTGCAAGCGGCAGTGACTGGGGCGATTCAAGCCAATTTAGTGCCAGCGGCGGCATTTAAAGCGACGGCAGGATTAAGCAAAACAGAAATCAATACATTCAACGATTTACTGGGTGGGGAATTGGGTAAAACGATTGCGACGATGATTGCCACACTAGCAATAACCAAAAAATCCGTGGCTGCGCAAACACTCTATGGCTTTGTCGCACAAAAAATCGCAGCTCAAATCGGTGGCGGAGTGAGTGCAGCACAAATTCCGGCTAGCCAAGTGACGCCATTTTTGAATCCATTCGCCAATTCAAGCACCGGCGTTGCACCCGTCAACAATCCATGGATTAAATATGCAGATACCGATGCCCAAGGTTATGCGGTGGTGACACTCACCCCGACTGATTTACAATGTACTTTCCGCAAAATCAATCCGCTGAACCAAGGTCAAACACCAAGTACCATCATTGGGAAAGAAACCAAACTCACGGTGCAGGCAGGCGTTGTGGATGTAAAAATCAGCTAAGAAAGTCGCTTTGATTTATAAAATAAAAAACCAGAGTTCGCACTCTGGTTTTTTTGCTTTGCAAATGCTAATCAAAGTTGAGTTAATTCTATTTTTCCCAAACTACGCCCCAAAAAGCGCTCGCCTATCGTTTGGAACTTCACCGGCAAATCGGTAACTACAAAACGATATCCAGGAATCGTATGCGCTGGATTAGCCAAGCCACGCGATTGCAAAATTTCGGCGGTTTGATCGGCGATCGACAGCGCAGAATCGACCAACTGCATGCGGTCTCCACAAATATCCATCAAGAGCGGCTTAATCAACGGGTAATGCGTGCAGCCCAGCACCAACGTATCAATCGACTCAACGAATACAGGCTTGAGATATTCCTGCGCGGTGAGGCGGGTCACGGCGTGATCAAGCCAACCCTCTTCCACCAACGGCACAAAGAGCGGACAAGCTTGTGAGTACACCCGAAACGCGGGGTTCAGTTGATGAATTGCGCGGGCATAGGCATTGGAATTAATCGTCGTTGGCGTGCCGATCACGCCAATACCGCCGGTTTTGGTATGCGCAACGGCGTTTTTCGCGCCAGCTTCAATGACATCGAGCACTGGTACAGTTGCCGTGGCGCGTACTTTATCCGCCGCCACCGCGGCCATCGTATTACAGGCAATAATCAGCATTTTGACTTCTTGCTGCTGCAAAAAATTGGCGATTTGCTGTGTGTAGTGCTCAATCGTCGCAACCGACTTCACCCCATAAGGCACACGTGCGGTGTCGCCAAAATAGATGATATTTTCAAATGGCAATCGATCCATCAAGGCCCGTACGACGGTCAGGCCACCGACGCCAGAATCAAAAACACCAATGGGATGCGACGGTAAAGAAGTCATAATCTACACAGCCTAAAAAACACAAATTGCAATGGCGGGATTCTACCCTGATGAGTTACAGAAAACACTGAGCAATGCTAAAAAGCTCGCAATCAAGCGCTACACAGTACATCTGCGCGACCGACTGCAGTGGCTAAATCAGGGCAATAATTTTCCCTTCCCAAAGTCACCAGTAGACCCGCACGCTCCATTTTTGCCATCACGGTGGCGTTGGCTTCACAAATTAAAACTTTTACACCACGCGCTCGCAACTCGCCAATGGCCTCATCCAGCGCCTGCAATCCGGTCATATCAACAAAAGGAACACGCAACAATCGAATCACCAAGACTCTGGGATCGGTGTGCGTCTCAGCCAATACCCGCTCAAAATTCTCTACCGCGCCAAAGAAAAAGGGCCCTTCAATGGCATACACCAACACACCCTCAGGCAATTTCATCAAACCTTGCTGAATCAATTCCACACCGATTTGGCGCTCATCTTGCGGTAAGACTTCCACCGACATCGACATCCGACGCAAGAAATGCAGCGTTGCCAAAATCACACCGATATTGACTGCAACGACCAAATCGGCAAAAACAGTCAACACAAAAGTAATCAATAAAATGGCGACATCTGCACGCGGCGCATGTGTGAGCATATGGATAAAATGCTTCACTTCGCTCATATTCCACGCCACCACAAACAAAATCGCCGCCAATGCAGCGAGCGGAATCGACGCGGCCAGCGGGGCAAGAAACAAAATAATCAGCAGTAAAGTAATCGCATGAAAAATTCCCGCCAACGGGCTCGTACCGCCATTGCGAATATTGGTCGCAGTGCGCGCAATCGCACCCGTCGCAGCAAAGCCGCCAAATAGGGGCGTAATGATATTGGCGATTCCTTGCCCGACTAACTCTTGATTGGAATCATGCCGCGTGCCAGCCATCCCATCGGCGACGACAGCCGAGAGCAATGATTCAATCGCCCCCAGCATCGCAATCGTGAATGCGGGGCCGATTAAACTGATGAGCTGGCTGGCGGTAAATTGTGGCACGGCAAATTCCGGCAAACCTTGCGGAATTCCACCAAACGCCGAGCCTATCGTCGCCACACCGTCAAAATGAAATAGCGCTTGCAAGCTTGTTGCGACGACCATCGCCACTAAGGGTCCAGGAATTTTTCTTAGATACGGTAATTTTGGCGTCAACAGCACTAGTAGCAAACTTAAAACGCCCAAAATACTCGTCGCCCAATGCAGCTCGGGCAACACTTGCAAGGTATGCCAAAACTTTTCGTGAAAATGCTCGCCCACCACTTTTGGTAGGCCAAAAAACGAGCCCCACTGACCAATCCAGATAATCACGCCAATCCCTGCGGTAAAACCCACAATCACTGGCGCAGGGATGAATTTGATCACGCCTCCAAGTTTAGCGAGGCCAAGCAACAGTAAAATCACACCCGCCATCATCGTGGCAATTTGCAAACCGACCACGCCATATTGCGCGGTAATTCCCGACAAAATAACGATAAACGCGCCCGTTGGCCCCGCAATTTGCAGCCGGCTACCGCCAAAAACCGAAACCAAAAAACCAGCAATAATCGCGGTATAAATGCCCTGCTCTGGCTTCACACCTGAAGCAATCGCAAACGCCATCCCTAAAGGCAAAGCCACCACACCCACAATCAGCCCTGCGACCATATTGGGAAGCCAATGTTTTTTTGCTAAGAAACCATTTTTTTGAGCAGAGAGGAGCGCAATCACAATATGACCTGCTATTGCAGAAGGGATAGTGCAGTTTAGTCCAGCCCTTCAGAATTTCCCTGCGCTACATCACTAAAATCAACGAAACGAATTTGAATCTCAAACGTTGAATCAGAACAAGGAACATGGCGGCAAACAACCGTGATTCGAAAGCACTTACTTACTTTATGAGCTGAACATGCGATGATGTCGCCCAATTTGAATTCCTAAAGTGCCTAGGCGTGACCAATTCTGACAGCCCATCTTTTGCTGATTTATTCGCCGAAACCCTCAGCGGGAAACCGTTTGTGTACGAAGAAGGTGACGAGGTTTCGTTGATGTTTGACCTAACCACCGTGCAAAGCCGGATGAAGCGCAGTGCACCGCAAGACTTAGTGCTTGGGTATACGCGCAGCATGCTTGCTTTTGAATTGCTACGAAGCAATACCCATCACATCGGTATGATTGGTTTGGGCGGTGGCTCACTGGCCAAGTATTGTTATCACTATTTGCCCGAATCCACGATTCACGTTGCCGAAATCAATGCCGGGGTGATTGCGCTACGCGATCGCTTTGCAATTCCAGAAAACAACGCTCGACTAAATATTGAATGTATCGATGGCGCGGTCTGGTTGAAAAAACAGCTCAAGCGTACTAACAAACCTATGGACGCCTTGCTGGTCGATGCCTATGGCAAGGAAGGTATGCCGGAGAGTTTAGCAACGGCGCAGTTTTTCGACGATTGCCGTGCAGCATTGGCGCCCAGTGGCGTGCTGGTGGTCAATCTATGGGGGAGCGACGCTAGGTTTGATAGTTATTACCAGCGTATCCGTACCGTGTTTGATGGCTCAGCGATTGCAATCGGTGCCGATGGCTGCGCCAATCGCTTGGTGTTGGCGGTCAATAGTCGCAGCTTCCCACCCGCGATTCGGCCCATCATGAATCGAGCGCAACAGATTGCCAGCAACCACAGCGTCGACATGCCTGCGCTAGCACGCCGAATCGAACGAGCGCTGCGTAATCCCGATGGACTTGAACCTGCGAATCGCCACGTTGAAGGCCGCGGATAATTAAGCAAGCCAAGCAAAATGATGACTTGGCCTTGTGAGATTAAAAGCCAGCTAAAACGACTTTACCTTTGGTATTGCCACTTTCAATCAAGGCATGTGCCTGCTGCAGATTACGAGCATTAATCGCACCCAAAACTTGATTCGCCGTGCTCCGAATTACACCAGCATCAACTAAATCCGCAACTTGATTCAGTAAATGATGTTGCTCAATCATATCTGGAGTTTGATACAGCGCCCGTGTAAACATCAACTCCCAATGCAAAGACACGCTTTTTCGCTTGAGTTTGCTGATGTCTATCGGTGCGGGATCATCAATTAAACCAAATTTTCCCTGCGGTGCAATGCATTCAACAATTTGCTCAAAATGCTGATCCGTTTGATTCAAACTCACGATATGGCTGACCTGATTAATCCCAATTCGCTGCAACTCTTCACGCAACGGTTTGCTGTGATCAATCACCTCGTGTGCGCCCAATTCGCGAACCCATGCTTGCGTCTCTGGGCGTGATGCCGTGGCAATCACTTTAATGCCGGTTAATTGACGAGCAAGTTGAATCATAATCGAGCCAACTCCACCAGCCGCACCAATAATCAATAGTTGCTGATCATGATTCTGCTGATCCTTAGCAATTTTCAAACGATCAAATAACATTTCCCATGCAGTAATTGCAGTTAATGGTAATGCCGCCGCTTCAGCAAAATCTAAACTGACCGGCATTTTGCCCACGATGCGTTCATCAACCAATTGCAATTCAGCATTACTACCATTTCGACTAATATCGCCGGCATACCAAACCCGATCACCAGGCTTAAATAATGTCACATCGGGGCCCACAGCACCTACAACCCCCGTCGCATCCCAACCTAATACCTTCCACTGCCCTGCCGCGGCAGTAACGCCTTTTCTAATTTTTGTATCCACTGGATTAACAGAAACTGCATGCACAGCAACTAATAAATCATGCCCCTGCGGCGTTGGTACTGCTTGATTGATATCCTGTAATACAGATGCCTCACCGGCATTTTGATAAGCAATCGCTTTCATGGTGTTCTCCTTTAGTAGTGCTCTCTTGAACTCGATATATCGTTAAGCAATTAGATTGAGCCGATAGATTTTCAAATCGATAATTCGACCTGATAATGCCACACCCAACTGATCCATATGTGCGCTGACTAAATGGCGCTCTAACGCGAGTTCATCCTGCCAGCGCTCGACCATAATCCAGCGAGTTGAGCTAGCTTGGTCTTGAGTTAACTCATATTGCAAGCAGCCACCCTCAGCCCGGGTAGGTAGCAACATGTCACGTAAAGCAAGTTCGACTTCATCATTAAACTCTGGTTTCGCGTCAATGACGGCAATCACTGGTAATGTCATGCTATAGCCCCATCCTGCTTTAAATTTACGGTCGGATAATCAATGTAACCTTTTTCATCACCACCAAATAATTGGCTGGGTTCTAAATCTGCCAATGGAAGTTGATGTGCAAGACGAGCTGGAAAATCTGGATTGGCAACAAAGGGTCGACCAAATGCCACTAAGTCGGCAAAACCTGCCTCGATCACAGCTTCCGCTTTGTTTGCATCATATCCACCCGCCACAATAATTGAGCCCTTAAATACGGCTCGTAACTGCGTACGAAATTCAGTCGGCACTTGCGGCGCATCATCCCAATCGGCCTCTGCAAGATGCAAATACGCCACGCCCAAATCATTCAGCTGAGTTGCCGCCTGCAAAATCGTCGGAATAATTTCAGGGCAATTCATGCCGCGCCCTGTAATAAACGGCGCCAAACGCACACCAACGCGCTCAGTGCCAATTTCTTCGGCAATCGCTTCGCTAATTTCAAGTAAGAATCGAAGACGATTTTCAGTGCTACCGCCATACTCATCGGCGCGATGATTTGAAGTCGTACGCAAGAATTGATCAATCAGATAACCATTCGCACCATGAATTTCTACCCCATCAAATCCAGCGGTCATCGCGTTTTTTGCCGCTTGCCGATAGTCATCAATAATCGCTTTG